>NZ_CP019445.1:929399-1239199 GCF_001975225.1 Kosakonia cowanii JCM 10956 = DSM 18146 | reverse complement strand
GAACGAACAAGCGGTGATTTCACCAAGCTGGTCAATCCATTCAGGTGTCGGTACGCGCGCGTACACCTTCATCTGGGGGATGGTGGGCGAAAACCAGGTCTTTGATGACATGGACCACGTTGCCGTAAAAGATCTGCGCTAATTGCGGGCAGCAAACACTCTGCCTGTCCGTGACAGGCGCTGATAGATTAAGGAACTCACATGATTCTGGATGCATTTTCTCTTCAAGGTAAAGTTGCGGTAGTGAGCGGTTGCGATACCGGTCTGGGGCAGGGCATGGCGCTGGGCCTCGCCGAAGCGGGCTGCGACATCGTCGGCATCAACATTGTTGAACCGACTGAAACTATCGAGCGCGTCACCGCGCTGGGCCGCCGCTTTCTGAGCCTGACCGCCGATCTGCGTAAGATCGACGGCATTCCTGCACTGCTTGAGCGCGCGGTCGCCGAGTTCGGCAAAATCGATATCCTGGTGAATAACGCCGGTCTGATCCGCCGCGAAGATGCGATCAATTTCAGCGAGCAGGACTGGGATGACGTGATGAACCTGAACATCAAGAGCGTCTTCTTTATGTCTCAGGCGGCGGCGAAGCACTTTATCGCCCAGGGCAACGGCGGCAAAATCATCAACATCGCCTCGATGCTCTCCTTCCAGGGCGGCATCCGGGTGCCTTCTTATACCGCTTCGAAAAGCGGCGTGATGGGCGTGACCCGTCTGCTGGCGAACGAGTGGGCGAAGCACAACATCAACGTTAACGCGATTGCGCCGGGTTATATGGCAACCAACAACACCCAGCAGCTGCGTGCTGACGAACAGCGTAGCGCCGAGATCCTCGATCGCATTCCGGCTGGCCGCTGGGGCCTGCCGAGCGATCTGATGGGGCCGGTGGTGTTCCTCTCCTCAAAAGCCTCTGATTACATTAATGGCTACACCATCGCTGTTGATGGCGGCTGGCTGGCGCGTTAATCCCTGCGCGATATATAAAAGAACCTGCTGCGGCAGGTTTTTTTATATCTGCATATTATTTGTCCATACGCAACAAATTGAAATATCCATATCATTTACTCTTAATTATTTCGCTAACGTTAAAATATGCTTAAAAATAAGCTAATTAAAAATAGTTTAGCGCTTAAACACTATTTTCAAAATTGTAAACTCCATCACAAAACAGTAGCTGACAGCTATTTTATCCATATCTTCGCGTTTTCCTCACTGACGCTTTTCCCGTCGCTGCCTTACTTTCATATAACGTCTTATTCTGTGCAGGCAGGAAATAATAATGGCTTTTCTCAGTAATGATTCTGTCGCTTTACCCCGTGCGCTGCGTGATACCCGACGCATGAATATGTTTGTCTCTGTTTCCGCCGCGGTCGCCGGGCTGCTGTTTGGCCTTGATATCGGCGTGATTGCCGGCGCGTTGCCGTTTATTACCGATCACTTCACCTTAAGCAACCGGCTGCAGGAGTGGGTGGTGAGCAGCATGATGCTCGGCGCGGCGATTGGCGCGCTGTTCAACGGCTGGCTCTCTTTCCGCCTCGGCCGTAAATACAGCCTGATGGTGGGGGCGATTCTTTTTGTGGCCGGTTCGCTCGGCTCGGCGTTTGCCACCAGCGTCGAAGTGCTGCTCATCTCCCGCGTGCTGCTTGGCGTCGCGGTCGGTATTGCTTCCTACACCGCGCCGCTCTATCTCTCTGAGATGGCGAGCGAAAACGTGCGCGGCAAGATGATCAGCATGTATCAGCTGATGGTAACGCTGGGGATTGTGCTGGCGTTTCTCTCTGATACCGCCTTTAGCTACAGCGGCAACTGGCGGGCGATGCTCGGCGTGCTGGCGCTACCGGCTGTTTTATTGATTATCCTGGTGATCTTTTTACCCAACAGCCCGCGCTGGCTGGCGCAGAAAGGGCGTCATATTGAAGCGGAAGAGGTGTTGCGCATGCTGCGCGATACGTCGGAAAAAGCGCGTGAAGAGCTGAATGAAATTCGCGAAAGCCTGAAGTTGAAGCAGGGCGGCTTTCAGTTGTTCAAGAACAACCGCAACGTGCGCCGCGCGGTCTTTCTCGGCATGTTGCTGCAGGCGATGCAGCAGTTCACCGGCATGAACATCATCATGTATTACGCGCCGCGCATCTTTAAGATGGCCGGTTTTACCACCACGGAAGAGCAGATGATCGCCACGCTGGTGGTTGGCCTGACCTTTATGTTCGCCACCTTTATCGCCGTCTTTACGGTGGACAAAGCCGGGCGCAAACCGGCGCTGAAAATCGGCTTTAGCGTGATGGCGATTGGTACGTTGATCCTCGGCTACTGCCTGATGCAGTTTGATAACGGTACGGCGTCGAGCGGCCTGTCGTGGGTGTCGGTTGGGATGACGATGCTCTGTATCGCCGGATATGCAATGAGCGCCGCGCCGGTGGTGTGGATTTTGTGTTCTGAGATCCAGCCGCTCAAATGCCGCGATTTTGGTATCACCTGTTCCACCACCACCAACTGGGTGTCGAACATGATTATCGGCGCGACCTTCCTGACACTGCTGGATGCGATTGGTGCGGCGGGCACGTTCTGGCTCTATACCGCCCTGAACCTGGCGTTTGTAGGTGTCACCTTCTGGCTGGTGCCGGAGACGAAAAACGTTACGCTGGAGCATATCGAGCGTCGTTTGATGTCCGGGGAGAAGCTGCGCAATATCGGCGTGTGATGAATTGCCGGATGGCGCGCAAGCGCTTATCCGGCCTACAAATCCTTGTTACAGCTTCAATTTTTAACCTGATTAACGCATGGCACGCTTGAGGATACGCTCAGCCTGGCGCTGGAAGTCCGTCGCGGTCTCTTCAACGGTTTTCTGGCCATAATCGATGTACTGAATCGCGGTACCGAACTGCGCCACAATCTGCGGATCGTCAAAATATGGCGACACGGAGAGTTTTGCCGGCAGCGACTGCGCCAGACGCAGGCCCGCGACCGCCGGATCCTCCTCTTTGATAACCCCGCTGGCGGTCAGCGTCTCAACCGCCGCTTTGCTCAGCGGCACACCGCGCTCAAGGCCCAGCGTCTGCACACCTTCTTTGCTGTTCAGCAGGAAGTTAATCACCTGCGCCGCCTCTTTCGGATGTTTGGTCGACTTACCAATCGACAGCATCTGCGCCGGTTTAAAGAACAGCCCCGCATCGGTCGCGCCCGGCAGCATCGGGTAGTCGCCCAATACCAGTTTGGCCGGTGGCTTCAGGTTGTCGGAGTATTTGGTGATGGTGGAGTTCCACATATAGGTGCCGCCCCATTCGCCCTCGATCCACGGCTTCATCTCATACATGTTGCTCTTACCGAACGAGGCGTAGTATTTCGAATCCGGCATCACGTGGCTGTCGACCAGCTTTTTGTACATCTGGAAGAACTCAACCCACTGCTCTTTGCTGTAGCTGAACTTCTTGGTCTTTTCGTCAACGGCCGGAATGTTGTACTTCTGCACCATATAAGAGTTGAGCAGCGCCAGCGTATCCTGGTGCTCCAGCACGACCGGGTAGTACTGCTTGCCCAGCTTGCTCTCAAAGGTTTTACCCGCCGCCATCAGCTCATCCCAGGTTTTCGGGAAGCTAACGCCCGCTTTTTTCCACTGCTCGTCATTGAAGTAGAAGACGCGCGCGGTGACCGAGATAGGAATACCGTTTAACTTGCCGTTAATGGTGGTGGTTTGCAGCTCTTTAGCGTCGAACTGGCTGAGATCGATAATATCTTTCACCTGGTTCAGGTCGTAAAAACCCTCGCCGTTTTTTGAGAAGATCGGCAGCCAGTTCCAGTTGGTCTGCATCACGTCCGGCTCGGTGCCGCCGGCGATCTGCGTGGTCAGACGGGAGAGGTGCCCGTCCCAGCCGGTATATTCGGACTTCACGGTAATATCGGGATGCTGTTTATGGAACTCTTCCAGCGCTTTTAAGGTGACCTGGTGACGACCGTTGCCGCCCCACCAGGACATACGCAAATCAACATTGTCAGCGGCGGTGGCGGGTACAGCGCACATGCCCAGGGTTGCGGAGATAGCTGCGCCGATTAGCACTTTTTTCATTTTTATACTCCAGTTTATGTAGGTCACGCTGAGGCCGCCTGACGCGGCCCGCATGTTTTTAGCTATAGAGAGATGTTCTGTTCCGTTTTCGCGTCAAAGATATGGCACTTATTCATGTCGAACTTAAAGTACACCTTCCGGTGAAGCCCCTTAGCAATCAACGGCCTGGCTTCATCAGAGGGAATGCGGGCGGTTAGCTCATAGTCGGCGACTTTCAGGTAGACGAAGAACTCGTGGCCCATGTTTTCGACGCGCACCAGATCGCCCGCGCCGCAGTCGTCGCTGAAGGGCTCATCGGCGACGGAGACAAACTCCGGACGCACGCCAAAGAAGACCTCTTTGTCGGCATAAGCCGCGACTCTCTCCTGCTGATGAGCGTTAAGCGCCAGCGTCTCCTGGCCGACGGTAATGTGCAGGGAACCCTCTTTCTGCACAATTTTCGCCGGTTTGATGTTCATCTCCGGCGCGCCAATAAAGCCCGCGACGAACATGTTTTTCGGGAAGTGATAGAGGTTATCCGGCGTATCGACCTGCATGATATGGCCGAGCTTCATCACGCAGATGCGGTCGCCCATGGTCATCGCTTCGGTCTGATCGTGGGTCACATACACGGTGGTCGCCGGTTTACCGGAGCTTTTTAACTGCTTATGCAGATCCGAAATGCGGATGCGCATCGAGGCGCGCAGCTTGGCATCAAGGTTGGAGAGCGGTTCGTCAAATAGGAAGACATCTGGTTTTTTCACAATCGCACGGCCAACGGCCACGCGCTGCGCCTGGCCGCCGGAGAGCTGGCGCGGCAGACGATCCATTAACTCCTCCAGTTCGAGAATTTTCGCCGCTTCATCTACCTGGCGTGCGATCTCATCCTTCGGCATTTTGCTCAGCTTCAGGCCGAAGGCGAGGTTTTCGCGCACGGTCATATGCGGATAGAGCGCGTAGTTCTGGAACACCATGGCGATGCCGCGCGACTTCGGCGCGAGGTTGTTGACAATCTTCTCACCGATGCGCACTTCGCCGCCGCTGATGGTCTCAAGCCCTGCCAGCATGCGCAGGGTGGTCGATTTGGCGCAGCCGGAGGGGCCAACAATCACCATAAACTCACCGTCGGCGATTTTCAGGTCGATACCATGTACCGCTTTGAAGCCGTTGGAGTAGACCTTTTCCAGTTTGTTGAAAATTACTTCAGCCATGATACTTCCCTCTTAACCTTTGATTCCGCTGCTGGTGACGCCCTGTACGAAGTAGCGCTGTGCCAGGAAGAAGACAATGATGGACGGCAGAATGGAGATACTCGCCATTGCCAGAATTTCGTTCCACGGTGCGCCTTCGGTCACGTCGATAGACATTTTCAGCGCCAGCGCGATGGGGTATTTATCCACGCTGTAGACGTAGATCAGCGGCCCGATAAAGTCGTTCATCGACCACATAAACTGGAACAGCGCCACAGAGATAATCGCCGGTTTCAGGATCGGCACCACCACGTACCACAACACCTGCCACGAATTACAGCCATCAATCTGCGCCGCTTCTTCCATATCGCGCGGCACGCCGCGTAAGAACTGAATCAACATAAAGACAAAGAAGCCCTGGGTGGCGAAAGCCAGCGGCAGGTAGAGCGGCATATAGCTGTTGAGCATGCCCATTTCACGGAACATCAGGTATTGCGGGATCAGCAGCACGGTGCTCGGCAGCAGCATGGTGGCGATCAGCGTGCCGAACCAGAAGTTCTTCCACGGGATCTCAAAGCGCGCAAAACCGTACGCCACCACCGTCGACGAGATGATCGTCAGGATCACTTTCGGGATTACATACTTAAAGGTATTGAGCATGTAATGGCCGAAGGTGTATTCGGTGCCGGTTTTCCAGCCGTTGATAAAACCGTCCCAGGTGGCGTGGTTCGGCCACAGCCCGAGGGTGGTGAAGATTTCATGGTTCGGTTTGAACGACGCCGAGAACATCCACGCCAGCGGGTAGAGCATCAGCAGGCCGACCAGCAGCAGGATCGTGTAGCGGATCCAGGCGCTGATTTTCTCGCGGCGCAGGGTGCGCGCCACTTCACGTTCAGCCTCTTTCATGCCCGGCGTAAGGTGTTGAACATCAGCCATTTTTGCCTCCCTTATCGGCAGAGTAGAAGACCCAATACTTCGAGGACTTAAAGGCGACAGAGGCAAAGACCGCCACCACCAGGAAGAGCACCCAGGCCAGCGCTGCGCCGTAACCCATATCGAAATATTTGAACGCGGTGTCGTAGATGTAGAGCGAGAAGAGATAGGTGTAGTAGGTCGGGCCGCCGCCGGTAATCACGTACGGGCCGGTAAACTCCTGGAACGCCTGCGTGGTCTGCATGATGAAGTTGAAGAAGATCACCGGCGTAATCAGCGGCACAGTCACCTTCATAAACATCTGCCATTTGCTGGCGCCGTCGATCATCGCCGCTTCATACTGCGACTGCGGAACGTTTTGCAGCGCCGCCAGGAAGATCACCATCGCCGAACCGAACTGCCAGACGCGCAGCAGCGTCACCGACATCAGCGCCAGCGACGGCTCGCCGAGCCAGTTAACAGGATCAAGGCCAAAGACGCCGATAAAGCTGTTTAACAAGCCATCGATGGCGAACAGCGCGCGCCACAACACCGCGATAGCAACCGAGCTGCCGAGGATCGACGGAATGTAGTAAGCGGTGCGGAAAAAGCCGATGCCGCGCAATTTAAAATTGAGCACAAAGGCGATGCCCAGCGCAAAGGCCAGCTTCAGCGGAATGGTTAAAAAGACATAAGCAAACGTCACGCCCATCGATTTCCAGAAGAGGGTATCTTCAGTAAACATGTAGCGGTAGTTTTCGATGCCATTAAATACCGGCGGGCTCATCAGATCATACTCAGTAAAACTGAGAAAGAAGGATGAGATGAATGGGAAAGCGGTAAAGACAATCAACCCTATTATGTAAGGTGATATCCAGGCCAATCCCAGTAGTCTGTTTTCATTCATAGATACCTACCTGGCGAGCAATGTGTAATTCGGATTCGGAGAGCCGCCGCCCTTTCACGCAACAAAGGGTGCGTTAGATCACAATATTTAATGAAATCAAAGCGTTTAAAATCTGTAACTGCCGGAAATTATTGGCATTATTCCGGGTTTTAAAATCCTCTGAACTTGCGTTCTTGAATTGTAAAACATCGTTTTAAAATATTTTATTGTGTTTAAATGTGCCGTCATTCGTTAAATTGCTGAAATGTGATCGAAGTCGAAACGATGTTTCAATAAAGTGATTTGGCAGTCATTTTCAGGTAAAAAGCGCGGGCTTTTCAGTAAATAAAAAGCGGGTATTTCGACAAGCGAAGGGGCAGAGAAAAATATCGCGCGGTGAAATCATTCAATATTTAAACCATTATCTGGCGAAGGATTATTTATGGCGCAGAAATAAAAACGCCTCCACGGCGGGAGGCGCTTTTCACGGCTCAAAAACTCAGGATTGCAGAAAATCTTCGCGAATCGGCGTGAAGGTATCGAGCAGGGTACCCGGCTTCAGACAGACGCAGCCGTGCATAATGTGCGGTTGCTTGTAAAGTGTATCGCCTGCGGTGACGATATGTTTCTCATCACCGATGGTAAATTCGAACTCCCCGGATAAAACATAGGTGAGCTGCTCATGAGGGTGGTTATGCATCGGGCCTATAGCGCCCTGTTCGAACATAACTTCAACCGCCATCATTTTGCCGCCATGGGCGAGAATACGGCGCGTAACGCCGTTGCCCAGGTCGTCAAGTTGCGTGTCTTTATGAAAGATAAACATCGGGCTGTCCTGTAGTCGGTAAGAGATAGTGAAACAATGTTTTAAATAATTTATCTCACGGTGGCGGAAAAATAAACGCCGGGCCGGAGAAGTTGAAAGTCGATCACAACTTTGCATGATTGCGCGAGAACGAGACGGAGAAAGGCGATGAAAACAATTGGACTGCTGGGCGGCATGAGCTGGGAATCGACCATTCCCTACTATCGGCTGATTAACGAGGGCGTTAAAGCACGCCTGGGTGGCTTGCACTCCGCAAGCTTGCTGCTGCATAGCCTCGATTTTCATGAGATTGAAACCTGCCAGGCCACCGCGCAGTGGCACAAAGCCGGAGATATCCTCGGCCAGGCGGCAGCGGGTCTTGAGCAGGCCGGGGCGCAGGCGATTGTGCTCTGTACCAACACCATGCACAAAGTGGCGGGGCAAATTGAGGAGCGCTGCCAGATCCCTTTCCTGCACATTGCCGATGCCACCGGCCACGCCATTGAAAATGCCGGGCTGCGCAATGTCGCGCTGCTGGGTACACGCTACACCATGGAGCAGGATTTTTATCGCGGGCGGCTGGAGAAGCAGTTCGCCATCAGAACTACGGTGCCCGGCCCGGAAGATCGTCAGCGTATCAATGAGATCATCTTTGATGAGCTCTGCCTTGGCACCTTCAGCGACGAATCGCGCTACTACTTTATGAATGTGATTAAACAGCTGGCGAGCGAAGGGGCGGAAGGGGTGATTTTTGGCTGTACCGAAATCGGCCTGCTGCTGCCTGAAACCCACAGCCCGATTAAGGTGTTCGACACGGCTGCGCTGCATGCTGCCGCCGCGGTCGATTTTATGCTCTCTTAATCCTCGCCGAGCATGGCGGCCAGCGGCGCGGTAATACGCGGCATGGCTGCCTGCAGATGTTCGGCAAAGGTATCGACCAGTGCGGAAGCGGGGCGGTGCAGCGGGCGCACAAGGCTGATGGTAAAGGGCACATCGATGCTGAAACGCCGCACCGCCACGCCGCTGGTGGCATAGTCGAGAGCGGTCAGCGGGTTCACCACGGAAATGCCGACCCCGGCGCGCACCATTGCGCAAACCGACGCCGCGCTGTGGGTTTCCAGCACCATGCGGCGCTTCACCTGGTGCTCACTAAACAGGGCGTCAAGCAGCTGACGATAGCTGTCGGTACGCGACAAACTGATGTAGTTCTCCCCCTGAAAATCCGCCGGTGTCAGCACCCTTTTCTGCGCCAGCGGATGATCCTCTGGCATCACGCACACTTCATTACAGGTCAGCAGCGGCGTGCGCTCGGTGCCTGCGGGCGTCGAGAGCGTTTCGGTCAGGCCCAAATCGTGGCGCTGCGCCGAGAGCCACTCCTCCAGCAGCGGCGACTCCTGCGGCACAATGTTGAGGCTGACGTCCGGGTAGCGGGCGAGAAAGGGCTGCAACAGCAACGGTAAAAAGGATTGCGAAAAGACCGGCAGACAGGCGACCGACAGCTCCCCCTGGCGAAACTCACGTAGGCTCTCCGCCGCGCTGACGATCCTGTCCAGCCCGTACCAGGATCGCTGCACCTCTTCAAACAGCCGCAGCCCCTGCACCGTGGCGTGCAGCCGCCCGCGCGAGCGCTCAAACAGCGTCAGACCCAGCACCTTTTCAAAGCGCGCCAGCTCCCGGCTGACGGTTGGCTGCGAGGTGTGCAGCATGGCCGCGGCCTCGGTCAGGTTGCCGGTGGTCATCACGGCGTGAAAAATTTCGATATGGCGCAGGTTAACAGCGGGCATGAGATGATCCAGTTGCAGAAGGTTATCCATATCATTTTTGCATAGCCCCGCGATAAAACGATATTTTTTATTCGCTCAAACCTATGGCGTAATCATAAAAAAGATTGCTGACGGAGTTGTTATGCCACGCTCGCTACACCAGACAGAAACCGACCTCAACGCCGCTAACCTGCTGCAACTGCCTGCGGAATTTGGCTGCCCGGTATGGGTTTACGATGCGCAAATCATTCGTGCGCAAATCGCCAAACTGCGCGACTTTGACGTCATCCGTTTTGCCCAGAAAGCCTGCTCTAACATCCATATTCTGCGCCTGATGTGCGAGCAGGGGGTGAAGGTGGATTCGGTGTCGCTGGGCGAAATCGAGCGTGCGCTGGCGGCGGGTTACGATCCGAAAACACACCCGGACGATATTGTCTTTACCGCCGATGTGCTGGATGAGGCGACGATCGCCCGCGTCAGCGAACTGGGCATCGCGGTGAACGCCGGTTCGGTAGATATGCTCGAGCAGCTCGGTGCCGTTTCGCCAGGCCACCGCGTCTGGCTGCGCGTTAACCCCGGTTTTGGTCACGGTCACAGCCAGAAAACCAACACCGGCGGCGAGAATAGCAAACATGGGATCTGGTATAGCGACATGGGTGCGGCGCTGGAGGTGATGCAGCGTTACGGCCTGCAACTGGCGGGCATCCACATGCATATCGGCTCCGGCGTTGATTATGGTCACCTTGAGCAGGTGTGCGGCGCGATGGTGCAGCAGGTGATCGACTTTGGTCAGGATCTGCCGGCTATCTCCGCCGGTGGCGGCCTGTCGATCCCCTATCACGAAGGCGAAGAGCCGGTTGATACCGCGCACTACTACGGCCTGTGGAACGCCGCGCGGGAAAAAATCGCGCAGCATCTCGGCCATGCGGTAAAACTGGAGATCGAACCGGGGCGCTTTCTGGTGGCGGAGTCGGGCGTGCTGATCTCCCAGGTGCGCAGTGTGAAAACCATGGGTAGCCGCCACTTTGTGCTGATCGACGCCGGGTTTAACGATCTGATGCGCCCGGCGATGTACGGCAGCTATCACCACATTACGGCGCTGGCCGCCGACGGGCGCGACCTGCGCGACGCGGCGCGCATCGACACCGTGGTTGCCGGTCCGCTGTGCGAATCGGGCGATGTCTTTACCCAGCAAGAGGGCGGCAAAGTGGAAACGCGCCCGCTGCCGGCGGTGAAAGCCGGGGACTATTTAGTCCTGCACGATACCGGCGCGTATGGCGCGTCGATGTCCTCAAACTACAACAGCCGCCCGCTGCTGCCGGAAGTGCTGTTTGATAACGGCGTGGCGCGCCTGATCCGCCGTCGCCAGACCATTGAAGAGCTGATCGGCCTCGAGCAGTTCTAAACCTGATCCACGATCCCGCTTGTAGATAGCGGGATCGCCCCTCCTTTTTTCCGTAAATCCCTGCAATCCGTAAGGTGGTATGCCAAATGCGCGCTATGCCGCATTTTGGAATACCAGATTGGGTGTTGCGAGGCGCATCACAGAACTTTTCGCCGGGCGTGGCTATTTTTGGTATGCCAAATGGGACGACAGCGGTATCCCTGCATCGATAAAAAAGCTCCTTTACTGAGGTGTTAACTCATGGCCCTACAAGAAAAGCTCATCGATTCGCTGGGGAGTTTCGCGACGAAATTCAACAGCTATCGCTACATTATGGCCATCAAGGCCTCATTCATTACCCTGATGCCGGTGATCATTGTCGGCGCTTTCTCTGTGCTGATCTCCAACATGGTGCTGGACCCGAAAAACGGGCTCGCCAGCTTCCAGTCGCTCTCCTTTCTGGCGGCGCTAAAGCCGATTACCAGCGCCATCAACTACGCCACGCTTAACTTCCTCAATATCGGGGCGGTGTTCTTAATCGGTATTGAACTGGGGCGTATCAACGGTATCCGTACGCTGTTTCCTGGCCTGCTGGCGGTGATCTGCTTTATCTGCGTGACGCCGACCACCGTTGAAATGCTGGTCGATGGCCAGATGCACGTGGTGAAAGATGTGCTGCTGCGCCAGTTCTCCGATACCCGCAGCCTGTTCCTCGGCATGTTTATCGCCATTTTGTCGGTGGAGATTTACTGCTGGCTGGAGACGCGCGAAGGGCTGAAGATCAAGATGCCGGACACCGTGCCGCCCAACGTCTCTGCCTCATTCTCCGCCCTGATCCCGGCGATCATCACCACTACCGCGATTGCCACCTTCGGCTTTATTTTCCACCAGCTGACCGGCATGTATCTCTATGACGCGGTTTACCAGGTGGTGCAACAGCCGCTGGAGCGGGTGGTGCAGAGCCTGCCGGGGATCTTGCTGCTGATGTTTGTCGCCCAGCTCTTCTGGGTGATTGGCATCCACGGTAACCAGATGATCAAACCGATCCGCGAACCGCTGCTGCTGGGGGCGATCACCGTCAATATGAGCGCCTTTGAGCAGGGCAAAGAGGTGCCGAACATCATCACCATGCCGTTCTGGGATGTCTATATGAGCATCGGCGGATCGGGGCTGACCATCGGCCTGCTGGTGGCGGTGATGATCGCCACCAAGCGCAAAGAGATGAAAGAAATCGCCAAGCTGTCGATAGGCCCTGGGATCTTCAACATCAACGAACCGGTGATTTTCGGTATGCCGATCATGCTCAACCCGATCCTTGCGATCCCCTTTATTATCACGCCGCTGGTGACCGGCTCGATCGGTTACTTCGCTACCGCCAGCGGTTTTGCCGGTAAAGCGGTGGTGATGGTGCCGTGGACCACGCCGCCGCTGATCAACGCCTGGCTCTCTACCGCCGGATCGATGGGGGCGGTGATCACGCAGCTTATCTGCATCCTGACCGCCATCATCATCTATCTGCCGTTTGTGAAGATTGCCTCACGCCGCGCCGAGCAGGCGCAGCTGCAAGCGGAAGCCACCTCTTCTACGCCGAAAGTGTGAGGACGTTATGAGCACCAAAACCGTCACCATCCCGCCTGACTTTATCCTCGGTGCTGCTGCGTCGGCCTGGCAAACGGAAGGGTGGAAGGACAAACGCGAGGGCCAGGATTCGTGGCCCGATCTCTGGTACAAAAACGATCGTCACGTCTGGCACCAGGGCTACGGCCCGGCGGTGGCGACCAATTTCTACCAGCGCTTTCGCGAAGATGTGCAGCTGATGAAGCAGGCGGGCTTAACCCACTACCGCACCTCGATCAACTGGTCGCGTTTTCTCACTGATTATGAAAACGGCGTGGTGGATGAGCGCTACGCCGCTTACTACGACGAGCTGTTTGATGAGATGGCGCGCCACGGCATTGCGCCGATGATCTGCCTCGAACACTATGAGCTGCCCGGTTATCTGCTGGAAACCTACGGCGGCTGGGCGTCGAAAAAAGTGGTCGAACTCTACCTGCTCTATGTCGAAAAGGTGTTTGCGCGCTACCACCAGAAGGTGACGCGCTGGTTCACCTTTAATGAGCCAATTGTGGTGCAGACCCGCGTCTACCTTGATGCGCTGCGCTGGCCCTATGAGCAGAACACCTCGACCTGGATGCAGTGGAACCATCATAAAAACCTCGCCACCGCGAAAGTGGTGAAGCTGTTTCGTGAGAAGGGGTACAAGGGCAGCGTCGGCTGCATTCTCAACCCGGAAGTGACCTACCCGCGTTCGCGCGCGCCGCACGATCTGCTGGCGGCGGAGCGCTACGATCTCTTCTACAACCGGGTGTTTCTCGACCCGATGGTTAAAGGGCACTACCCGGCGGAGTTGCTGGCGCTGCTGGAGAAACATGGGGTGAAGTGGGAGTGCAGCGACGAGGAGCTGGCGATTATTCGCGATAACACCGTCGATGAGCTGGGGATTAACCTCTACTATCCGCACCGCGTCAAAGCCCCGTCCCGCGCGTGGCACCCGGAAACGCCTTTCCATCCGGCCTACTATTACGAGCCGTTTGAGCTGCCGGGGCGCAAGATGAACACCTCGCGCGGCTGGGAGATCCTGCCGGAGATCGTTTTTGATATGGCGATGCGTCTTAAAAACGACTACGGCAATATTCCGTGGTTCGTGGCGGAGAGCGGCATGGGTATTGAGAACGAAGGGCAGTTTCGCAACGCGCAGGGCACCATTGAGGATGATTACCGCATCGACTTTATCGCCGCGCACCTCTACCAGGCGCTGCGCGCGAAGGAGGCGGGGTCAAACTGCCAGGGCTATATGCTGTGGGCGTTTACCGATAATGTCTCACCTATGAATGCCTTCAAAAACCGCTATGGGCTGGTGGAGATCGACCTGCAACACAACCGCGACCGCAGGCCGAAAAAGTCCCTTGGCTGGTTTCGCCAGCTCAGCGATGAGCGTCAGTTGACCCTGACCCTTGATGATGAAGTAAGATAGCGCAACGACTGATAAGTGCAGGTGATATCGTGGAGAAGGCCGTCGTCCCGCCGGAGAAAAAACAGTACCAGGAGATTGGCGACGATCTGCGTGAGCAGATCATCGAGGGTCACTACCCCGTTGGCTCGCGCTTGCCGCCGGAGCGCAATATTGCCGAGAAGTATGGCGTCAGCCGTACCATCGTGCGTGAAGCCCTGCTGATGCTGGAGTTGCAGGGCACGGTGGATATTCGCCAGGGCTCCGGGGTCTATGTGATGCGCATTCCTCAGGCCCATGAAAACGAAGAGGAGCGCTTTTTAAGCAGCGATGTCGGCCCCTTTGAGATCCTTCAGGCGCGCCAGCTACTGGAGAGCAATATCGCCGCCTTTGCCGCCAAAATGGCGACGCGGGCGGATATCGACAATCTTCGGCGCATCCTCGAGCAGGAGCAGCGCGCCATCGCCCTCAATGACACTTCGCAGGACAACAGCAAGATGTTCCACCTGGTGCTGGCGGGCGCGTCGCAAAACCAGATGCTGCTGGCAACGGTCGAGAGCATCTGGCATCACATGGACAGCAGCCCGCTATGGCAGCAGTTCAACGTGCATATCGCCAGCCGCGCCTACCGCCTGAAGTGGCTCGGCGACCGGCAAACCCTGCTGGCCGCGCTGCGCCGCCGCGATGTGATGGGTGCCTGGCAGGCGATGTGGCAGCATCTCGAAAACGTTAAAAAAAGCCTGCTGGAGCTGTCGGACGAAGACGCACCGGACTTTGATGGCTATCTGTTTGAGTCGGTGCCGATTTTTCAGGGGAAGTTGATGTGACTATTCTGCCGCTTTATGAGGCACCGCAGCATGCGGGGCAGGTGACCGACTGGCTGTGGCAGGAGTTTGGCGACTCGCTGTCGCGAGAGTTTTTCGCCAGCATTATTGAGCACAGCCAGACGCCGGGACAGCTGCCGCTGACTTATGTGCTGGTCGAGGGCGAGGAACTGCTGGGCACCGTCGGGCTGTGGCGCTGCGATTTGATCAGCCGCCAGGATCTTTACCCATGGCTTGCTGCGCTCTACGTAAAAGAGAGTGCGCGCGGCCAGGGGCTGGCCGGGCAGTTACAGCGCCATGTTATGGAGCAGGCGAAAGGGATGGGCTTTGACCAGCTGCACCTCTACGCCGCTTTCCGCGACTATTATGAGCGTTTCGGCTGGGCGTATATCGGGGATGGCCTAGATTACCCGAATACCAGCGTGCATCTGTATCGCATTGCGCTGAGATAGCGCCGCTGCATCATTGCCGGATGGCGGCTACGCCTTATCCGGCCTACCAAAACGCACCGATCCCGTAGGCCGGATAAGCGGTACGCGCCATCCGGCAATGGGGTTTGCATGTGGCTTTGGTGGAAGGGTTCCGTTCACCAGGCGTGCAGGGGAATATTTTTATCACCGGTGCGGTGAACGGGACAAGGGGGGGACCGCTCCCCCCTTGTCAATCCCCGCGGCCCCGCGAGGAAATCGGTGCTGCGCACTGCGCTCACCTCCCGCGTGCCTGACGGCGGCCGGCTCGACTCGACTTACTCGTTCCATTCTGGAACGAGTCCCTGTCTCGGTTCGCCTCTGTCCGCCATCCATGGCGTCCAGACCTTGTCATTCACGCTTCGGTTCGCCGATTTCAGCGGGGGGTCAACACCATCGCTGTCATATTGCAGATAAATGTCGCATCGATGTCGCTGTAGGCTCGTTTTGGTAGGCCGGATAAGGTGCAGCCGCCATCCGGCAAGGGTGCCGCGGAGATAATGCCGGATGGCGCGTACCGCTTATCCGGCCTACGTGGTTCCGGCGTTTCAGCGGCAATGTGCGCCTTATGAACTCTCCGGCGGCGCAATCACTGAATGACGGCGCACCAGCGTCGGGTTAAAGAGATGGGTGATCTCCGGCAGCGGGCGGTTTTCCGCCAGCGCCAGCGCCAGCTCGGCGGCCTGGGTCGCCATCGTCACGATCGGATAACGCACGGTAGTCAGCCGCGGGCGGACATAGCGCGACACCAGCACATCATCGAAGCCAATCAGCGAAATCTCGCGCGGCACATCAATCCCGTTATCATTCAGCACGCCCATGGCACCTGCGGCCATCGAGTCGTTGTAACAGGCCACGGCGGTAGAGTTGCGTCCGCGTCCGAGCAGCTCGGTCATCGCCTGCTCGCCGCCGCTCTCGTCCGGCTCGGCAAAGGTTACCAGCCTGTCGTTGCACGGCAGACCATTCTCTTTCAGCGCATCGTAGTAACCTTGCAAGCGGTCGTCGGCGTCGGAGATCTCATGGTTGGAGCAGAGATAGCCAATGCGCGTATGGCCCTGCTGGATCAGATGGCGCGTCGCCAGCCAGGCGCCGTAGCGGTCGTCGAGCGCCACACAGCGCTGCTCGAAGCCGGGCAGAATGCGGTTAATCAGCACCATACCGGGGATCTGCTTCATCAGCGACGCCAGCTCTTCGTCCGGCACCACCTTGGCGTGCACCACCAGCGCCGCGCAGCGGTGGCGAATCAGCTGCTCAATCGCTTTACGCTCTTTCTCTTCTACGTGGTAGCCGTTGCCAATCAGCAGAAAGTTGCCGGTGGCGGAGGCGACCTGCTCAACGGCTTTTACCATCGCGCCGAAAAAGGGATCCGATACGTCGCTCACCACCAGCCCCACCGACTCGGTCGATTGCTGCGCCAGCGCGCGGGCGTTGGCGTTCGGGTGGTAATTAAGCGAATCCATCGCGCTCTGTACCGCCTGGCGCGAGTTTTCACTGGCTTTTGGTGAGCTGTTGATCACGCGCGACACCGTCGCAACCGAGACCCCGGCCAGCCGCGCAACGTCTTTAATCGTCGCCATTCTCTACCTTCCTGGGTAAGCGTTTACACTGCAGTTAGTGTTACGGAAAAGGGGCGTCTGTTCAAGGCGGCGCGTGTACCAGTCTTTGCAAACGTGAGCCAGCGCGGCGCGCATCGTGAAAACGTTACATGCGCGGCGTTGCAAATGCACACACTGAGAACCTTTACTTACACTTTGCGAAAGCCTGTTTCGATTGACCGCTGGTTGTCTGCGGCCCGACCGTGCGACTCTGTTCATCCCAGAGGTATTGATAGGTGAGCGCAACGCTACGTTGCACACTCGACTTACACCGACCTGCGCAGATGCGCAGGTTTTTTTTATCCTGCCGTGTAACAGTAATCGCTAATCGACACACCTCGTTTCACTTCGGCTCATTCTCTTGCTTTTTCCCGCTGGTAGCGCATCCAGGCGCAGGTGACAATCGACGTCCCAGAGGTATTGATTGGTGATTTATTCAGTACGCTTTTCGTACTTATTGATTGCACCAACCTGCGCGGACGCGCAGGTTTTTTTTTGCCTGCGTTTTATCCCTCCGCACTTCTCATGTAATCTGCCAGACTCTGAATCACATGCCTCAATGACTGGCAAAAGGAGTTGAAATGCTACTGGGCTTTTTCCGCGGCCTGTTTCGCGTCTTGTTCCGTGTACAGCTGACCGGCGATACCGCGCCTTTAAACGGCGACCGGGTATTAATCACCCCCAATCATGTCTCATTTATTGATGGCATTTTACTGGCGCTGTTCCTTCCCGGGCGTCCGGTCTTTGCGGTCTACACCTCAATTAGCGAGCAGTGGTATATGCGCTGGGTCAGCAAAATCATCGATTTTGTCCCTCTCGACCCGACCAAGCCCATGTCAGTTAAACATCTGGTTCGCCTGATTGGCGAAGGCCGCCCGGTAGTTATTTTCCCGGAAGGGCGCATCTCCGTGTCCGGCTCGCTGATGAAGATTTATGAAGGGGCCGGTTTTGTCGCCGCGAAATCCGGCGCGACGGTCATCCCGCTGCGTATTGATGGTGCGGAGCTGACCTTCTTCAGCCGCCTGAAAGGGCTGGTTAAACAGCGCCTCTTCCCGCGCATTACCCTGCATATTCTGCCACCGACGCAGCTGCCGATGCCGGATGCGCCGCGCGCGCGTGACCGCCGCAAGATTGCCGGCGAAATGCTGCACCAGATTATGATGGAAGCCCGCATGGCGGTGCGCCCGCGCGAAACGCTGTTCGAAGCATTGCTCAGCGCCCAGTACCGTTACGGTGCCAGCAAGCCCTGCGTGGAAGATATCAACTTCACGCCGGACAGCTACCGCAAACTGCTGACCAAAACCCTCTTTGTGGCGCGCATCCTCGATAAATACAGCGCGCAGGGCGAGAAAATCGGCCTTATGCTGCCGAACGCCGGCATCAGCGCGGCGGTGATCTTTGGTGCCATTGCGCGCGGGCGCATTCCGGCGATGATGAACTACACCGCCGGGGTGAAAGGGATGAGCAGCGCGATTACCGCGGCGCAAATCAAAACCATCTTCACCTCCCGCACCTTTATGGATAAGGGCAAGCTGTGGCATCTGCCGGAGCAACTTACTCAGGTGCGCTGGGTCTATCTCGAAGATCTGAAAGGGGATGTCACCTTTGAAGATAAGCTGTGGATTTTCCGCCATCTGCTGATGCCGCACCGCGCCCAGGTGGAGCAGAAACCGGAAGATCCGGCGCTGGTCCTCTTTACCTCCGGCTCCGAGGGCAACCCGAAAGGGGTGGTGCACAGCCATAAGAGCCTGCTGGCGAACGTCGAGCAGATCCGCACCATTGCCGATTTCACCGCCAATGACCGCTTTATGTCGGCGTTGCCGCTTTTCCACTCCTTCGGCCTGACGGTTGGCCTGCTGACGCCGCTGTTTACCGGCGCGCAGGTCTTCCTCTACCCGAGCCCGCTGCATTACCGCATTGTGCCGGAGCTGGTCTATGACCGTAACTGCACGGTGCTGTTTGGCACATCGACCTTCCTCGGTCACTACGCTCGCTTCGCTAACCCGTATGATTTTTACCGCCTGCGTTATGTGGTTGCCGGGGCGGAGAAATTGCAGGAGAGCACCCGCCAGATCTGGCAGGACAAGTTTGGCCTGCGCATCCTTGAAGGCTACGGCGTGACCGAATGCGCGCCGGTGGTCTCCATTAACGTACCGATGGCGGCGAAACCGGGCACCGTCGGGCGCATCCTGCCGGGCATGGACGCGCGCTTAATGGCGGTGCCGGGCATTGAAGAGGGCGGTCGCCTGCAACTGAAAGGGCCAAATATAATGACCGGCTATCTGCGGGTGGAAAACCCCGGCGTGCTGGAAGCGCCAATGGCGGAAAACATCAATGGCGAGATGGAGCCGGGCTGGTATGACACCGGCGATATCGTGCGCTTCGACGAGCAGGGCTTTGTGCAGATCCAGGGGCGTGCAAAACGCTTCGCCAAGATTGCCGGTGAGATGATCTCGCTGGAGATGGTGGAGCAGCTGGCGCAGGCCGTTTCGCCGGAGAAAATGCACGCCACCGTGGTGAAAAGCGACGCCAGCAAAGGCGAGGCGCTGGTGATGTTCACTACCGATAGCGAACTGACACGCGACAAGCTGCAACAGCAGGCGCGCGCGCAGGGCGTACCGGAGCTGGCCGTCCCGCGTGATATCCGTTTCCTGAAACAGCTGCCGGTGCTTGGCAGCGGCAAGCCCGATTTCGTGACCCTGAAAGGAGTGGTGGATGAGGCAGAAACCGAACACGCATGAGTCAGTAAGCGCTAACTCGCCGCTCTTATCGCGAGGAATGATGGCGGTGATTGCCGCTCAGTTTCTCTCGGCATTTGGCGATAACGCACTGCTCTTTGCCACGCTGGCGCTGCTGAAAGCGGAGTTTTACCCCGACTGGAGCCAGCCTGTTCTGCAAATGGTGTTTGTGGGTGCTTACATTCTTTTCGCACCGTTTGTCGGCCAGGTGGCTGACAGCTTTGCCAAAGGGCGCGTAATGATGGTTGCCAACGCCATGAAACTGCTGGGCGCGGCGAGCATCTGCGTGGGGGTTAACCCGTTTGTCGGTTACCTGCTGGTGGGCATTGGCGCAGCGGCCTACTCCCCGGCGAAGTATGGCATTCTCGGCGAGATCACCACCGGCGATAAGCTGGTGAAGGCGAATGGCCTGATGGAGTCATCGACCATTGCCGCGATCCTCATCGGCTCGGTCGCGGGCGGCGTGCTGGCCGACTGGCATGTGCTGGCGGCGGTCGGCGTTTGTGCGCTGGTCTACGCCGGGGCGGTGGTGGCTAACCTGATGATCCCGAAACTGCCTGCGGCGCGCCCCGGGCGCTCGTGGCGCTTTGGGCCGATGACCGCCAGCTTCTTTAGCGCCTGTAAAAGCCTGTGGCAGAACGGGGAAACCCGCTTCTCGCTGGTGGGTACCAGCCTCTTCTGGGGCGCAGGTGTGACGCTGCGTTTCCTGCTGGTGCTGTGGGTGCCGGTAGCGCTCGGCCTGACGGATAACGCCACGCCAACCTACCTCAACGCGATGGTTGCCGTCGGCATTGTGGTGGGTGCCGGGCTGGCGGCGAAGCTGGTGACGCTGGATAAGGTCTCCCGCTGTATGCCGGCCGGGGTGCTGATCGGTATCGCCGTAGTGATCTTCTCGCTGCAGCACGCTCTGCTGCCTGCTTATGGCGTGCTGATGCTGATTGGCGTGCTCGGCGGTTTCTTCGTGGTGCCGCTCAACGCGCTGTTGCAGGCGATTGGCAAGGAGTCCGTCGGTGCGGGCAACGCCATAGCCGTGCAGAACCTCGGTGAAAACACCGCCATGCTGCTGATGCTGGGGCTTTACTCACTGGCCATCAAAGTGGGCGTGCCGGTGGTGGGAACCGGTATCGGGTTTGGTGTGCTGTTTGCGCTGGCGATTGCGGCGCTGTGGATCTGGCAGCGCCGCCGGTAAGTTTTACGGAGCGGGGTAGGTGTAGACCTGATGCACCGCCTCGATCTCCGCGATCACCTCATCGCTCAAATCCAGATGCAGGCTCTCAACGTTGGTTTTCAGCTGCTCCATCGTCGTCGCGCCCAGCAGGGTGCTGGCGACGAAGGGCTGACGACGCACGAAGGCCAGCGCCATCTGCGCCGGATCGAGATTGTGCCGTTTCGCAATATCGACATAGGCCGCTACCGCTTTTTGTGACTGCTCGCTGCTGTAACGGGTAAAGCGGCTGAACAGCGTATTGCGTGCACCTGCCGGTTTCGCACCGTTCAGGTATTTGCCGGTCAGCGTACCAAACGCCAGGCAGGAGTAGGCCAGCAGTTCAACGCCCTCATACTGGCTCACTTCCGCCAGACCCACCTCAAAGCTGCGGTTCAGCAAGCTGTAGGGGTTCTGGATCGTCACAATGCGCGGCAGCTCGTGCTTCTCCGCCAGTTGCAGGTAACGCATCACGCCAAACGCCGTTTCGTTCGAGACACCGATATAGCGGATTTTACCGGCGCGCTGGCACTCGGTAAGGGCTTCCAGCGTTTCCAGTAAGGTGATGACCGGCGCGCTCTCAACCCAGCTGTAGCCCAGCTTGCCAAAGCAGTTGGTCTGGCGCTGCGGCCAGTGAACCTGGTAGAGATCGAGATAGTCGGTTTGCAGGCGCTTGAGGCTCTCATCAAGCGCGGCGCGGATATTTTTGCGATCGAGTGCCTGGTTCGGGCGAATGCCGCTATCGCTGTTGCGGCTCGGGCCGCTCACTTTCGAGGCGATAACCAGTTTTTCGCGGTTGTTGCGTTTCGCCAGCCAGTTGCCGACGTAGGTTTCCGTCAGGCCCTGGGTTTCCGGGCGCGGAGGGACGGGGTACATCTCTGCGACATCAATCAGGTTAATGCCCTGGCTGACTGCGTAATCAAGCTGTGCATGGGCGTCGGCTTCGCTGTTTTGTTCACCAAACGTCATTGTGCCCAGCCCGAGGGTGCTTATTTCAAGCGAACTGTGGGGGATACGGTGATAGTGCATAGCCGGCTTCCTTAAACAAACATGCCACGTCAGTTGAGCTGACAAAGGAATATAACCATGGCAGAGGGGAAGCAAAAGGGAAAGGAAAAAATGGATTAAAGGCCAGCAGGTTACTGACCTTTATAGGGAATTTTTAACGCTCAATAATCTGGGATACGTCATCGCGGTTAATCTGCATTTTGTTGCCCTGCTGATCGTGATAGCTCACCAGCCCGGTGTCATCATCAATCTGCGGCTTACCATCCGTCAGAATCATTCTGCCGTCTTTGGTCGACATTACATAATCGCTGCTGCAACCGCTGACGGCACATGCCAGCCCGACCGCGGAAATAATCACTGCCCACTTCTTCATCGTTCGTATCCTCTCGGCTTTTCCTCACAGAAGTGTAGTAATAACGTGCCCTTATGCGATGAAAAAGCGGGATTATCTGAAAATTATTGCTGAGAGGGCGCAAACCGCCAATTACACCGTTATAAGACGAGGGCGTTTCGTTAAGCGCAGGTGCACGCTGTTACGCAGCGAAACGCGGTGATTTAGTGGCTAAAAACAGACTAGGTCGATAACGCAAAATGGCGCGCAAGCAGCGCACGGGTAAAGTTCTTTTTCAAATAAAAACCGCGCGGCAGGGTCAGAATCGGCTCGCCGTGCTCGCCGATGGCTTCGGTTAACGCTTTACTGTTGGCCGCTTTCGGGCGCAGCTGCAGCACTTCACCATGACGGGCGGTAATGCGCGTGACCTGGCCGAGCACAATCAGATCCATTAACTCTTCCCAGTCCTGGCGCAACTGCTGCTCCTCATCGGCGTCCGGGCTCCAGAGCAGCGGCGATCCCACCCGACGCTCAGCAAGGGGAATGGTGCGCGATCCCTCGACAGGTACCCACAGGACGCGCTTAAGCTTATGGCGGACATGGCTGGTTTCCCACACCACTCCTGTGTTGCCGGTTAGCGGTGCTACGCAGACAAAGGTGGTTTCCAGCGGACCGCCCAGCGGATCTATCGGGATAGTTTTCAGCTCCACGCCCAGCGCCGCAAAATCCTGCTCCGGCTTACTGCCTGCGCTCGCTCCCAGCCAGCGCTCCAGCAGCACGCCGATCCACCCTTTGTCGCGCTTCAGATCGCGCGGCGTCGGCATTCCGGCCAGTTCAGCCAGCTCGCCTAACGTATAGCCTGCCAGCCGCTGCGCCTGCGCCAGCAGCTGCGCTTCAGTTTCGGGTGGAGAGGTGAGAGGGGCGATTACACACATGCTAAAACCTTTTGGTTAAAAAATAGACAGCAGTTTTCCACCGCACGGCAGAAGTTTATCGTGTTCAGGGAAAAAAGAGCAATGCAATGATTTATAAGCTAATTTAGCAGAGCGCTTCGCGTGTTGCGCAACAGGGCGCGAGGTTTTCCAAATCTGGTCACTGACAATGAACAGGATCTTACACCCTGTTATCCACAGAAAAGTGGGATAAGTGGGAATAACCACGACTACTGTTTCCATTTACAGCCTTGACGCGGGAGCAAAATCGAATTTTTGCACAAAATGTGCCTAACTTAGTGGCATAATCTGTGGATAAATTCGGCTCTGCTCGATCTTTCATCAACGCCAGGATCCTAAGCGTGACGATCGTCACAAAACGGCAGCGGAAAGGGGTTTTCGATGCACTAAACCAATGAATTACGGAGAGTAATTTTTTGCGCATCTTAAGCCATTATTCAGACTACTCTGGGTTTTCCCTGGGTAATTCCATACTTCTTCACAACTCTATCCACAGAAAAGGTGAATAAAACCCCTCGGCGTGATGCGGGTCTGTTTATAAGTGTGATGATAACTGTGAGTTATTCAATTGTTATTCGTTTATATCCCTGTCATAGAGTGGTTTACCGTTTTCCGGGAGTGTGAAACAATCGCTTTATTCAGGTTTATTTTGAGGTAGTCCGGTGATTGATGACGATGGCTACCGCCCAAATGTGGGAATCGTAATCTGTAATCGACAGGGTCAGGTCATGTGGGCCAAACGCTTCGGACAGCACTCATGGCAGTTTCCCCAGGGGGGAATCAATCCTGGAGAATCTCCGGAGCAGGCCATGTACCGGGAGCTGTTCGAGGAAGTGGGCTTAAGTCGTAAAGATGTTCGTATCCTTGCTTCTACCCGTAACTGGTTGCGTTACAAGTTACCGAAACGTTTGGTGCGTTGGGACACAAAGCCGGTTTGCATCGGCCAGAAACAGAAATGGTTTCTTTTGCAGTTGATGAGCAACGACAGCGATATCAATATGCAAACCAGCAGTACACCCGAGTTTGATGGCTGGCGTTGGGTGAGCTACTGGTATCCTGTTCGCCAGGTTGTGTCGTTTAAACGCGACGTCTACCGGCGGGTGATGAAAGAGTTTGCAGCCGCTGTGCTGGCGCTTCAGGAGACCCCTGTGAAGCCGCAAAGCGCGCCTGCCTGGCGACGGAAACGAGGTTAAGCCACCCACATTATGCTCACCCGACTGCGAGAGATTGTTGAGAAAGTTGCCAGCGCGCCACGTCTTAACGAAGCGCTGGAGATACTGGTTACCGACGTTTGTCTGGCGATGGAAACCGAAGTATGTTCGGTCTATCTCGCAGATCACGACAGGCGCTGTTTCTATCTTATGGCGACGCGCGGTTTGAAAAAGCCGCGCGGCCGCACTGTTACGCTCGCATTCGATCAAGGTATCGTCGGCCTGGTAGGCAGGCTGGCGGAGCCTATCAACCTTGCCGACGCGCAAAAACACCCCAGCTTTAAATTTATCCCCTCGGTGAAAGAGGAGCGGTTTCGCGCTTTTCTTGGTGTGCCGATCATTCAGCGCCGCCAGTTGCTTGGCGTACTGGTGGTGCAGCAGCGCGAAATTCGCCAGTACGACGAGAGCGAAGAGTCCTTCCTTGTTACCCTCGCCACCCAGATGGCGGGTATTCTTTCCCAGTCTCAGCTAACCGCCCTGTTTGGCCAGTATCGTCAGACCCGTATTCGTGCGCTGCCGGCCTCGTCCGGCGTGGCGATTGCCGAAGGGTGGATGGATCAAACGCTGCCGTTGATGGAGCAGGTTTACCCGGCCTCGACGCTGGATACCTCTCTTGAGCGGGAAAGGTTAACGACCGCGCTGGAAGAGGCGGCGAATGAGTTTCGTCGCTACAGCAAACGCTTCTCCGCCGGCGCGCAAAAAGAGACGGCGGCGATCTTTGACCTCTATTCGCACCTGCTCTCCGATGCGCGTCTTCGCCGCGAGCTGTTTGAAGAGGTCGACCGCGGTGTGGTCGCCGAGTGGGCGGTAAAAACCGTTATTGAGAGCTTTGCCGCGCAGTTTGCCGCCCTCAGTGATGGCTATCTGAAAGAGCGCGCGGGCGATCTGCGCGCTCTCGGCCAGCGCCTGCTGTTCCATCTTGATGACAATATTCAGGGGCCAAATAGCTGGCCGGAACGCTTCGTGCTGGTGGCAGACGAACTCTCTGCAACGACGCTTGCCGAGTTGCCCCATGACAGGCTGGCGGGCGTGGTGGTGCGCGATGGCGCCTCCAACTCCCATGCCGCGATTATGGTGCGCGCGCTGGGCATTCCTACGGTTATGGGGGCCGATATTCAGCCTTCAGCGCTGCATCGGCGGACGCTGATCGTTGATGGCTATCGTGGCGAACTGCTGGTCGATCCTGAGCCGGTACTGCTGCAGGAGTACCAGCGTCTCATCACGGAAGAGAATGAGTTAAGCCGTCTTGCCGAAGATGACGTCAACCTCGAAGCCCGCTTAAGCAGCGGCGAGCGAGTTAAAGTGATGCTCAACGCCGGGTTAAGCCCTGCCCATGAAGAGAAGCTGGGCAAGCGAATCGACGGCATTGGGCTCTACCGCACCGAAATTCCCTTTATGTTGCAAAGTGGTTTTCCCTCCGAAGAGGAGCAGGTGGCGCAGTATCAGGGCATGTTGCAGATGTTTAACGACAAGCCAGTGACGCTGCGTACGCTGGATGTCGGCGCCGACAAGCAGCTACCCTATATGCCGATAAGCGAAGAGAACCCCTGCCTTGGCTGGCGTGGCATTCGTATTACCCTCGATCAGCCGGAGATCTTCCTGATCCAGGTGCGCGCAATGCTGCGGGCAAACGCTGCAACCGGCAACCTCAGCATTCTGCTGCCGATGATCACCAGCATTGATGAGGTGGATGAGGCGCGCAGGCTGATTGAGCGTGCCGGGCGGGAAGTGGAAGAGATGATCGGTTATGCCATTCCGAAACCGCGCATTGGCGTGATGCTGGAAGTCCCCTCGATGGTGTTTATGCTGTCGCACCTGGTTAACCGCGTCGATTTTATCTCTGTCGGCACTAATGACTTAACCCAATACATTCTTGCTGTCGATCGTAACAATACCCGTGTAGCGAATATGTATGACAGCCTGCACCCGGCGGTGCTGCGCGCGCTGGCGATGATTTCAGGCGAAGCTGAACGGCTGGGGATCGATCTCTGTTTATGCGGAGAAATGGCCGGCGATCCGATGTGCGTCGCGCTATTGATTGGCATGGGCTACCGGCATCTTTCCATGAATGGTCGCTCGGTGGCGCGTATCAAATATTTGCTGCGCCGCATTGATTGCGAAGAGGTCCAGGCGCTGGCACAGCGTGCGCTGGAGTCCCAGCTGACAACCGAAGTGCGCCACCAGATTGCCGCATTTATGGAGAGGCGCGGCCTCGGCGGGCTGATCCGCGGCGGGATTTAAGCGACGGTTTAGTATTCCCACAGAGCCGGTCTTCGGCTCTGTGGGCATAATGCCTGATGGCGGCTTCGCCTTATCAGGCCTACCAGGGCAGACCTTCTTCGGTGGCCGCATAAGCATTGTTTTGTAGGCCGGATAAGCGCAGCGCCATCCGGCAGAGGTTGCGCACCGTGCTTTGCCGTTTGTAGGCCGGATAAGCGCAGCGCCATTCGGCAGAGGTTACGCACTGGGCTTAGCCGTTCGTAGGCCGGATAAGCGCAGCGCCATCCGGCAGAGGTTACGCACCGTGCTTTGCCTTTTGTAGGCCGGATAAGCGCAGCGCCATCCGGCAAAGGTTACGCATCGGGCTTTGTCTTTCGTAGGCCGGATAAGCGCAGCGCCATCCGGCAGAGGCTGCGCACCGTGCTTAGCCTTTCGTAGGCCGGATAAGCGCAGCGCCATCCGGCAAAGGTTACGCACCAGGCCTGAAGCATCTGTAGGCCGGATAAGCGTAAGCGCCATCCGGCAAGGGCTCTGCGCAGAACCTCCGCCTGCACCCGTTTCGTTTATACATAACTTTTACAACATAGCGGCAACCTGCCTGGTGTGCCTTATGCTATGATTCGCAGCTTTGGAGCGGCCGCCAGGCGCGACCGCGTCGGTGTACCGCTGTCCACTTTCGGCGGAATAACAACAAGTTGTGGTGACAGATGAACAGTGGCTATCTGCATTTTCCGGATTTTGATCCGGTGATTTTCTCCATCGGACCCGTATCCCTGCACTGGTACGGTCTGATGTATCTGGTCGGTTTTGTTTTCGCTATGTGGCTGGCAACCCGCCGGGCTAACCGCCCGAACAGCGGCTGGACCAAAAACGAAGTTGAAAACCTGCTCTACGCAGGCTTCCTCGGGGTGTTCCTCGGTGGTCGTCTCGGCTACGTGCTGTTCTATAATTTCCCGCTCTTCCTCGACGATCCGCTCTATCTCTTCCGCGTATGGGACGGCGGCATGTCCTTCCACGGCGGCTTAATCGGCGTGATCGTGGTGATGATCATCTTTGCTAAACGCACCAAACGCAGCTTCTTCCAGGTCGCCGACTTTATCGCGCCGCTGATCCCGTTTGGCCTCGGTGCCGGTCGCCTGGGTAACTTTATTAACGGCGAGCTCTGGGGCCGTGTCGATCCCTCCTTCAAATACACCATGCTGTTCCCTGGCTCGCGTGCGGAAGATATGGCGCTGCTGCCTTCTCATCCGGAGTGGCAATCGATTTTTGATACCTACGGCGTTCTGCCGCGCCACATGTCCCAGCTCTATGAGCTGGCGCTGGAAGGCGTGGTGCTGTTTATCATTCTTAACCTCTTTATCCGTAAACCTCGCCCGACCGGCGCGGTCTCCGGCCTGTTCCTGATTGGCTACGGCGCGTTCCGTATCATCGTTGAGTTTTTCCGCCAGCCCGATGCCCAGTTTACCGGCGAGTGGGTGCAGTACATCAGCATGGGGCAGATCCTCTCCATTCCGATGATTATTGCAGGCGGCATCATGATGATCTGGGCGTACCGCCATCGTTCGCCGCAACACGTTTCCTGAGGAACCATGAAACAGTATTTAGAGTTGATGCAAAAGGTGCTTAACGAAGGCACCCCGAAAAATGACCGCACCGGGACAGGCACGCTGTCTATTTTTGGCCATCAGATGCGTTTTAATCTGCAGGACGGCTTCCCGCTGGTAACCACCAAGCGCTGCCATTTGCGTTCAATTATTCATGAGCTGCTGTGGTTCCTGCAGGGCGATACCAACATTGCCTACCTGCGTGAGAACAAGGTCTCTATCTGGGACGAATGGGCCGATGAAAATGGCGATCTGGGCCCTGTCTACGGCAAACAGTGGCGCGCCTGGCCAACGCCGGATGGTCGCCATATCGATCAGATTTCAACGGTCATTGAGCAGCTGAAAAACGATCCGGACTCGCGCCGCATTATCGTTTCGGCGTGGAACGTCGGCGAACTGGATAAAATGGCACTGGCCCCGTGCCACGCTTTTTTCCAGTTCTATGTGGCAGATGGCAAGCTCTCTTGCCAGCTCTACCAGCGTTCATGCGACGTCTTCCTCGGTCTGCCGTTCAATATCGCCAGCTACGCGTTGCTGGTGCATATGATGGCGCAGCAGTGTGATCTTGAGCCGGGTGACTTTGTCTGGACCGGTGGCGACACGCACCTCTACAGCAACCACCTTGAGCAGACGCATCTGCAACTGAGCCGCGAGCCGCGCGCGTTGCCGAAGCTGGTAATCAAACGTAAACCCGCTTCACTGTTTGATTACCGTTTCGAAGACTTCGAAATCGAAGGCTACGATCCGCATCCTGCGATCAAAGCGCCGGTCGCTATCTGACCTCGCTCAGCCTGACACAACCGGCGCGTTAACGTGCCGGTTTTTTTTGCCTGCAAATCGCTTTTTCGGCACAACTTCCAGGCTTTATGTAACCCGCTGCAATCCTCTTTTTTCCTTGCGTAACGCCTCGTAAACCTGCCTTTTCCTCCTCGACGAATTTTTCTCCCGACGACAGACTGCCGCCATGAAAAAAGAAGATGGCTTTACATTGATTGAAACCCTCGTTGCCGTGGCGCTGATTGTCATTCTCAGCGCAGCGGGGATTTCCGGCTGGCAGAGCTGGCAAGCGCAGCAGCGGCTGTGGCAAACCGCCCTTCAGGCGCGCCATTTCCTTGAGCGCCTGCGGGAGGAGGCCAACTGGCGCAACCGGTCGCAGGTTGTTTACAGCGTGCGGGAGGGGGAGCAGTGGTGCTTGCTTAACGCACCGGCGGCGCGTTGCTCAGCGCAGCAGGCGTTAATGATGCGCCCGGCCTGGCCAGACGTTACGCTGGCTGATGTCACGCCATCGCTCGGTTTTTATGGTTTACGCAATACCGCCTGGCCGGGGCATATTCGCCTGCGCAGCAGCGCCGGTGAGTGGCGGGTGGTGGTCTCTGCATGGGGGAGGATCAGAATGTGTCAGCCTGGAGGAGGGAGTGTATGTTAAATGCTCAGCGTGGTTTTTCCTTGCTGGAGACGCTGCTGGCAATGACCATCGGTAGCGTGCTGCTGCTTGCCTCCGCCCGCTTTCTGCCCGGTCTACAGATTGCCCTTATGCAGCACACCCGGCTGCAGACTATTGAGGACGACCTCTGGCAGCGGCTGCGGGCCGTTGCTAAACACCTGCAGCGCGCGGGTTACTGCAACGGTAGCTGTAATGGTCAGCCGCTTTTTATCAGCGCCAAAGGGGAGTGCGTCATTGCGCAGTGGGATGCCAACAGTAATGGTCGCTGGGAGAGTGCACCCAGTAATGACGCCGAACAAACGGCCTTTCGCCTGCAGAACGGGGCGCTAGAAACGCTACGCGGTGCGACCTCCTGCACCGGTAGAGGGTGGGAAAAAGTCACCGATCCCGCGCAGATGCACGTCGGGCGCTTTAGCGTGACCCAACGCCGGACGGTAGGTTTAGCGCCGCAGCTCACGATCCAGCTTGCCGCCAGCCTGCCGGGCGCTGCTGAGAAAACGGTGAGCGGCGAGCTAACCGTCACCGGGTATAACCTGTGAATCGGCAGCGCGGCGTATCCTCCCTGGCGCTGGTGCTTCTGTTGCTGCTGCTGGGTAGCCTGATGCTCAACGGCCTTAGCCAGCAGCTAACCAGCCATATCTGGCGGGTCAATCGTGAAGGGCAAGGGATACGCCGCACCGCAGAGATCTCATCGGCGATGGAGGCGGCGCGGCGCAGGCGATGGCCGTCAGAGCCTGCGCTGCAATGCTTGCAACCTGCCGCAGAGGGGGTGCGAAGCTGTCTGCGTATTTTTGCCGACGGCTCCGCTTTGCTGATCGCCGCCAGCGCAGAAGCGGCATTATGGCGGCAAGGGCGGGTAGAGGGTGAGCAGGTTCGCTTCTCTCCCCACGGCTGGAGCGATTTCTGCCCGCTTACGGAGAGCGCATTATGTCAACTTCCCTGAACCGGGAGCGGGGCTTCAGCCTGACGGAAGTCCTGCTGGCGATGGTGCTGATGGTGATGGTGGTCACTGCCCTTGGCGGGTATCATCGCGCGCTGTCCGCCGGGTTTTCCACCGCCAGCCAGTGGCGACAGCTCTGGCGCTATGCATGGCAGCAAGCTCAACCTCACGCGACGCCGCTCCCTTCGGGCTGGCAGGTTTCACGGGGGCAGACAACAACAGAAGGATGTGTCAGCATCAACGTCACCGTTATCTCGCCGCTGGGCAGGCAGGGGAAAATGACGCAACTTTTTTGCCCAAATAGTCAGTAGTCAGGAGCACGTATGTTAAGGGTTTATCACTCCAATCGTCTGGATGTGCTTGAAGCACTGATGGAGTTTATCGTTGAGCATGACAGGCTCGACGATCCCTTTGCGCCGGAAGTGATCATGGTGCAAAGCACCGGGATGGCGCAGTGGCTGCAGATGACCCTGGCGCAAAAATTTGGCATCGCTGCCAATATCACCTTTCCGCTGCCCGCGAGCTTTATCTGGGAGATGTTCGTTACCGTCCTGGAGGACATTCCCAAAGAGAGCGCCTTCAACAAACAGAGTATGAGCTGGAAGCTGATGTCGCTGCTGCCTGCGCTGCTGGAGCATGAAGATTTTGCCATGCTGCATCACTATCTCCACGATGATGATGACAAGCGCAAACTGTTCCAGCTTTGCTCACGCGTGGCGGATCTTTACGATCAGTATCTGGTTTATCGCCCGGAGTGGCTGACGCGCTGGGAGGCGGGTGAACGGGTTGACGGGCTGGACGATGCGCAGCGCTGGCAGGCGCCGCTCTGGCGCGCGCTGGTTGAGCATACCCGCGAGTTAGGCCAGCCCCACTGGCACCGTGCCAACCTCTATCAGCGCTTTATCTCCCGGCTTGAATCGGCGAAAGAGCCGCCAGCCGGGCTGCCTGCCCGCGTCTTTATCTGCGGCATCTCCGCGCTGCCGCCAGTCTACCTGCAAGCCCTGCAGGCGCTGGGCAAGCATATTGATGTCCATCTGCTGTTTACTAACCCCTGTCGCTATTACTGGGGCGATATCAAAGACCCGGCGTTTCTTGCACGGCTCGTCACGCGCCGCCGCCGCCATCACCGGGATGACCGCCAGTTTCCTCTTTTCCGCGATACACAAAGCGCGGAAGGTCTGTTCAATGGCGAAGGCGAGCAGGATGTGGGTAACCCGCTGCTGGCCTCCTGGGGCAAGTTGGGGCGCGACAACATCTTTCTGCTGGCAGGTATGGAGCGCTATGAAGAGCTGGATGCCTTTGTCGACATCACGCCGGGCTCGCTGCTGCAAAACCTGAAGTATGACATCCTTGAGCTGCAAAACAGTGCGGTAGCTGGCGTCACGGCAGAGGAGTTCGCGCGCAGCGATAAGAAACGCCCGCTCGATCCAGAGGATCGCAGCGTTACGGTGCATATCTGCCACAGCCCGCAGCGGGAAGTAGAGGTGCTGCACGATCGCCTGCTGGCGATGCTGGAGGAGGATCCGGAGCTGACGCCGCGCGACATCGTGGTGATGGTGGCAGATATCGACAGTTACAGCCCCTATATTCAGGCGGTGTTCGGCAGCGCCAGCGGTGAGCGCTACATTCCGTATGCGGTATCCGACCGCCGCGCGCGCCAGGCCCACCCCGCGCTGCAAGCCTTTATCAGCCTCTTATCCCTGCCGGACAGCCGCTTCGTCTCGGAAGATGTGCTGGCCTTGCTGGATGTGCCGGTGCTGGCGGCCCGCTTCAACATTACCGAAGAGGGGCTGCGCTACCTGCGCCTGTGGGTAAACGAGTCCGGCATTCGTTGGGGGATGGATGATGACAACGTCCGTGAGCTCGAACTGCCGCCAACCGGGCAGCACACCTGGCAGTTTGGCCTGACGCGCATGCTGCTCGGCTACGCCATGGAGAGCCACCGGGGCGAGTGGCAGTCAATTCTTCCTTATGACGAGTCGAGCGGGCTGATTGCGGAGCTGGTCGGTCACCTGGCCTCGCTGCTGATGCAGCTCAATATCTGGCGTCGGGGTCTTGCCGAAGAGCGCCCGCTGGAGGAGTGGCTACCGGTGTGCCGGGAGATGCTTAATGACTTCTTCCTGCCGGATCAGGAGACCGAAGCCGCACTGGCGCTGATTGAGCAGCAGTGGCAGACGATCATCGCCCAGGGCGTTGGCGCGAGCTATGGCGAAGCGGTCCCGCTCTCGCTGCTGCGTGATGAGCTGGCTCAGCGTCTCGATCAGGAGCGCATCAGCCAGCGCTTCCTCGCTGGCCCCGTCAATATCTGTACGCTGATGCCGATGCGCTCGATCCCCTTCAAGGTGGTCTGCCTGCTGGGTATGAACGACGGCATCTATCCGCGAACGCTTCCTCCGCTCGGCTTTGATCTGATGAGCCAGAAACCGCAGCGCGGGGATCGCAGCCGCCGTGATGATGACCGCTATCTCTTCCTGGAAGCGCTGATCTCCGCCCAGCAGCAGCTCTATATCAGCTATATAGGGCGTTCGATCCAGGATAACAAAGAGCGTTTTCCGTCGGTGCTGGTGCAGGAACTGGTGGACTATATCGGCCAGAGCCACCATCTGCCGGGGGATGAGTCTCTCAACTGCGACGAAAGCGAGCGGCGGGTAAAGGCACATATCACCCATCTGCATACTCGCATGCCGTTCGATCCGGCTAACTATACGGTGGATGAGTGGCAGAGCTATGCCCGCGACTGGCTGCCCGCCGCCAGCCTGCAGGGCGAAGAGCATCTGCCCTTTATCCAGACGCTGGAGACGCCTGCGCTTGAGACGCTGGCATTTGACCAGCTTCAGCGCTTCTGGGCGCACCCGGTGCGCGCCTTCTTCCAGATGCGTCTGCGGGTCAATTTCCGCCCTGAAGAGAGCGATATTCCTGACGCCGAGCCCTTTATTCTGGATGGACTCGATCGCTACCAGCTTAATAACGAGTTATTGAATGCGCTGGTTGAAGAGCAGGATGCGGAAAAACTGTTCCGCCGTTATCGGGCTGCGGGTGTGCTGCCATACGGGGCGTTTGGTGAGATTGTCTGGGAGACGCAGTGCAAAGAGATGCAGGCGCTGGCCAGCCGCGTTATTGAGCATCGCCAACCGGCAGACAGCCTCGAAATCGACCTGCACTGCGCGGGTGTTCACCTGACCGGATGGCTGGCCCACGTGCAGCCGGACGGGCTGCTGCGCTGGCGTCCATCGCAGCTTAAGGTCTCCCAGGGGCTGCAACTTTGGCTGGAACATCTTGTCTACTGTGCCAGTGGCGGAACGGGAGAGAGCCGTCTCTTTGTGCGCAAAGATGGCCAGTGGCGCTTCCCACCGCTGCCGCCCGAAGAGGCGCTGCGCTATCTGGCGTTAATGATCGAAGGCTACCGCGAAGGGATGGCGAAACCCTTGCTACTGCTACCGGAAAGCGGCGGCGCGTGGATAAAAGCCTGTTATGACGCAGCAAATGATGCCATGGTAAAGGACGACGAGACGTTGCAAAAAGCGCAGAGCAAATTTTTGCAGGCGTATGAAGGCAACATGATGGTCAGCGGAGAAGGTGCCGATGTCTGGTATCAGCGTCTGTGGCGAACCCTCGAGCCGGAGTACTTCGCAGAGATTACCGCGCAGGCGCAACGTTTCCTGTTACCGCTTTATCGACACAATCAGCCCGCCTGACGGTATAAAAATTGCGCAGAGGGGAGCCATCCCTTATTATGCGCGACGGTCACGGACTGATATAACACGCGTGCTGACGCCGTCAGCACACATTTACCTGCTACTCCGGCGGTTATCGGGGGAGCAGGAAAAGTTAATGATGAGGTTCGTGAATGCCCCGCAGCACCTGGTTAACTATCTTCGTTCTGTTTTTTGCCCTGTGGGCGCCACTCAGTCAGGCTGACACCGGCTGGCAGCCTGTTAAAGAAACTATCCGTAAGAGTGACAAAGATACGCGGCAGTATCAGGCGATCCGCCTTGATAACGGCATGGTCGTGCTGCTGGTCTCGGATGCACAGGCGGTCAAATCCCTTTCGGCGCTGGTTGTGCCGGTCGGCTCGCTTGAAGATCCCGATAGCCACCCAGGTCTTGCTCACTATCTTGAGCACATGACGCTGATGGGGTCGAAAAAGTATCCGCAGCCAGACAGCCTCGCTGAATACCTCAAAATGCACGGCGGTAGCCACAACGCCAGCACTGCGCCTTATCGCACCGCTTACTATCTGGAAGTGGAGAACGACGCGCTGGACGGCGCGGTGGATCGTTTAGCCGATGCCATCGCCGAGCCGCTGCTGGCAAAGAAGTACGCCGAGCGGGAGCGTAACGCGGTCAACGCGGAGCTGACCATGGCGCGTACCCGTGACGGCATGCGCATGGCGCAGGTGAGTGCGGAGACCATTAACCCCGCTCACCCTGGCGCGCGCTTCTCCGGCGGCAACCTTGAAACCCTCAGCGATAAACCGGGCAGCCCGGTGCATGACGCGCTGCTGGCGTTTCGCGATAAGTTCTATTCGGCCAACCTGATGAAAGCGGTGATTTACAGCAATCGCCCGCTTAACGAGCTGGCGACGCTCGCGGTGCAGACCTATGGCCGGGTTCCCAACAAAAATATCACCCGGCCTGAGATTACTGTGCCGGTGGTAACGGATGCGCAAAAAGGCATCATTATTCATTACGTGCCGGAAGTGCCGAACAAGCTGCTGCGCGTTGAGTTTCGTATTGATAACAACACGGCGGCCTTTCGCAGCAAAACCGACGAGCTGATTACCTATCTGATTGGCAACCGCAGCCCGGGCACGCTCTCGGACTGGCTGCAAAGCCAGGGGCTGGTTGAGGGGATTCGCGGTGACTCCGACCCGGTAGTCAACGGCAACAGCGGCGTGCTGGCCATCTCCGCCACGCTGACGGATAAAGGGCTGGCGAACCGCGATCGGGTGGTCGCCGCCATCTTCAGCTACCTGCAACTGCTGCGCGAAAAGGGGATCGATAAGCGCTATTTCGACGAGTTGGCGCACATTCTCGATCTCGATTTCCGCTACCCGTCGATCACCCGCGATATGGATTACGTTGAGTGGCTCGCCGACACGATGATCCGCGTGCCGGTTGCTCACACTCTCGATTCCGTCAACATTGCCGACCAGTTTGATGCTAAAGCGGTACAGGCACGCCTTGATGAGATGACGCCGCAAAACGCGCGTATCTGGTATATCAGCCCCGATGAGCCGCACAACAAAAAAGCCTACTTTGTTGATGCGCCTTACCAGGTGGAGAAAATTACCCCTGATCGCTTTGCCGCCTGGCAAAAAGATGAGGCGGGGATCGATCTGAAATTCCCGGAGCTTAACCCCTATATTCCGGATGACTTCTCGCTGATTACCCCGGCGAAAAAATACACGCACCCGGAGCTTATTGTTGATGAACCGGCGCTGCGCGTGGTCTACATGCCAAGCCGCTACTTCGCCAATGAACCGCGCGCGGATGTCAGCGTAGTGCTGCGTAATCCGCAGGCGATGGACAGTGCGAAAAATCAGGTAATGTTTGCCTTAAATGATTACCTGGCAGGGCTGGCGCTCGATCAGCTTAGTAACCAGGCTGCGGTCGGCGGCATTGGCTTCTCCACCAATGCTAATAACGGTTTGATGCTAAATGCCAACGGCTACACGCAGCGCCTGCCGCAGCTCTTCAGCGCCTTGCTGGAGGGGTATTTCAGCTATACGCCCACCGAGGAGCAGCTGACGCAGGCGAAATCCTGGTACAGCAGAATGATGGCCTCGGCGGAGAAGGGTAAAGCGTTTGACCAGGCGATTATGCCGGTGCAGATGATATCGCAGGTGCCCTATTTCCCGCGCGAAGCGCGCCGTGCGCTGCTGCCGTCGATCACCGTGCAGGACATTCTTCATTATCGCGATGCGCTGAAGCAGAATGCGCGCCCGGAGTTTCTGGTGGTGGGTAACCTGAGCGAACAGCAGGCGAAAGATCTGGCCCGCAACGTGCAAAAACAGCTTGGCACCAGCGGTAACGAATGGTGCCGCAACAAAGATGTGCTGGTGGATAAAAAGCAGAGCGCCATGTTTGAGAAAGCGGGCAACAGCACCGATTCCGCGCTGGCTGCCGTCTTTGTGCCGACCGGTTTCGATGAGTACAGCAGCTCGGCGTACAGCGCGATGCTCGGGCAGATTGTGCAGCCGTGGTTCTATAACCAGCTGCGCACCGAAGAGCAGCTCGGTTATGCCGTCTTTGCTTTCCCCATCAATGTTGGCCGCCAGTGGGGAATGGGCTTCCTGTTGCAGAGCAATGAGAAGCAGCCCGCCTGGCTCTGGGAGCGCTATAAAGCCTTCTTCCCGACCGCTGAAGCGCGCCTGCGCGCGATGAAGCCGGAGGAGTTTGCGCAGATCCAGCAGGGCGTCATTGCGCAAATGCTGCAAGCGCCGCAGACATTAGGCGAGGAGGCTTCCAAATTGAGCAAAGATTTCGATCGCGGCAATATGCGCTTCGATTCACGTGATAAAGTAGTGGCCCAAATAAAAGCGCTGACGCCGCAAAAACTTGCGGACTTCTTCCATCAGGCGGTGGTTGAGCCGCAAGGTATGGCGATACTGTCACAGATCTCCGGAAGCCAGAGTGGAAAAGCCGACTACGCCCGCCCTGACGGCTGGAAGGTGTGGAAGGACGCCAGCGCTTTGCAGCAATCCTTACCCTTGATGAGCGAGAAAAATGAGTGAAACGACCGCTGAGACCCTTGATCCCCTGCGCCTGCCGCTTACCGGCGAGCGCCTGATTGAAGCCTCGGCGGGCACCGGTAAGACCTTCACCATCGCCGCGCTCTATCTGCGGCTGTTACTCGGGCTTGGCGGCAATGCCGCCTTTCCCCGCCCGCTCAACGTCGAAGAGCTGCTGGTGGTCACCTTCACCGAAGCGGCAACGGAAGAGCTGCGCGGGCGTATTCGCAGCAACATCCATGAGCTTCGTATTGCCTGCCTGCGCGAAAGCAGCGACAACCCGCTCTACGCCAGCCTGCTGGCAGAGATTGAGGATAAACAGCAGGCCGCCCACTGGCTGATGCTGGCGGAGCGGCAGATGGATGAAGCCGCTGTCTTTACTATTCACGGTTTTTGCCAGCGCATGCTCAGCCTCAACGCCTTTGAATCCGGCATGCTGTTTGAACTGAAACTGCTGGAAGATGAAACCCTGCTGCGCTATCAGGCCTGCGCAGACTTCTGGCGTCGCCACTGCTACCCGCTGCCGCGCGATATTGCGCAGGTGATCCACGATTTGTGGAAGGGGCCGCAGGATCTGCTCAGGTCCATCGACCGCTATTTGCAGGGCGAAGCCCCGCAGATCAAATCGCCGCCGCCGGAGGAGGAGACGCTCGCGTCGCGCCATGCGCAGATTGTCTCGCAGATTAATGCGGTGAAACGTCAGTGGCTCGACTCCGTCAGTGAACTGGAGCCGCTGCTGGAAAATTCCGGTATCGACCGGCGCAAGTTCAACCGCGGCAACCAGGGAAAATGGATTGAGAAGATCTCCGCCTGGGCGCAGGAGGAGACCAGTACCTATCTGCTGCCTGACGCGCTGGAGAAGTTCTCGCAGGCGTTTCTCGCCCAGCGCACCAAAGCGGGCGGCGTGGTGCCCGAGCATCCGCTGTTTGTCACCATCGAAACGCTGCTGGCGCAGCCGTTGACTCTGAGCGATCTGGTGCTGACCCGCGCGATGCGCGAAATTCGCGACGCGGTCGCAAAAGAGAAGCGCCGTCGCGGTGAGCTCGGTTTTGACGATATGCTCAGCCGGCTCGATCACGCCTTACAAAGCCCGAACGGCGAGGCGCTGGCTGCGGCTATCCGCACCCGTTTTCCGGTGGCGATGATTGATGAATTTCAGGATACCGACCCGCAGCAGTACCGCATCTTTAGCCGTATCTGGCTGAATCAGCCCGAGTGTGGCCTGCTGCTGATTGGCGATCCCAAGCAGGCAATCTACGCTTTTCGCGGCGCTGATATCTTCACTTATATGAAAGCGCGCGACGAAGTGAGCGCCCGCTACACCCTCGACACCAACTGGCGCTCGTCGCCGGGGATGATCGCCAGCGTCAACCGGCTCTTTAGCCAGATGGACGATGCGTTTATGTTCCGCCAGATCCCCTTCCTGCCGGTAAAAGCGGCTGCGCGAAACAGCGGCCTGCGCTTTGCGGTGAAGGGAGAAAGCCAGCCGTCGATGAAGCTGTGGCTAATGGAGGGCGAAGGCGTTGGCGTCGGTGATTACCAGAGCTTTATGGCCCAGCTCTGCGCGACGCAGATCCGTGACTGGCTCAGCGCCGGGCAGAAAGGCGATGCGTTGCTCTACGAAGGGGATAAAGCGCGGCCGGTAAAAGCCTCGGATATCACCGTGCTGGTGCGCAGCCGCCATGAAGCGTCGCTTATCCGCGATGCGCTGACGCTGCTCGGCATTCCCTCTGTCTACCTCTCCAACCGCGACAGCGTGTTTGAAACGCCGGAAGCGCAGGAGCTGCTCTGGTTGCTGCATGCGGTGCTGACGCCGGAGCGTGAAAACACGCTGCGCAGCGCGCTGGCAACCTCGATGCTCGGGCTGACGGCGCGCGATATCGACGCGCTCAATCTTGATGAAGATGCCTGGGATCGGGTGGTTGAAGAGTTCTCCCACTACCGCGAGCTGTGGCAAAAACGCGGCGTGATGGCGATGCTGCGCACGCTGATGAGTGCGCGTAACGTGGCGGAAAATCTGCTTGCCACGCCCGGCGGAGAGCGGCGCTTAACGGACATTTTGCATGTCAGCGAGCTGTTGCAGGAAGCGGGCACGCAGCTTGAAAGTGAGCACGCACTTACCCGCTGGCTAACGCAGCACATCGCCGAGCCGAACACCAGCGCCGCTAGCGAGCAGATGCGTCTGGAGAGCGATAAGCACCTGGTGCAGATTGTCACCATCCACAAATCGAAAGGCCTTGAGTACCCGCTGGTCTGGCTGCCATTTATCGCCAACTTCCGCGTACAGGACCAGGGCTTCTATCACGATCGCGCCTCGTTCAACGCGGTGCTCGATCTCAGCCATGCCGAAGAGAGCATTGAGCTGGCAGAGGCGGAGCGGCTGGCGGAGGATTTACGCCTGCTCTATGTGGCACTGACCCGCTCGGTATGGCACTGCAGTCTGGGCATTGCGCCGCTGTTTCGCCGGCGTGGTGAGAAGAGCGGGCCAACTGATTTCCACCTTAGCGCGTTGGGTCGGCTGATTCAGAAGGGCGAAGCGCTGGACGCCGCCGGGCTGCGTCAGGCGCTGGCAGAGATCTGCAATGAAGAGATTGTGCTGGCCATACCGCCAACGCCGGACACCGAGCGCTGGGAGTTACCGCAGCCGCAGCCGCCCGCGCTCAGCGTGCGCGAAGTGATGCGCCGGGTCGCCGATGACTGGCGCGTGACCAGTTACTCGGGTCTGCAACAGCGCGGGCACGGCCTTGCTCAGGATCTGCTCCCGCGTCTGGATGTCGACGCCGCAGGTGAGCGCGAGGTGCAGACGCAGCCGATGCTGACGCCGCACCAGTTTCCGCGCGGCGCGGCGCCGGGCACTTTTTTGCACAGTCTGTTTGAAGATATTGACTTCACCCAGCCGGTATCACCGGAGTGGGTGGCGGAAAAGCTGCTGGTGGCTGGGTATGAGGAGCACTGGCAGCCGGTGCTGAGCAGTTGGCTGGAGACGGTGCTGCACGCGCCGCTTACCCCAGCGGGAGTCTCTCTTAGCCAGTTGACGACCAACGATAAACAGGTCGAGATGGAGTTTTACCTGCCCATCAGCGCCACGCTGAGCGCAGAGGCGCTCGATAGCCTGATTCGCCGCTACGATCCGCTATCGGCCGGCTGCGCGCCGCTCGATTTTCGCGACGTGCGCGGGATGCTGAAGGGCTTTATCGACCTGGTGTTTCGCCATCAGGGGCGCTACTACCTGCTCGATTACAAATCCAACTGGCTCGGCGAAAACGCGCAGGCCTATACGCAAGAGGCGATGGCGGCAGCCATGCAGTCCCATCGCTACGATTTGCAGTACCAGCTCTATACCCTGGCGCTGCACCGCTATCTACGCCACCGCATCGCCGATTATGACTATGAGTGCCACTTCGGCGGTGTGATCTACCTCTTTTTACGCGGCGTGGAGGCGCAGCAACCGGAGCAGGGGATTTTCACCACCCGCCCGGAGGCGGCGCTGATCGCCCGCATGGATACCCTGTTTGCAGGTGAAGTACCGGAGATGACGCCATGAATGTGCAGGCTTTACTGCAAGAAGCGATGGAGCAGAAACTGCTGCGTCCGCTGGACGTGCAGTTTGCCCTGACGGTGGCTGGCACGGAAGAGCCCGCCTTGCTGCTGGCCGCGGCGCTACTGAGCCGCGATGCCGGTGAGGGGCATGTCTGTTTGCCGCTCTCACGCCTGACGCCCGACGTGTTCGGCAGCGATTCGCCGCTCGCACGCCAGCTGTTTGAGATGGCCGGGCCGCCCGACGACTGGCAGGCACTGCTGCTTGCCTCACCGGCGGTTGGCGACGGCAGCGGCGCAACGCCGATTATTTTGCACGATGCGCGCCTCTACCTGAACCGTATGTGGTGGAACGAGCGGCGCGTGGCGGAGTTCTTTGCCGCACAGGAAGCCGTTGATGAGGCGGATGAAGCACGCCTTTCTGAGGCGCTGGCCTCACTCTTTCCGCCAGACAATGAAGCCGATGTGAACTGGCAAAAAGTCGCCGCCGCCGTGGCGCTTACCCGGCGAATTTCGGTGATCTCCGGCGGGCCGGGAACCGGTAAAACCACCACCGTGGCGAAGCTCCTGGCGGCGCTGGTACAAACGCTCAATGGCAGCCGCTGCCGTATCTGCCTGGCTGCGCCCACCGGTAAAGCCGCCGCGCGGTTAACCGAATCCCTCGGCAACGCGCTGCGCCAGCTACCGCTTGATGAGGCGCAAAAAGCGCTGCTGCCGGATGAGGCCAGCACGCTGCACAGGCTGCTCGGCGCACAGCCGGGAAGCCAGCGCATGCGCCATCACGCGCTCAACCCGCTGCATCTGGACGTGCTGGTGGTGGATGAGGCGTCGATGATTGACCTGCCGATGATGTCGCGGCTGATTGATGCGCTGCCGCCGCGGGCGCGGGTGATCTTCCTCGGCGATCGCGATCAGCTGGCCTCCGTTGAGGCTGGTGCGGTACTGGGGGATATCTGCGCCTGGGTAAATGCCGGGTACAGTGCGACGCGCGCGGCGCAACTCTCACGCTTAACCGGCGTGAAAGTGCCCGCAGGCGAAGGCGAGGCCGCCACCGCGCTGCGCGACAGCCTCTGCCTGCTGCAAAAAAGTTACCGCTTCGGCAGCCACTCCGGCATCGGGCAACTGGCTGCCGCGGTTAACCGGGGTGATAAGCGCGCTACCCAGGCAGTCTTCAGCCAGGGTTTTGAGGATATTGAGCGGAAACCGCTTAACAGCGCCGAGGCCTATCAGGAGATGATTGACGACGCGCTGGCAGGCTACGGGCACTATCTCTCGCTGGTGCAGGGCCACGCCGAGCCGGAAGCGATTATCGCCGCCTTCGGCGAGTACCAGCTGCTCTGCGCGTTGCGCGAAGGGCCGTTTGGCGTCAGCGGGCTGAATGAACGGCTTGAGCTGGCGTTGGTGCGTCAGCGTAAAATTACCCGCCAGCCCTTCTCGCGCTGGTATCACGGCAGGCCGGTGATGATTTCGCGCAACGACTCCGCGCTGGGGCTGTTCAACGGTGATATCGGCATTGCGCTGGATCAGGGGCAGGGGATGCGCGTCTGGTTCCCGCTACCCGGCGGGAAGATCAAGTCGGTGCAGCCGAGCCGTTTGCCGGAGCATGAAACCGCCTGGGCGATGACGGTGCATAAATCGCAGGGCTCGGAGTTCGATCACGCCGCGCTGATCCTGCCTGCGCAAAACGTGCCGGTGGTGACGCGAGAGCTGGTCTACACCGCGATTACTCGCGCACGTAAACGGCTGTCGCTCTATGCCGATGAGCGCGTGCTGGGCCAGGCGATTGCCACCCGCACCGAGCGGCGCAGCGGTCTTGAAGCGCTGTTCAGCGCCCTGAAATAAAACGCCCCGCACAGGGCGGGGCGTGAATCAGGTCAGATCGGCCATCAGCACTTTTGAGCGCCGCTGGTAGTTGTACATCTGCTTTTTGGTTTCAGGCAGCGAGTCGATATCCACCGGCGTAAAGCCGCGCTCCTGGAACCAGTGAATGCTGCGGGTGGTGAGCACAAACAGCTTGCTGAGCCCCATCTGCCGCGCCTGCAACGCAATGCGCTCCAGCAGCGCTTCGCCGCGTGACGAGCTGCGATAATCAGGATGCACGGCCACGCAGGCCATCTCGCCAATCTTCTCTTCCGGGAAGGGGTAAAGCGCCGCGCAGGCGATAGTCAGGTTGTCGCGCTCAATGATCGTGAACTTATCGATCTCCATCTCCAGCTGCTCGCGGGAGCGGCGCACCAGAATGCCCTGCTGCTCGAGCGGGCGAATCAGTTCCAGAATGCCGCCGATGTCGTTAATGGTGGCGCGGCGGATCTGCTCGGCGCTCTCCATCACAATCTGCGTGCCGATACCGTCGCGGGAGAAGAGCTCCTGCAACAGCGAGCCATCTTCCTGATAGCTGATTAAGTGGCTGCGACGCACGCCGCTGCGGCACGCTTTTACCGCGCCGCGCAGGAAACGCACGGTGCCGGAGTGGTAGTCGCCGCGCTGCTCCAGCTCTTCGACACGCGCTTGCGCGTCGTTAGGGAACAGTTCAGAAACAATTTCGCCTTCATCATTCATGACACCCTGCGACGAGCAAAAACCGATCATCTTCTCCGCTTTCAGCTTGATCGCCAGCTGGGTGGCAATCTCTTCGGAGGTGAGGTTAAAGCTCTCCCCGGTCACGGAGACTGCAACCGGCCCCATCAGCACAATCGCGCCGCTGTCGAGCTGGCGGTGGATCGCCTCTTCATCAATACGGCGAATACGCCCGCTGTGGCAGTAGTCAACGCCGTCATCAACGCCCAGCGGCTGCGAAATAATAAAGTTACCGCTGACCACGTTGATGTGTGCGCCCTGCAGCGGCGTATTGTTGAGGCTCATCGACAGCCGTGCGGTGATATCCAGCTGCAAAAGCCCTGCGGCCTGTTTCACCAGTTCAAGGGTTTTGGCGTCGGTAACGCGGGTGTGTTTGTGGTAGATCGGTTCGTGGTGATGTTCAGCAAGGTTGGCGTCGATTTGCGGGCGCGCGCCATAGACCACCACCAGCCTGATTCCGAGGCTATGCAGCAGGCCGATGTCGTTGACAATGCTGGAGAAGTTTTCATGCTCGATGGCTTCACCCCCGAGCATGATGACGAATGTCTTTCCCCGATGGGCGTTGATATAGGGAACGGAATGGCGAAATCCCTGCACCAGTTCGGTTCTGCGCTCTTTGACCACGGCCTGTCCTCACTGCATGATTATTCGTAAAAAGTGTATTTTTATTCTTTTATTGCCTTCGCTGCAAGCACAAATTTTCTTAACCCAGGATTCTCCCGTCTTTGTGAAGCATAGCGCCAGACATATGTTTACCCTTTAAAAGATGACAGTTTATGCATCATTCGCTAAAGTTTTCCGTCAATTCTGACGTTAAGCATTATTTAAACAAATTGCTCGGGAGAAGCATGTCGGGAAGTCATTCAGCGCTGAGCCGCCGCAAATTATTACAGGGTGCGGGGGCGATGTGGTTATTAAGCGTGAGCCAGGTTGGCCTGGCCGCCGTCAGTCAGGTGGTCGCCGTGCGCGTCTGGCCTGCGTCGAGCTATACCCGTGTGACGGTGGAATCGAACCGCGTGGTGAAGTACAAACAGTTCGCCTTGAGCAATCCCGACCGTCTGGTGGTGGATCTGCAAGGCGTTCACCTCAACTCCGTGCTTAAGGGCATGGGAACGCAGATTCGCAGTGACGATCCCTTTATCAAATCAGCCCGTGTGGGTCAGTTCGATCCGCAGACGGTGCGCATGGTGTTTGAACTTAAGCAGAATGTGAAACCGCAACTCTTTGCGCTGGCGCCGGTCGCAGGCTTCAAAGAGCGTCTGGTGATGGATCTCTATCCGGCGAATGCGCAGGATGTGCAGGATCCGCTGCTGGCGCTGCTTGAAGAGTACAACCAGGGCGATCTTGATAAGCAGGTGCCGCCCGCGCAGAGCGGCCCTCAGCCGGGAAAAGCCGGGCGCGACCGGCCAATTGTGATCATGCTCGATCCCGGCCATGGCGGGGAAGATCCGGGGGCGACGGGGAAATATAAAACCCGTGAGAAGGATGTGGTGCTGCAAATCGCCCGCCGTCTGCATGCGCTGATCGAGAAAGAGGGCAATATGAAGTCCTATATGACCCGCAACGAGGATGTCTTTATTCCGCTGAAGGTGCGTGTGGCGAAAGCGCAGAAGCAGCGCGCCGACCTCTTTGTCTCGATTCACGCCGATGCCTTCAGCAGCCGCCAGCCGCATGGTTCCTCCGTCTTCGCGCTGTCGACCAAAGGGGCGACCAGTACAGCCGCGAAATATCTGGCGGATACGCAGAACGCGGCGGACTTGATTGGTGGCGTAAGCAAAAGCGGTGACCGCTATCTCGATCACACCATGTTCGATATGGTGCAGTCGCTGACCATCAACGACAGCCTGAAGTTTGGCAAAGCGGTGCTTAATAAGCTGGGGCGCGTTAATAACCTGCACAAGAACAGCGTCGAGCAGGCGGGCTTTGCGGTGCTGAAAGCGCCGGATATCCCGTCGATTCTGGTTGAGACGGCGTTTATCAGTAATGTGGAGGAGGAGCGTAAGCTCAAGACCGCAAAATTCCAGCAGGAAGTCGCAGAGTCGATTCTGGCAGGGATTAAAGCCTACTTCGCGGATGGCGCGACGCTGGCGAGAAGGGGATAACAGTATGGCGCCGAAGGGCGCCATTTTTTTCTCTTGTTTGCTGCGCGCTTTTACAAACGCCAGAAACAAAAAAACACCCGTTAAGGTGTTTATTGTGTTGGTTGCGGGGGCCGGATTTGAACCGACGACCTTCGGGTTATGAGCCCGACGAGCTACCAGGCTGCTCCACCCCGCGTCCGTCTGTTTACACTTCCATCATGTAAACTTTTTCTTTCTTCCACATTTTAATTGGTTGCGGGAGCCGGATTTGAACCGACGACCTTCGGGTTATGAGCCCGACGAGCTACCAGGCTGCTCCATCCCGCGTCCGTGGAAGCGCACTATACGCCGTAGACGATTTGATGCAACCTTTTTTTGCGACATTTGTCGATTTAAGGACTTTATGTTTAAAAACAACACAATGTGCTTAAGATTTAAACAAAACTGGTGTCGGAATGTTCTTGTGCATTTCATTAGCCACAGCGGTTTGTTATCTTCATCCGGCTTGGGGTTAACCAAAAGATGAGAAACAATGAAAGCACGTTGGGCTAAGTTCGTACTCACAGGCGCGATGGTGGCACTTCTCGCGTCCTGCTCTTCTAAACCGACCGATCGCGGTCAACAGTATAAAGACGGAAAATTCTCTCAGCCTTTTTCCCTCGTTAATCAGCCTGACGCCGTGGGCGCACCGATCAATGCCGGAGACTTCTCCGAGCAGGTGAGCCAGATCAGAGGCTCTGCACCGCGCCTTTATGGCAACCAGAGCAGCGTCTATAACGCCATTGAAGCCTGGCTGCGCGCCGGGGGCGATACCCGCTCGCTGCGCCAGTTCGGCATTGACGCCTGGCAGATGGAAGGCACAGACAACTACGGCAACGTGCAGTTTACCGGCTACTACACGCCGGTGGTGCAGGCGCGCCACACCCGGCAGGGCGAGTTCCAGTATCCTATCTACCGCATGCCGTCAAAACGCGGCCGCCTGCCTTCGCGTGCAGAGATCTACGCCGGGGCGCTCAGCGAGAACTATGTGCTGGCTTACAGCAACTCGCTGATGGACAACTTCATTATGGATGTGCAGGGCAGCGGTTATATCGATTTCGGCGACGGCAGCCCGCTCAACTTCTTTAGCTACGCCGGTAAAAATGGTCATGCCTATCGCAGCATCGGTAAAGTGTTAATCGATCGCGGTGAAGTGAAGCGCGAAGATATGTCGATGCAGGCGATCCGCGAATGGGGCGAGAAGCACAGCGAAGCCGAAGTGCGTGCGCTGCTGGAGGAGAACGCCTCCTTTGTCTTCTTTAAACCGCAATCCTGGGCTCCGGTAAAAGGCGCCAGCTCCGTGCCGCTGATTGGCCGCGCGTCGGTTGCTTCTGATAAAACCGTGATCCCGCCGGGCACCACGCTGCTGGCGGAAGTGCCGCAGCTGGACAGTAAAGGCAAATTCAACGGCCAGTATGAGCTTCGCCTGATGGTGGCGCTGGATGTGGGTGGGGCAATTAAGGGCCAGCACTTCGACATCTACCAGGGTATCGGCGCAGAAGCCGGGCATCGTGCCGGCTGGTATAACCACTATGGCCGTGTCTGGATATTGAAGAACGCGCCGGGCGCGGGTCTGACGGGCAACGTCTTTAGCGGCTAAGGGAATGTGGTAAACTCTTCACCCCTTCCGGTCCCGGAGGGGGTTCTCTGTTTCAGCTTGAGGTTTCATATGTCAGCAGTAATCAGCGACGCCTGGCGCCAGCGCTTTGGCGGGACGGCGCGTTTGTATGGTGAAAAAGCGCTGCAGTGGTTTGCCGATGCGCATATCTGCGTGGTCGGCATCGGTGGCGTCGGCTCGTGGGTCGCCGAAGCGCTGGCGCGCACCGGAATTGGCGCCATCACGCTGATTGATATGGATGATGTCTGCGTCACCAACACCAACAGGCAGATCCACGCCCTGCGCAATACCGTTGGTGAAGCGAAAGCGGAAGTGATGGCCGCGCGCATTCGCGATATCAACCCGGAGTGCCGTGTCACGGTGATCGACGATTTCGTCACCGCTGATAATGTGGCACAGCTGATGAGCACCTCGTTCAGCTACGTGATTGACGCTATTGATAGCGTGCGGCCAAAAGCGGCGCTGATCGCTTATTGCCGACGCAATAAGATCCCGCTGGTGACCACTGGCGGCGCGGGCGGGCAGATCGATCCGACGCAGATCCAGGTGAGCGATCTGGCGAAAACCATTCAGGATCCGCTGGCGGCGAAGCTGCGTGAGCGGCTGAAGAGCGATTTCGGCGTGGTGAAAAACAGTAAAGGCAAACTCGGCATCGACTGCGTCTTTTCAACTGAAGCGCTGGTCTACCCGCAGGCGGATGGTTCGGTGTGTGCGATGAAAAGCAGCGCGGAAGGGCCAAAACGGATGGATTGCGCCGCCGGGTTTGGCGCGGCAACGATGGTGACCGCCACCTTTGGCTTTGTCGCGGTCTCCCATGCGTTAAAAAAACTGATGGCGAAAGCGCAGCGTCAGACCAGCGCCTGACGAGCCTGCTCCTGCACAGCGGCGGCCAGTGCCGCCAGCCCCTGGCTGCGCGAGGCGCTCAGCTGATTGCGCAACCCCAACTCATCAAACAGCGCCAGCGGATCGTTCTCTATAAGCGTCTGCGGGCGTTTGCCCTCAACCGCTGTTAGCAAGACCGCTAACAAACCGCGCACGATGCGCCCTTCGCTGTCGCCAAAAAAGTGCAGCGTGCCGTCGGGCAGAGGCGTTGAGCCGAGCCAGACGCGGTTTTCGCAGCCGGGGATCTCCTGCGCCTGCGCTTTTATCTCGTCCGTTGCGGCAGGCAACTGCTTGCCGAGCATAATCAGCTGGCGGTACTTCTCTTCCCACGCGTTGAGGGCGCCAAAGGTCTGGCGCATTCTCTCTTCAGTGACCACGGTGCCGAACGGATGTCCGGCGAATGCAGGGCTTGTCATCAATCCACCAATAGTTCCAGAGCACGGTCGACGGCGCTGACCAGCGCATCGACATCCTGTTGAGTATTATAGGGCGCAAATGAGGCGCGTAGTGTGCCGTTGACGCCAAGCGCGGCGAGCAGCGGCTGGGCGCAGTGCTGGCCCGCGCGCAGAGCGATGCCGTAACCCGCCAGCAGCGTCACCATATCGCTGTGATGCACGCCGTCAAACGTGAAGGCCAGCAGGCTGGAGTCCTGGCAGCGGAATGAGCGGAAACCGGGGCGCTGTGCCAGCTGCTCCTCCGCCAGCGTTGCCAGCCCACGGCTGTAGCGTTCCGCCTGCGCAATATCAATTCCGTTCAGCCACTCCAGCGCAGCGCTTAAGCCAATCACCCCCGCCACGTTAGGGGTGCCCGCTTCGAGCTTGTAAGGCACCGGCTGGGTGGTGAAACCCGCAAAGGTCACTTCGCTGATCATCTTCCCGCCGCCGAGCCACGGCGTCATCGCCTCCAGCAGTTCCGCTTTGCCATACAGCGCGCCAATGCCGTTTGGGCCATAGAGTTTATGACCGGAGAAGGCGTAAAAATCGATATCGAGTTGCTGCACGTCGGCAGGGAAATGAACCACGCCCTGCGCGCCATCGACCATCACCACCATGCCGGCCTGATGGGCAAGCGTAATGGCGCGGGCGAGATCCGGGCAGCCACCAGTGACGTTGGACATCTGTCCCAACGCCAGAATCCGGCTGCGGGAAGTGATAAGGGCAGGGAGCTGGTTAAGATCCGGCAGGCGATCGTCCGCCAGCGGCAGTTTCACCACTTTTGCGCCGGTCTGCTCCGCGACCATCAGCCACGGCACCAGGTTGGCGTGGTGCTCCGCCTCGCTGACAATGATCTCATCGCCAGGTTGTAAGCGCGGGTGGGCATAGCACTGGGCAACCATGTTGATCGCTTCCGTGGTGCCGCGCGTCCAGACAATATTTTTGCCGGAAGGGGCGTTGAGCAGCGTGGCGACCTGGCCGCGTGCGGCTTCGTAGCGGGCGGTGAGCTGCTGTGCTTCGGCAAACTGGCTGCGGTGAACATTGCCAGCGCTCAGGCTGTAGAACTGCTGCGTGGCGTCGATTACCGTCTGCGGTTTCAGCGCGGTCGCGGCGCTGTCAAGGTAGACACCCGCGTCGGCCAGCGCCGGAAACTGGGCGCGAAACTGCGAAGGATTAAATGCGTTCATACTTATCCTCATCTGTAGGCCGACGATGGTCGCGCACTTTTTTTCCGTGGGCAAGGGGATTGATAACCATCGGAATTATCTGTTTGTACTGGCGGAACTGCGTAAGCAGGTTATGCTGATAAGTGTAAGTAACGTGTTTGAGACTCTTCCAGTAAGAGTATTTCACAGCATTAATTGCCAGAATAAATCAAGGAGAAGAAGATGAAGAAGACTGCCGCAATTATTTCTGCTTGTACTTTAGCTTTCGCCCTGAGCGCCTGTTCCAGCCCGAACTACGCGTTGCACACCAACGATGGCCGTACAATCATTTCCGAAGGCAAGCCGAAAACTGACGACCAGACAGGAATGATTTCCTACAAAGACGCGAACGGTAATGAGCAGCAGATCAACCGTTCTGACGTGAAAGAGATGGTTGCTCTGGAGAAATAATCCCGGGCGCCAGGCAAAAAAAAGCACCGCAATTTGCGGTGCTACATTAATCACTATGGACAGACAGGGTAAATGTACAGGAAGTGAAAAAGGGGTAGCGTCGCTACCGGGGTCTGAAATGCAGACCAAATTGCAAACACAACAACACAACATCACATCCGTAAGCCAAAAGCCCTTCAGAATCTCAATTCCAAAACACTTTTCGTTCCGGCTTCAGGAAGTGGCGCCACTATAGGTATTTGCTGGTGCAACCTCAACGGACAATTTATAATGGCTCAGATAAAAAAAACTAATAGGTTAACTACTGTTTCCTGTTTGTTAAATTCAGTTTACATCTAAGCCTGATAAACCATGTCCAAGCGATTACCACCTCTTAATGCATTACGTGTTTTTGATGCCGCTGCCCGCCATTTAAGTTTCACCCGCGCGGCCGATGAGCTATTTGTGACGCAGGCCGCAGTAAGCCACCAAATCAAGTCTCTCGAGGATTTTCTCGGCCTGAAACTCTTTCGCCGTCGCAACCGTTCGCTGTTGTTAACGGAGGAGGGGCAGAGTTATTTTCAGGATATCAAAGAGATATTTTCCCAGCTTAACGAAGCCACCCGCAAATTGCAGGCGCGTAGCGCAAAGGGCGCGCTCACCGTCAGCTTGCTGCCCAGTTTCGCCATTCAGTGGCTGGTGCCGAGACTCTCCAGCTTTAACTCAGCTTATCCGGGAATCGACGTGCGCATCCAGGCGGTCGACCGCGAAGAGGACAAGCTCGCCGACGATGTTGACGTGGCGATCTTCTACGGTCGCGGCAACTGGCCGGGCCTGCGCGTGGAAAAACTCTATGCCGAATATCTGCTCCCGGTCTGCTCGCCGCTGCTGCTGACCGGCGAGAAGGCGTTAAAGACGCCGGACGATCTGGCGCGCCACACCCTGTTGCATGATGCTTCGCGGCGCGACTGGCAAACTTATACCCGTCAGTTGGGCGTTAACCTCAATGTCCAGCAGGGGCCGATCTTCAGCCACAGCTCGATGGTGCTGCAGGCGGCGATCCACGGTCAGGGCGTGGCGCTGGCAAACAATGTGATGGCGCAATCGGAGATCGAAGCGGGTCGTCTGGTCTGCCCGTTTAATGATGTGCTGGTGAGTAAAAATGCTTTTTATCTGGTTTGTCATGACAGCCAGGCAGAACTGGGTAAAATAGCGGCCTTTCGTCAGTGGATCCTGGCCAAAGCGGCAAGCGAGCAGGAGAAATTCCGTTTCCGCTACGAACAATAATTCGCGCGCGCAGGGCGCGTATGACTCTTGGGGAAGTAACATGACCAGCCGGTTTATGCTGATTTTCGCCGCAATAAGCGGTTTTATCTTTGTCGCGTTGGGCGCATTCGGCGCGCACGTGTTAAGCAAGTCACTCGGCGTCACCGAGATGAGCTGGATCCAGACCGGCCTTGAGTATCAGGCGTTCCACACCTTAGCGGTGTTCGGTCTTGCGGTGGCGATGCAGCGCCGCATCAGCATCTGGTTTTACTGGAGCAGCGTGTTCCTGGCGCTCGGCACCGTGCTGTTCAGCGGTAGCCTCTATTGCCTCGCGCTCTCCCATTTACGCCTGTGGGCGTTTGTTACCCCGGTCGGCGGCGTCTGCTTCTTAATCGGCTGGGCATTAATGTTAATTGGCGCAATTCGTCTGAAACGTAGGGGCGTTGTTCATGAATAAAGTGGTATTGCTGTGCCGCCCGGGTTTTGAGAAAGAGTGTGCAGCCGAAATTACCGATAAAGCCGGACGTCAGAACGTGTTCGGTTTCGCTCGCGTGAAAGAGAACGCGGGCTATGTCATTTTTGAGTGCTATCAGCAAGAAGATGCCGACAAACTGGCGCGCGAGCTGCCGTTCAGCTCGCTGATTTTTGCCCGCCAGATGTTTGTCGTCGGGGAACTGCTGCGCGACCTGCCGCCGGATGATCGCATTACGCCGATCGTCGGCATGCTGCAGGGCGTGGTGGAGAAGGGCGGCGATCTGCGCGTTGAAGTGGCCGACACTAACGAAAGCAAAGAGCTGATGAAGTTCTGCCGTAAGTTCACCGTCCCGCTGCGCGGTGCGCTGCGTGAAGCGGGCATCCTCGCGCGCAGCGACTCGGCGAGCCGCCCGGTGGTGCATATCTTCTTTATTGCACCAGGCTGCTGCTACACCGGCTACTCCTACTCTTATAACAACTCGCCTTTCTATATGGGCATTCCGCGCCTGAAGTTCCCGTCCGATGCGCCGAGCCGCTCGACGCTGAAGCTGGAAGAGGCGTTTCACGTCTTTATTCCTGCCGATGAGTGGGATGAACGCCTGGCGAACGGCATGTACGCCGTTGACCTTGGGGCCTGCCCTGGCGGCTGGACCTACCAACTGGTGAAGCGCAACATGTGGGTCTCGTCCGTGGATAACGGCCCGATGGCGCAGAGCCTGATGGATACCGGCCAGGTGACCTGGCTGCGCGAAGATGGTTTCCGCTATCGCCCGACGCGCAGCAACATCTCCTGGATGGTGTGCGATATGGTTGAAAAACCAGCTAAAGTGGCGGCGCTGATGGCGCAGTGGTTAACAGAAGGGTGGTGTCGTGAAACCATCTTTAACCTCAAGCTGCCGATGAAGAAGCGCTATGAAGAGGTCTCCAACAATCTCGCCTATATCCAGCAGCAGCTGGATGAGCACGGCATCGCCGCGCAGATCCAGGCGCGTCAGCTCTATCACGATCGTGAAGAGGTGACGGTTCATATTCGCAGAATGTGGGCGGCAGTGGGTGGACGCAGGGACGAGCGTTAATTCTTCTAAACGGAGCGGTGCTCAGACCCTTGCGTACTGCTCCTGTTCAGATAGCCTGCAACTACAACCTGCTGGCTTATTTTTTATTTCCCGTCCTGGCTAACTCTTTGACCAGCGGCAGCATAATCCGCATCACATCGCGGCTGCGGTGTTCAATTCGCCCCGGCAGCGCTTTATCGATATAGATCTGGTTATCAAGCCGCGCGCGGTGATAGCTCACGCCATCCGGAAACGCCTTCGACTTTGCCCGCTGCTGAGCGCCATCTTTATTCCCCAGAGACCAGTTGGCGGCTTCCACCGACAGCACCGGGATCATCGCATTATCAAACACCTGTGCGTCATGGCAGCAGGCGCTGCGCTTCTCCGCGCCCGCCGGGGCGCTTAACGCCTGAATGCCGTGCGAGCGGGCAATCGCCAGCGCGCGGTCGCGCGTCAGTTTGCGCACCGAGGCCGGGGTATTTTTCCCGCTGGTAAAATAGAGTTTGTCGCCGACGATCAGGTTATTGAGGTTAATCACCAGCAGGGTGTTTTTGCGCTCTTTCTCGCTCATGCGATCGAGAAAGCTCTTCGCGCCAAGCTGGCCCTCCTCTTCGCCGCTGGTGGCGACAAAGCGCACGGTGTACTCCGTCGGCGTCGTTTTCAGCGCCTGCGCCAGCTCAAGCATGACGCCAAGCGCCGCGGCATTGTCATCAATGCCCTGCAACGTTAAGCCACCCAGGTTGTTGTCAACATCGGCATCGCTTTGCGGCGCGTAGGTATCAAGATGCGCCATCACGATAATCTGCTGTGGCACGCGCCCTTCATGGGCGGCGATCACCGAACTGCCGGTCACATTCTGCCAGCTCTGCTGATTATCTTTGGTGCTGTAGCGGTAGCGGGTTTTGAACTTACGGATATCGCTCTGATAACCCATCTGGGAAAACTGCTGCTGGAGATAGTCCGCGCTGAGCATTTCGGCTGGCGTGCCGGTCATGCGGCCGGGAAAGAGGCTGGCGATATGTCGCGCCTGTTCATTTGCCATGTCACCGGGTTGGGAAGAGCGGGCAGCAACCGGAAGGATAAAGCATACGCCGAGCGCCAGGGCAGCGGTACGGAGGCGCAATGCGGAAAACATAGTGAGTCCTTTATGCAGCAAGATTTTAAACGGGCTTAGTATGAAACTGTGACGGAGTTTGCACAATTTCATTTGTCGTTAACCATGCGAAAAATCTCACCTTAAGCACTTTTTGGTATGAGCTTTCCCAGGCCTTTATTCTTTTGCGGAACTACTCATTCCAATTCGTAATTTCATTCGTTCTAACGCGCCCCCTATAGTCCCCCTATTGCTGGCTGTGAGTGAGTTACAACGTTGTGGATTACCTGCCTCTGTTTGCTGCTGTAAAAGACCGCCCTGTTTTAGTGATTGGCGGCGGTGAAATTGCCGCGCGCAAAATCACCTTTTTGCGCCGTGCGGGCGCGCACGTACAGATAGTGGCCAGACGACTCGATCCGCAACTGCAACAGCTTGCCGATGAGCAGGCCGTTCACTGGATAGCTACGGAGTTTGATGAGTCGCAGCTTGATGCGGTGTTTCTGGTGATTGCGGCTACCAACGATGCAGCCCTCAACCGCCGGGTATTTGACGCCGCCAACGCGCGCCATCGGCTGGTTAACGTGGTGGACGATCAGCCGCTCTGCTCCTTTATTTTCCCCTCTATTGTTGACCGTTCGCCGCTGATCGTCGCTATCTCCTCCGGCGGCAATGCACCGGTGCTGGCGCGTCTGCTGCGTGAAAAGATTGAGGCGCTGCTGCCGGGTAATCTCGGGCGGATGGCGGCTGTGGCCGGGCGCTGGCGCACGCGCATCAAAGCGTTTCGCCGCACCACCGACGATCGCCGTCGCTTCTGGGAGAGCGCCTTTCGCGGGCGTTTTGCCAGCCTGATGGCGGCAGGCGATGAGCCTGCGGCTGAGCGGGCGCTGGAAGCAGAGTTACAACAGCCGGGGTCGGCCAGCGGCGAGATCATTCTCGTCGGTGCCGGGCCGGGCGATGCGGGCTTGCTCACCCTGCGCGGTTTGCAGGTGATGCAGCAGGCCGATGTGGTCTTTTACGACCATCTGGTGAGCGATGCGGTGCTGGAGTTAACCCGCCGCGACGCGGAGAAGATCTGCGTTGGTAAACGGGCGGGCGTGCATGCGGTGCCGCAGCACGAAACCAATCGCATGCTTGTAGAAGCGGCGCAGGAGGGGAAAACCGTGGTGCGCCTGAAAGGCGGCGATCCCTTTATCTTTGGTCGCGGTGGCGAAGAGCTACAGGCGGCGGCTGAAGCGGGCATTCCGTTCCAGGTGGTGCCGGGCGTCACTGCGGCATCGGGCGCGACGGCGTATGCCGGTATTCCGCTGACGCACCGGGATTTCGCCCAGAGCGTCACCTTCGTGACCGGCCACTACAAAGCCGACAGCGCGCCGTTCGACTGGTCGCAGCTGGCGCAAAGCCGCCAGACGCTGGCGATCTATATGGGCACCATGAAAGCGGCCGAGATCAGCGCACAGCTGATTGCCCACGGGCGTGAGCGCACCACGCCGGTGGCGGTGATCTCCCGCGGCACGCGTGCCGATCAACAAATTACTACCGGCACATTAGAACAACTTGAGGAACTGGCTACAGGCGCGCCGATGCCCGCCCTGTTAGTGGTGGGTGAAGTGGTTGCGCTTCATCGCGAACTGGCCTGGTTCCAGCAAACGACAGCCACGGCGGCGTTTGACGCTTCCGTGATTAATCTGGCTTAAGGAAGGGATATGGACGAAAAACGACTCACTCACCTGCGACAACTGGAGGCGGAAAGCATCCATATCATTCGCGAAGTGGCCGCCGAGTTTGCCAATCCGGTGATGATGTACTCCATCGGCAAAGACTCCAGCGTGATGCTGCATCTGGCGCGTAAGGCCTTCTATCCGGGCACGCTGCCGTTTCCGCTGCTGCATGTCGATACCGGCTGGAAATTCCGCGAGATGTATGAATTCCGCGACCGTACCGCCAAAGCCTACGGCTGTGAGCTGCTGGTGCATAAAAACCCGGAAGGGGTGGCGATGGGTATTAACCCGTTCGTGCACGGCAGCGCGAAACACACCGACATTATGAAAACCGAAGGACTGAAGCAGGCGCTGAACAAATATGGTTTTGACGCCGCATTTGGCGGCGCGCGCCGTGACGAAGAGAAGTCGCGCGCCAAAGAGCGTATCTACTCCTTCCGCGACCGTTTTCACCGCTGGGACCCGAAAAACCAGCGTCCGGAGCTGTGGCATAACTACAACGGCCAGATCAACAAAGGCGAAAGCATCCGCGTTTTCCCGCTCTCCAACTGGACCGAGCTGGATATCTGGCAGTACATCTTCCTGGAAAATATTGAGATCGTGCCGCTCTATCTGGCCGCCGAGCGACCGGTACTGGAGCGCGACGGCATGCTGATGATGATCGACGATGACCGTATCGATTTGCAGCCGGGCGAAGTGATTGAAAAACGCATGGTGCGTTTCCGTACCCTCGGCTGCTGGCCGCTGACCGGCGCGGTGGAGTCCCACGCGCAGACGCTGCCGGAGATCATCGAAGAGATGCTGATCTCAACCACCAGCGAGCGTCAGGGACGCGTGATCGACCGCGACCAGGCCGGCTCGATGGAGCTGAAAAAACGCCAGGGTTATTTCTAAGGAGCCGCCATGAACACCACTATTGCACAACAAATTGCGGATGAAGGCGGCGTCGAAGCGTACCTGCATGCCCAGCAACACAAAAGCCTGCTGCGTTTTCTCACCTGCGGCAGCGTCGATGACGGCAAGAGCACGCTGATCGGCCGCCTGCTGCACGACACTCGCCAGATCTACGAAGATCAGCTCTCAACGCTGCACAATGACAGCAAACGCCACGGCACCCAGGGCGAGAAACTCGATCTTGCGCTGCTGGTGGATGGCCTGCAGGCCGAGCGCGAGCAGGGCATTACCATTGACGTGGCGTATCGTTACTTCTCCACCGAGAAGCGCAAATTTATTATTGCCGACACGCCGGGGCATGAGCAGTACACCCGCAATATGGCGACCGGTGCCTCCACCTGCGATCTGGCGATCCTGCTGATCGATGCGCGCAAAGGCGTGCTGGATCAGACCCGCCGCCACAGCTTTATCTCCACGCTGCTTGGCATAAAAAACCTGGTGGTGGCGGTGAACAAGATGGATCTGGTGGAGTTCAGCGAAGCGACCTTCGATTCTATTCGCCAGGATTACCTCACCTTTGCCGAACAGTTGCCGGGCGATCTCGATATTCGCTTTGTGCCGCTCTCGGCGCTGGAGGGCGACAACGTTGCCAGCCAGAGTGACAAGATGACGTGGTACAGCGGCCCGACGCTGCTGGAGATGCTCGAAACCGTTGAAATCAAACGCGTGGTAGAGAGCCAGCCGATGCGCTTCCCGGTGCAGTATGTTAACCGTCCGAACCTCGATTTTCGCGGTTTCTCCGGCACGCTGGCCTCCGGCGTGGTCAAGGTCGGGCAGCGCATCAAAGTGCTGCCGTCGGGTGTGGAGTCAACCATCGCACGTATCGTCACCTTTGATGGCGATCTGCAGGAAGCGGGCGCGGGCGAAGCGATCACCCTCGTGCTGAAAGATGAGATTGATATCAGCCGCGGCGATCTGATCCTCGACGCGCAGGAAACACTGCCATCGGTTCAACGCGCCTCGCTGGATGTGGTGTGGATGGCGGAGCAGCCGTTGCAGGCGGGCCAGAGTTTTGAGGTCAAAGTGGCAGGTAAGAAAACCCGCGCGCGCATCGACGCCGTGCAGTACCAGGTGGATATCAACAACCTGACCCAGCGCGAAGTGGAAAATCTGCCGCTGAACGGTATCGGGCTGGTCGACGTCACCTTTGATGAGCCGCTGACCCTCGACCCTTATCAGCAGAACCCGGTGACCGGCGGAATGATCTTTATCGATCGCCTGAGCAACGTCACCGTTGGCGCCGGCATGGTGCGTGAAGTACACACCGATGCGCAGGTTGTGCCGTCGGAGTTCAGCGCCTTTGAGCTGGAGCTGAACCAGCTGGTGCGTAAACACTTCCCGCACTGGGGCGCGCGCGATCTGCTGGGAGGCAAGTAATGGCGCAGCATGACGAAAACGTCGTCTGGCATGCCCATCCGGTAACGCCGCAGCAGCGCGAACAGCTTCACGGTCACCGTGGGGTTGTGCTCTGGTTTACCGGGCTTTCCGGCTCCGGTAAATCGACCGTCGCGGGGGCGCTGGAAGAGGCGCTGCACCGCGCGGGCGTCAGCACCTATCTGCTCGATGGCGATAACGTGCGTCACGGCTTGTGCAGCGATTTAGGCTTTAGCGATGCGGATCGTAAAGAGAACATTCGCCGGGTCGGCGAAGTGGCGAAGCTGATGGTCGAATCGGGGCTGGTGGTGTTGACCGCCTTTATTTCGCCCCATCGCGCCGAGCGGCAGATGGTGCGTGAACGCCTCGGCGCTGGACGCTTTATCGAGGTGTTTGTCGATACGCCACTAGCGATTTGCGAAGCGCGCGATCCGAAAGGGTTATACAAGAAAGCCCGCGCCGGTGAGCTGCGTAATTTCACCGGCATTGATTCGGTGTATGAGGCGCCAGAAGCGCCGGAAGTGCACCTCGATGGCGAACAATTGGTAACAAATTTGGTCAGCCAATTATTAGACCTGCTGCGGCAGGGAGATATTATCAGATCCTGAGACGGTACTGGCGATACACCCACTCTTCAGGCTTTAGCGAGTTTGCTTTTCGCGCCGTCTGAACAGGTGTGTATCGCGTTTACCGGTCGTGCAGGCAACAGGATCAGATATGCGTAACAGTCACAACATTACCCTCCCGCGGTCATCGTCTCTTCCCCCGACCGCCGACGAACCCACATGGTCGCTTCCGGGTGCCATCGTGGGCTTTGTCGCATGGCTGCTGGCGCTGGCAATCCCTTTTCTTTTATACGGCTCCAACACGCTCTTTTTTCTTCTCTATACCTGGCCCTTTTTTCTCGCCCTGATGCCGGTCTCGGTGGTGGTGGGAATTGCCTTGCATTCGCTGCTTGATGGTAGGCTGCGTTACAGCTGTATGGCGACGCTGCTCAGCGTGGCGGCAATGTTTGGCCTCCTTTTCCTCTGGCTGGTGGGCTAAGGCGCGCCATACTTCAAGGTGTAACGCCTGTTAAGGCAATGTGTCCGGGTTCGGATTGCTCAACATTTATGATAAAGTCTGGCGCTTGCGCGGTATCACCCGGCCCCGAAGTGGAGTCTGACGAAAAGTTATGGGATGATGATGCCGTTTTTCAGGGGGCAGGATGGGTAAATTAACGCTGCTTTTGCTGGCTTTGCTGGTCTGGCTGCAATACTCGCTGTGGTTCGGCAAAAATGGTCTGCACGACTACGGCCGCGTCAGCGAAGATGTGGCGGCTCAGCAGGCGACAAACGCAAAACTAAAAGCGCGCAACGATCAGCTGTTTGCCGAAATTGACGATCTCAATGGCGGCCAGGAAGCGATCGAGGAGCGTGCTCGTAATGAGCTGACCATGACGAAACCGGGCGAAACCTTCTATCGTCTGGTGCCGGACGCGTCAAAGCGCGCGGCAGGCTCAGCGCAGAACACACAAAACACGCAGAATACGCAAACTAGACCATAAACAGTCCCGGGTTAACGAATGGCAACACTCATTCCGGACGTCTGTGCCGTGGTGCCGGCCGCCGGATTCGGCCGCCGCATGCAAACGGAATGTCCAAAGCAGTATCTCTCCATCGGCGATAAAACCATCCTTGAGCACGCGGTCGCCGCGCTGCTCGCCCACCCGTGCGTCAGCCGGGTGATTATTGCCGTCAGCGCGGGCGATGAACGCTTCGCGCAGCTTCCTCTGGCCAACCATCCGCAGATTACGGTGGTAAACGGCGGTGCGGAACGTGCCGATTCGGTGCTGGCCGGGCTGAAAGCCGCTGCCGGTGCGCAGTGGGTGCTGGTGCATGACGCCGCACGCCCCTGCCTGCACCAGGACGATCTCAACCGACTTCTCGCCCTGCGTGAGACCAGCCGGGTCGGGGGCATCCTCGCCGCGCCGGTGCGTGACACCATGAAACGCGCCGAGCCGGGCAAAACCGCTATCGCTCATACCGTTGAGCGCAATGATCTCTGGCACGCCCTGACGCCGCAGTTTTTCCCGCATGCGTTACTCCACGACTGCTTAACCCGCGCGTTAGATGAAGGCGCAACCATCACCGATGAAGCCTCGGCGCTGGAGTATTGCGGCTATCATCCCGAGCTGGTCGCCGGGCGTGCGGATAATATTAAAGTGACCCGACCCGAAGATTTACGACTCGCAGAATTTTATCTGACCCATGCAGACCTTCAGGAGAAAGCATAATGCGCATTGGACACGGTTTTGACGTACACGCCTTTGGCGGCGCTGGCCCGATTATTATTGGCGGCGTGCGCATTCCCTATGAACAGGGGCTGCTGGCGCACTCCGACGGCGATGTCGCCCTGCATGCGTTAACCGATGCGCTTCTCGGTGCGGCGGCGCTGGGGGATATTGGTAAGCTCTTCCCGGATACCGACCCGGCTTTTAAAGGCGCGGACAGCCGCGAGCTGCTGCGCGAAGCCTGGCGACGCATTCAGGCCAAAGGCTATACGCTTGGCAACGTGGATGTGACCATCATCGCCCAGGCACCGAAGATGTTGCCGCATATTCCGCAGATGCGCGTCTTTATCGCCGAAGATCTCGGTTGCCATATGGATGACGTCAACGTCAAAGCCACCACAACCGAGAAGCTCGGTTTCACCGGGCGCGGCGAAGGCATTGCCTGTGAAGCGGTGGCGCTGTTAGTGAAGGCGGCGAAATGACGGAATTTGATAATCTCACCTTCCTGCACGGCAAACCTGGCGGCAGTGGCATCCTGAAGGCCAGCCCGGAGGATTTCGTCGTGGTGGAGGATCTGGGCTTCGAGCCAGACGGCGAAGGTGAGCATATTCTGGTACGAATTCTGAAAAATGGCTGCAATACGCGTTTTGTTGCTGACGCTTTAGCGAAATTCCTTAAAATTCATGTGCGTGAAGTGAGCTTCGCCGGTCAAAAAGATAAGCATGCCGTAACGGAACAGTGGCTTTGTGCCCGCGTACCGGGTAATGGTATGCCGGATCTCAGCCAGTTCACGCTCGAAGGCTGCAACGTGCTGGAGTATGCCCGCCATAAGCGCAAACTGCGTCTCGGCGCGCTGAAAGGCAACGCCTTTACGCTGGTGCTGCGTGAAGTAAGCGACCGCTCAGAGGTTGAATCACGTTTAAAGGCTATCGCGGAACAGGGCGTACCCAACTATTTTGGCGCACAGCGTTTTGGCATTGGCGGCAGCAACCTGCAGGGCGCGCTGCGCTGGGCGCAAAGCGACGCGCCGGTTCGCGATCGTAACAAACGCAGTTTTTGGTTGTCCGCCGCGCGCAGCGCGTTGTTTAATCAGGTGGTCAGCGAGCGGCTGAAGAAACCAGACTTCAATCAGGTTGTTGTCGGCGATGCGCTACAATTAGCGGGTCGCGGCAGCTGGTTCGTGGCGACCAATGAGGAGCGCGACGAGTTACAGGCGCGGGTCGATGCGAAAGCGCTGATGATTACCGCGCCGCTGCCGGGCCGCGGCGAGTGGGGAACACAGGACGCGGCGCTGGAGTTTGAGCAGCAGGCAGTTGCTGACGCGCCAGAGTTACAGACGCTGCTGGTGAGAGAAAAAGTGGACGCTGCGCGCCGTGCGATGTTGCTCTATCCGCAGGCGCTCAGCTGGAACTGGTGGGATGACGCCACCGTCGAGGTACGTTTCTGGCTACCGGCGGGGAGTTTTGCCACCAGTGTGGTCAGGGAACTTATCAACACATCGGGTGATTATGCGAATATTGCTGAGTAACGATGACGGGATCCACGCGCCGGGTATCCAGACGCTGGCCCGTGCTCTTAGGGAGTTTGCCGACGTTCAGGTCGTGGCTCCCGATCGTAACCGCAGCGGTGCGTCTAATTCGCTGACGCTCGAATCTTCGCTTCGTACTTTTACCTTCGATAACGGCGACATCGCCGTGCAGATGGGCACGCCGACGGACTGCGTCTTTCTCGGCGTGAACGCATTAATGCGCCCGCGCCCGGATGTGGTGGTTTCAGGCATCAACGCCGGGCCGAACCTCGGCGATGATGTTATTTACTCCGGTACCGTTGCTGCCGCGATGGAGGGCCGCCACCTCGGCTTTCCGGCGTTAGCCGTCTCTCTTAATGGTCACACCCACTATGAAACCGCCGCTGCGGTCACCTGCGCCATCCTGCGTGGGCTGAGCCGCGAGCCGCTGCGCACCGGGCGCATTTTGAATATCAATGTCCCGGATCTGCCGCTGAGTGAAATCAAAGGCATTCGTGTGACGCGCTGCGGCAGCCGCCATCCCGCTGACCAGGTGATCCCGCAGCAGGATCCGCGCGGCAACACTCTCTACTGGATTGGCCCGCCGGGGGAGAAGTGCGATGCCGGTCCCGATACCGACTTCGCCGCCGTTGATGAGGGCTATGTTTCCGTTACGCCGCTGCACGTAGATTTGACCGCCTACAGTGCACAAGAGGTGGTATCAGGTTGGTTGGAACGCGCCGGGGTGAATACGCAATGGTAAGCAAACGCATCCAGGATCTTCTCAATCAGCTACGCGCGCAGGGCATCAAAGATGAACAGGTGCTTGAGGCGCTGTCGCGGGTGCCGCGCGAGAAATTTATCGACGAGGCGTTTGAACACAAAGCGTGGGAAAACGTCGCGCTGCCCATTGGTCAGGGGCAAACCATCTCCCAACCCTATATGGTCGCGCGCATGACGGAGCTGCTTGAGCTGACGCCCGATTCGCGCGTACTGGAGATTGGCACCGGTTCCGGTTACCAGACGGCGATCCTCGCGCATCTGGTGCACCATGTCTGCTCCGTTGAGCGGATTAAAGGGCTGCAGTGGCAGGCGCGTCGCCGCCTCAAGCAGCTCGATCTGCACAATGTCTCCACGCGTCACGGTGATGGCTGGCAAGGATGGCAAGCACGCGCGCCATTTGACGCTATTATTGTGACAGCCGCTCCGCCTGAAATTCCCGCCGCGCTGATGTCGCAGCTGGATGACGGCGGCATTCTCGTTTTGCCCGTGGGCGACGAACTCCAGCAGTTGAAGCGGGTTCGTCGGCGGGGAAGCGAATTTATTATCGATACCGTTGAAGCCGTGCGCTTTGTTCCGCTTGTACGCGGTGAACTGGCCTGAGTTACAGATTTATCCTGGGTATTTCGGGCCATAACAGCGTATTGTGGGCAAATTTGCCGTCGAGCTTCGCGGTTATCTTTAAGTCATTGGTAATTTACATAATATTGGGGGAAAAATGAGCGCGGGAAGCCCGAAATTCACCGTACGCCGTGTCGCGGCATTGTCACTGGTTTCGCTTTGGCTGGCAGGGTGTTCAAATTCCAACAATACTCCGGCACCGGTCAGTTCCGTAGGCGGAAGCGCCAGCGGCAGCGACAACTCCGGCATGCTCATTACGCCGCCGCCTGCCATGAGCACTAACGCACAGCAGCCGCAAATGCAGCAAGTTCAACCGGTACAGCCTGTTCAACCGGTACAGCCGGTGCAGCCAATGCAGTCTCAACCTGTCCAGGCGCAGCCGGTACAGACGGTAGATGGTCACATTGTCTATAACCGCAAATACGGCAATATCCCGAAAGGGAGCTACACCGGCGGCAGCACCTATACCGTAAAACGGGGCGATACCCTCTTCTATATTGCCTGGATCACCGGCAACGATTTCCGTGACCTTGCACAGCGCAACAATGTGGCTGCGCCGTATGGTTTGAACGTCGGGCAGACGTTGCAGGTAGGAAATGCATCTGGTACACCTATCACAGGCGGAAATGCAATAACGCAGGCTGATGCATCGGAACAAGGAATAGTCTCAAAAACTGCGCAAAATTCAACCGCGGTGGTTGCTTCGAAACCGACAATTACGTATTCTGAGACTTCAGGTGAACAAAGTGCTAATAAAATGTTGCCGAACAACAAGCCTGCGACACCTGTCACAGCGCCTGTTACGGCACCATCCGTTAGTACAACAACCGAACCGACTGTCAGCAGTACAACAACCAGCTCGCCGATTTCAACCTGGCGCTGGCCAACTGAAGGCAACGTTATCGACAACTTCTCTGCCACCGAGGGTGGTAACAAGGGTGTCGATATCGCAGGCAGTAAAGGACAGGCTATCATCGCGACCGCAGATGGACGCGTAGTATATGCCGGTAACGCACTGCGCGGTTACGGTAATCTTATCATCATAAAACACAACGATGATTACCTGAGCGCCTACGCCCATAACGACACAATGCTGGTCCGGGAACAACAAGAAGTGAAGGCGGGGCAAAAAATAGCGACTATGGGTAGCACCGGAACCAGCTCTACACGCTTGCATTTTGAAATTCGTTACAAGGGGAAATCCGTAAACCCGCTGCGTTATTTGCCGCAGCGATAAATCGGTGCAAAGCAGGTGAGGTCATTCTCACTTATTCCGTTGCAGTGAGCGCTAATGCCGCTGCAGCGGAGGTAAATGAGAATGCGTCAGGTGTTTTGCCCAGGGATCACGGGTAGGAGCCACTTTATGAGTCAGAATACGCTGAAAGTTCATGATCTAAATGAAGACGCGGAATTTGATGAGAACGGAACAGAGGCTTTTGACGAAAAAGTCTTGGTAGAAGAGGAACCCAGTGATAATGACCTGGCTGAAGAAGAGCTGTTATCGCAGGGTGCAACACAGCGTGTTTTAGACGCGACTCAGCTCTATCTTGGGGAAATCGGGTACTCCCCGCTCTTGACGGCCGAAGAAGAAGTTTATTTTGCACGCCGTGCATTACGAGGTGATGTTGCCTCCCGCCGTCGCATGATCGAAAGTAACCTGCGTCTGGTGGTGAAGATTGCCCGTCGATACAGCAATCGTGGTCTGGCTCTGCTGGATCTGATTGAAGAGGGCAACCTGGGGCTGATCCGCGCCGTTGAAAAATTTGACCCTGAACGTGGGTTCCGTTTCTCAACTTACGCGACCTGGTGGATTCGTCAGACCATCGAGCGGGCTATCATGAACCAAACCCGCACCATTCGTCTGCCGATTCACATCGTCAAAGAGCTGAACGTCTATCTGCGTACCGCGCGTGAGTTGTCCCATAAACTGGACCACGAACCGAGCGCAGAAGAGATTGCTGAACAGTTAGATAAACCTGTTGATGATGTCAGCCGTATGCTGCGTCTCAACGAGCGCATTACCTCAGTTGATACGCCGCTGGGCGGTGATTCTGAAAAAGCGCTGCTGGACATCCTGGCCGATTAAAAAGACAACGGCCCGGAAGACACCACGCAAGACGATGATATGAAACAGAGCATCGTCAAATGGCTGTTCGAACTGAACGCCAAACAGCGTGAAGTGCTGGCACGTCGTTTCGGTCTGCTGGGTTATGAGGCTGCGACACTCGAAGATGTAGGCCGTGAAATTGGTCTCACTCGTGAACGTGTTCGCCAGATTCAGGTTGAAGGTCTGCGTCGTTTGCGCGAAATTCTGCAAACGCAAGGGCTGAATATCGAAGCGCTGTTCCGCGAATAAACACCCTTTCTCGTCAAAAAGGCCGGTCGTAAAGACTGGCCTTTTTTCTTTTCTGCTACCCGGCAAGCGCCGTTTCATGCAGATGCCGCCACATAAGCTTCCCGGCATCTTTCTCAAATACCACCGTTGACCAGCGCTGATGCGCCGACTGATCCGGCAATTGCTGCGTTTCACGGTAGCGCAGCACCGCGCCACTTTCCCACTCTGCCAGCAATTCGACATCATCCACACGAATGCTAAGCCCCGTGCGCGCCGCGCGCTGTGCCTGGAAAAAATTGACCAGCGCAGGCTTATCAAGCGTTGCTCCACCTGGGGTAATCATGGTGAATGCGTCACTAAAGCGCGCCATCAGCGCCGCGCCGTCGCCTTCGCCCCGGCCCAGCCACGCTTCAATGGCGATGTGGGCATCAATAATCTCCGTAGTATAAATATTCATGGTTGCTCCTGTTTTAGCTGTTGCAGGGTGTATTGGTTATCAAGGCGCAGCGCGCCCAAAAGCGGGAAAAGCGTAATTATGGCAGCGAGGGTAAATGTCCCGCGATAAGCGGCAAGGGGCGGCATAACCTGTTGCAGCAGACCAAGAACAAATGCCAGCAACGTGGCACCGATAAAAAAGCTCAATTGGCGGTTAAGATTCCACAGCGCGCTGGCATCCGGCATCGCCTGATTATCGATGGTGAGAAAAGCACAGCTCTGCGCGGTGCTGCTGCACAGGCTTCCGCCTGCGCCCATCAGCGCGAAGCTGACGATAAGCATCGCCAGCGGCGTCGACGGGGTAACAAGCAGCAGCATCACAATGCCCACGGCCTGTAGCAGAGCGCCGATCATCACCAGCGGGCGCGGGCCGAGGCGATTGAAATAGCGGCCGGTCACGGAGATCGCCAGTGCGGAGGCAAGCGACCACGGCACCATTAACGCACCGGTCACCGCAGGCGTGAGCCCCATCATGCGCTGCAAATAGAACATCCCCACCACGCTGACGCCAATAAACATCCCCGGCACGCAGAGGTAGATAAGCATGGCGAAGCGCAGCAGTGAATTCTTCAGCAAAGAGAGATCGAGCAGCCGACGCGACACGGCGGGCTTTGCCTCCTCTTTCAGCCAGCACCCGGCCAGCAGCAGTGTCAGCAGCGCCAGCGGCAGCGTGACGAAGAAGATCCAGCGCCAGCCGAGCAGTTCCACCAGCAGCCCACCGACAGCCGGTGAACAGGCGGGGGCGAGCAGTGCCACCAGCATCACCGCAGAGGAGATTTTTGCCCGCTCATGAGGTTTGAACTGCTGCCAGGCAAGGGCTTGCCCGACCGGGATCAGCAACCCGCCGCCTAACCCCTGCACTACGCGCCAGGCAATCAGGCTGCCCAGTGAGCTGGCAAAACCCGCCGCCAGCCCCGCCGCGCTGAAGAGTAACAGCGACAGCATAAAGAGCCGCCGTGCACCGATAAAGCGCGTCAGCAGGGCGCTGAAGAGGATCGCCACCGTCAACCCGGCGATATAGCCATTGCTGACCCACGCCAGCGCGGAGACCGATGCATGCAGGCTCTCTGCCATCGCCGGAAAGGCGACGCTGGCGATAAACATATTGATCAAGTCGAGAAAAAAGCCCAGCAGATAGACCACCGCGACTTTGTTGCGATACCTCATTTTTCCTCCTTCTGTGCGGAGCGCTACTGTAGCCGCTGGCAGAAAGGGGATAAACGGCGCGGGTGGCGATATACTGTCAAACCTGTTTTGACAATCACGAGAGAAGCGATGCTCAATTTGCAACGCGTCGCCATGTTTATCGCCGTCGTCGACACCGGCAGTTTTACCGCCGCGGCCGCAACGCTCGGGCAGACCAAGGCGGTGATCAGTTTTAATATCCGCCAGCTTGAGGATTCGCTGGGCGTGGCGCTACTGCTACGCTCCACCCGCCGTTTAACCCTCACCGAGGCGGGGAGCCTCTTTTACCAGCGCGGCGTGGCACTGTTACGTGATGCCGAAAACTTGCAGGATGAGGTGCAGGCAAACCATATTGGCCTGAGCGGCGAGCTGCGCATTACCACCACGCCGGAGTATGGCGCGCAGGTGGTGATCCCGGCGCTGGCGGCTTTCAGCGAGCGTCACCCGGCGCTGCGCATTCGCCACGTCTCTTCATCCCATCACGCGGATCTGATTAGCGAGCGTTTCGATGTTGCTATTCGCCTCGGCACACTGGCGGACTCCCGCTATCACGCAGCACTGATTTCACGCTTCGATATTCTTCCTGTTGCCGCGCCGCAGTGGCTTAGCCAGCCCCCGATTACGACGCTGCACGCCCTGGCGCACGCGCCGTGGATTATTCATGAGCGGCTCGCTTCCCCGCTGCGCTGGCAGGTCACTGATGCGGCAGGGTGCGGTGAAACGCTGGAGATAAAGCAGCCCGCGCGTATCTTCGCCGACAGCGCGCAGGCGCTGATGTCGTTTGCCCTTGCTGGCTGTGGTGTGGCGCTGCTGCCGGCGTGGCTGGTGCAAAGCGCGCTGGCTGAAGGGCGGCTGGTGCATCTGTTGCCGGAGTGGCGGTTTGCGCCGCAGGGCGTTTACGCAGTCTATGCCGATACGCAGCATCTCTCTGCCAAAGTGCGCGCGCTGGTCGATTTTTTGCGCCAGTGGGTGGCGCAGGAGGAGGTTGCCGGATGACATTAGCGCCATCCGGCAGCGTTTTTTAGACGAGGTTTTTTAAGCGGTAGATCCACTCCAGCGCCTGACGCGGTGTCAGGCTGTCCGGATCGAGATTCTCCAGCGCTTCAACCGCCGGGTTGGTCTCTTCCGCTGGAGCAAGCAGCGACATCTGCGTGCCGTCAATTTGTGTGCCCGCTGCACTCGGCGAGAGGCTCTCCAGCTCCCGCAGCTTGCCGCGCGCGCGCTTGACCACCTCTTTTGGCACGCCCGCCAGTGCCGCGACCGCAAGGCCGTAACTTTTGCTCGCTGCGCCATCCTGCACGCTGTGCATAAAGGCGATGGTATCGCCATGCTCAATCGCGTCGAGATGCACGTTCGCCACGCCCTCCATCTTCTCCGGCAGCTGCGTCAGCTCAAAGTAGTGGGTGGCAAACAGCGTCAGCGCTTTGATCTTATTCGCCAGATTCTCCGCACAGGCCCACGCCAGCGACAGGCCGTCATAGGTCGATGTCCCGCGGCCAATCTCATCCATCAGCACCAGGCTGTTCTCGGTGGCGTTATGCAGAATGTTGGCGGTTTCGGTCATCTCAACCATAAAGGTCGACCGCCCGCTTGCCAGATCGTCCGCCGCGCCGACGCGGGTAAAGATGCGGTCGATCGGGCCAATCTCGACTTTTTGCGCCGGGACATAGCTGCCGATATAGGCCAGCAGGGTAATCAGCGCAGTCTGGCGCATATAGGTACTTTTACCGCCCATATTCGGGCCGGTGATAATCAGCATCCGGCGCTGCGGCGACAGGTTCAGCGGGTTGGCGATAAACGGCTCTTTCAGCACCTGCTCCACCACCGGGTGACGCCCTTCGCTGATGCGGATGCCCGGTTTGTCACTGAAGGTCGGGCAGCAGTAGTTCAGGGTGTCGGCACGCTCGGCGAGGTTGATCAGCACATCCAGCTCCGCCAGCGCGGCGGCGCTCTGTTGCAGGTCGCCGAGGTGCGGCATCAGCAGATCGAACAGCTCTTCATAGAGCTGCTTTTCCAGCGCCAGCGCTTTCCCCTTCGAGGTGAGGACTTTGTCTTCATACTCTTTCAGTTCAGGAATGATGTAGCGCTCGGCGTTTTTCAGCGTCTGGCGGCGCACATAGTGGATCGGTGCCAGGTGGCTCTGCCCACGGCTGATCTGAATAAAGTAGCCGTGCACCGCGTTATAGCCCACTTTCAGGGTGTCGAGGCCAAGACGCTCGCGCTCGCGGATCTCCAGCCGGTCGAGATAATCCGTCGCGCCATCGGCGAGGCTGCGCCACTCATCCAGTTCGGCATGGTAGCCGGGAGCAATGACGCCGCCGTCGCGTACCAGCACCGGCGGGGCTTCAATAATGGCGCGCTCAAGCAGTTCGCGCAGTTCGCTGAACTCGCCCATCTTCTCACGCAGCGCCTGTACTGGTGCGCAGTCGACGTCCGCCAGCTGCGTGCGCAGCTCCGGCAGTTGCTGGAAGGCGTAGCGCATACGCGCCAGGTCACGCGGGCGGGCGGTACGCAGCGCCAGACGTGCCAGAATACGCTCCAGATCGCCCACCTGGCGCAACACCGGTTGCAGCTCGGCGGCGCGATCCTGTAATGCGCTGATGGTTTGTTGACGCTCGGTCAGCACTTTCGTATCGCGCACCGGCATGTGCAGCCAGCGTTTCAGCATGCGGCTGCCCATCGGCGTGACGGTGCGGTCGAGCACCGAGGCCAGCGTGCTTTCAATCCCGCCTGCGAGGTTCTGGGTGATCTCCAGATTACGGCGCGTCGCGGCATCCATAATAATGGTGTCCTGCTGACGCTCCATAGTAATAGAACGAATATGGGGCAGGGCGGTACGTTGCGTATCTTTGACGTACTGCAACAGGCAGCCAGCGGCGCACAGGCCACGCGCGGCGTTCTCAACGCCAAAGCCAATCAAATCGCGGGTGCCAAACTGCATATTGAGCTGCTGGCGGGCGGTGTCGATTTCGAACTCCCACAGCGGGCGGCGGCGCAAACCGCGGCGGCCTTCAATCAGCGCGGTTTCCGCAAAATCTTCCGCATAGAGCAGTTCAGCAGGGTTGGTGCGTTGCAATTCAGCGGCCATGGTTTCGCGGTCGGCGGGTTCGCTGAGGCGAAAACGCCCGGAGCTAATATCCAGCGTTGCATAACCAAACCCTTTGCTATCCTGCCAGATGGCAGCCAGCAGGTTATCCTGGCGCTCCTGCAGCAGTGCTTCATCGCTGATGGTGCCCGGCGTGACGATGCGTACGACCTTACGCTCAACCGGCCCTTTGCTGGTGGCCGGATCGCCAATCTGTTCGCAAATCGCCACTGATTCGCCGAGGCTCACCAGTTTTGCCAGGTAGTTCTCCACCGCATGATGCGGCACGCCCGCCATCGGGATCGGCTCCCCGGCAGAGGCTCCGCGTTTGGTCAGAGAGATATCCATCAGCTGCGACGCGCGTTTCGCATCGTCATAAAAGAGTTCATAGAAGTCGCCCATACGATAGAAAAGCAGAATGTCCGGATGCTGCGCTTTCAGCTTCAGGTACTGCTGCATCATTGGGGTGTGCGCGTCGAGGTTGTCTGTCGTACTCATCAGTTAGTGATGTCCATCTTCTTGAAAAATAATGAGTCAGTGATGTTTGTTGTTCTCATCGCTTATCACTTTCCTCACCGGAACTCATGAATTTGCATCGCGGTTCATGAAGGCGTAGCGAGCATGATAACGGACTCTGTGGGGCAGGAAAACAAGCGTGCGCGCAGCGGTTATTGAAAGCGACAGGAATGATAAAGCCAGATGATGAGGATAAAGCTGATAACGGCGAAAATCGTGGTTTACATCCCTCCTGTAGCGCTGCCGGGGTAAACTCTTTTTTCTACCGTTATATAGCCCGCTGAGGGAGAGGCTCCCTGAGGTCAACATTGGCTGCCTGGATTAGTCCTTGGTAGGCAGCAAACGAAGCGTTGCGATTATTAAAAGGTTATAAGCACGCCATTGTTTCCCCCGCCGCTGGATTTTGCGCCAGTGAGCCATTTATTTCATTAAACGGGGGAAGAGTTTTAGCCCGTTGAGATAATTAATTTCCCTTAACTGATTCCCCGTATAGCTTTCATAATTATCCAGCTGATGGGCGAATGAAGTACTGACGGACGCAGGCGCATAAGGAAAATCGCTACCGTAAAGGATATGTCCCGGCTCTGCAAAAGCCAGCAGACTTTTCAAAGCGACGTGACTACTGGACAACGCAGTGTCGAAGTAAAATTTTTTCATCTCCCCGAGCATCTCATCTTTGCTGAGCGTCGGGTGCAGGCCGGGTAACAACTCAGCAAATCGATATGAAGCGTAAGGCAAAAATCCTCCCGCATGAGAAAGGATCACGTTGATGTTTTGACAACGCTTCATTACACCTTTTACAACCATATGTATCGCAGTGCGGGTGGTGTCCATCGGATAATCAATTACCGGGCCGGGAATACCAGGTATTGATGCCATCGGTGGTTTGGCCGGGTGGATAAACACAACAGCAGAACGACGATTTAATTCATCCCATACAGAGCTGAAACGCTCGTCTCCTAAATATATTCCCTGATAGTTAGTCATCAGCACCACACCATCAGCATCCAAATGCTCATAGGCATAATTAATTTCAGACAGCGAGGCATCAATATCAGGCAATGGTAAGGTTATAAAATTACCAAAACGCCCAGGCATTTTCTGCACCAGAGCTGCAGTATATTCATTAACCTTTCTGGCCATATCAATCATGCCCTTACCATGCCATCCAGTAATACTTGGGGCCGTAAGCGAGAGAATTCCCGTGGCGATCTGATTATCGTCCATAAAGTTAATAGCATCGTCTGGTGACCAGGCTGGACTTTTCCATCCGGATGGATCTCCGCCATGTTTGGTCAGTTCACCGGCCCAGAAAGGAGGGACCACATGCTGATGAACATCAATACGATTTGAACAGGTCATAATATTTACCTTTTGCATCAGGTGGAAAATAGAGTGCGTGCTGAAAATAGATTAAGAGTGACATTTTAATCACTCAAATAGATTGATATTATCAAACGATAACTTTAAGTAATCGTTTGGTATGTGGAGAAAAGGTATGGAACTCCGTCACTTACGCTATTACGTTGCGCTGGTCGAAGAGAAACACTTTGGTAAAGCGGCTGAGAGATTGCATATTGTACAGCCTGCATTAACCAAACAAATACAGGCGCTTGAAGAACTTATTGGTACCACTTTATTAATCAGGAACAGCCGGCGGCTCTCTTTAACGAAAGCTGGTGAATTGTTTTACCATGAAGCCATAAAAACGCTAAGGCAGGCTGACTCTGCTGTAGAACTGGCTCAAAGGGCAGGGAAAGGATTGATCGGCGTGATCCGGATTGGCTACGTTGGTAATGCAGCACTTAGCGGCATGTTGTCGCATTATCTATTTCAATACCGCTTACATTATCCTGATGTAGAAGTTTATTTAGAAGAAATGTCCCCGTGGGAAATTTGTAAAGCCATTCTAAATGAAGAACTTGATATATCATTCGCGACAGATTTTAATAATAATTTGTCTGAGCATTTGGTTGCACAAAAGCTTATGTCATGGCACTGGGTAGTAGGGATGAGAAAAGACCATCCTTTGGCGGCGAGTAAATATATTTCACGTGAGCAGCTAAAAGATCAGGCATTTGTCGTATATAGCGACGAAAGAAACGATAGTGTACAAATTAGTATTTTACAACGATTGCTGGGTGCGGCCCCTGTAATCTCACATCAGGCTAAAAACACAATAGCCACTCTGACGTTAACTGCTGCAGGATATGGTCTGGCATTATTGCCATGTACATTAGTCAATATCAAAATGGCCGGGATGACATACCGTGAAATAATTGATTTTCCGGATCGAATGACAATGGAACTGTTTTATAGAAAAAATGAATCCAACCCCGTGGTGAATTCATTTTTACGGATTGCGTCAGATATGGATGTTTCTTTTCTTAATGAAAATTCATAGGTTATGTAAAAGCTATTAAAGTTTCTGTTTTGTAATCCTGCTTTTTAAGGAGTAAGGGATCTCGGGAATAAGACTGCATTATTCTGCGCCCTCTCATTTTTAGTTGTGCCATTCTGCGTGATGCAATTCAATATTAATGATCGTTATGAAATAATTTATTGATTAACGGCTGATTAAAGGCGTTTTCTATTGTGACAATGTATAAAAAATTTAGTTATAAAATATGAAATGCGTAATAAATTATTTACGCTTTTATTATTTCGGGTCGGAAAGAAATAACTTAACGCTTTACATTGTTTTTATTATGTGATTTTGGCTGTTTATTTTCAGTGACTTACGAATTTTTTGCAAACGAAAGTCTTCTCTCCGTCACCAATTTTAACTAACGCCGACTCTTAACGTTAAAAAAAATGAAGAAGCAGACTTATAGTTAGGAATAGTGTTTCAATATTAAATTATCCATAGCTAGTGCCTATTGAATGTCGGATTTAGACAGTTTTTAACGATCAATTTATAAACTCTCTTCCCTGTAAGCCGATATAACCTGTGCCGTTCCTTCATTCGAATGGTATATCCGTAAACTTACTAAGGGAATAATATGAGAAATGATTCGCACGCAGTCAAAACAACGGGCATGAGTATCAGAAATAAAATCATGATCTCTTTTGGCGTATTATTGTTATTACTTGCTTTAATTTCCGGTAATGCGCTTTATCGTCTCAGTGAAGCAAAAGGGAATATCACTGAGATTGTTACGGAGGTCTACCCGACAACCGCACTGGCAAACGATCTGATTCGTCAGGTTAATAATACCAGTGCTTTACTGCTTAACGCGCTGCTTGAAAAAGATCCAATAAATAAAAGGAACATGGTTAGTGAGCTTACGGAGCAATCCCGTAAAATAAGTGCGTTATATACCGAGTTGAGCAAAGCAGCAGATGATGAACAATCACAAATGATGCTTGAGCAAATTAAGCAGGCTCGAGCCACATATATTCAGTCGCGTAGCAAAGTGATTGAGATCATTGAATCAAATCCCGATGCGGCCATTGATGAGTACAATGCCAGAACGCGCAATTACACGACGCAGTACATCAGCAAAATTAGCGAATTTATTAAGCTGCAACGCAATGAGATGCAGGGTTCCTATGACGATTTTCTGGCTGACTACAGCCAGAGTAAAATCACCATGTTAATCATCTCGCTTATCAGCCTTGCCTTTGGCATAACCACCGCCATGGTGATGGCAAAGAATATTGTTAACCCGATTCGCCAGGTTGTGGATGCCGCTCAGCGTATAGCCAGGGGCGATCTCGGCCATGAGATCACTGTCATTTCTAAAGATGAGACCGGGCTGTTAACCAGCGCCATCATCAATATGCAGGAGGAACTGAAAAAGATCGTCGCCGAGATCCGTTCAGGTGCGGAAAACATCGCCACCGGCGCTTCGCAGATCATGGCCGGGACGCGCGATCTCTCGGCACGCACCGAAGAGCAGGCCAGTTCGGTTGAGCAGACGGCTGCCTCGATGGAGCAGATTTCATCGACGGTTAAAAACACGGGCGACAATACGGCTAACGCCGCGCAGCTCTCCGAAAGGGCAAGCCATGCGGCTAAAGATAATGGCAGGCTGATGACCTCGCTCACCGAGGAGATCCATAACATCAGCAGTTCAGCCGATAAGATGTCAGACATCATCAACCTGATTGACTCGATTGCCTTCCAGACCAATATCCTCGCGCTTAATGCCGCTGTCGAAGCGGCACGCGCTGGCGAACATGGCAAAGGATTCGCCGTCGTGGCGCAGGAAGTGCGTAACCTCGCGCAGAAAACGGCGAACTCATCAAAAGATATCCGCACGCTGATAGAGAACTCGACGCAGCAGAGTAACCGCGGGCTGGAGATGGTGCGTCAGGTGAACGGTAAGATGGATGAAATGGTGCTGAACGTTGATAACGTTTCGGAAATCTTAAAAGAGATCGAGCGCGCAAGCCTCGAGCAGAGCGACGGCGTTCAGCAAATCAACATTGCTATCGGGCAGATTGATACCACCACTCAGCAAAACGCCTCGCTGGTTGAAGAGTCCGTTGCTGCCTCAGAGATGCTCAATGAGCAGGCGCGAGTGATGAAAGATCTGGTCAGCGTTTTCAAACTGGAGCGCACGGTCAGTTGAGTCAGCGGCGATCGTGACGCTAGCGAGTTTCACTCTCTTACACTTAAAAACATTTAATAGTTACTCTGTAAAACTTATAGAAACTGAATGATGTATGGTCTCACTTTGACCGTGATGTGTATTTGCCGTTCCCTCCCCAAGGAACGGCTTTTTTTTGCCTGCTCTTTTTGAACTGCGCCCTCCTGGTTTGCATTCATCAGGGCAACAGACATTGGCAGTTTGTCGTGACCAGAAGTGATATCATTCGCTCACTCATTACTAAGGCGTTAGGTTCCAAAAGTGATTTCCTGGCTAATGAAAGCGCGCATTTAGGGGACGTTATGGATCTTCATAAAAAAGGGTTTGTTCTCTGCGTCATTAATAATGAGTCACTACGGGAAGGGAAGATCATGGAATGTGATCAGACACCGCTATCGCTTATATAGAAATCAGGAGAGCAAATGATCCCCTACGATAAAGAAATAAAATCAAAAGCAGATTTCCTGACTTTTCTTACGTTATACAACCAGGATCTCAAATCATGTCCAGAAGAGTGGTCTAATCGGGATCTCCCCTCTTTTTTGGATGCGTTAAAGGAGTGGATTGAAGACATGGAACAGTATTATATCAATACGAAACAAGAGGTTCCGTTAGACATAAGCTGGAAGGTTCTCTCCGATATGCTTATGGCTGCCAGGGTATATGAATAGGTACTGATTTTGTGTGTGTTTGGCTGATATCGACGGGGGAAGGAGCATGAGTGATAATTTTGGATATATGGAGTATGATTTTTCAAGGCTTAATAAAATAAAAAAATTAGAGCCAAAAGATGCAAGGGATAATTTCCTCCGGCATTATCAAGTTATGAAACAGTATAAATCTAAATGTATCCTTCAGTTTACCGATCTGAATAAAGTACTCATCCATGAAAAATATCTTTTGATGAACAATGAGCCTCGTCGTAAAGGTAAAGTTATTTTTTTTACTGGTAATGTCGTAGTCACTCATAAAGAGGATTTACTGGCCTGGATTGCTGAGCCTATAAAGCGGCACGATCTTATTATTCCTTTATTGATTATCCCTGTCGTTGAAAATCCTCATCCTGACTACATTCTGGCAACCCAGGAAGACCCTGTCTTCGAATTTCTGGTGCCTATTGAATAATGTCAGGTTTTATAATTATAAATTGCAACGCTGAGAGTGATCCCTATGAGGTTTATAGAACAGACTGTGTTAAACGAGTGGAAGAATTCTGGTGCAATAGTTAGTCACGATTCTTTATCAATGGTGTTTTCTGAAATTCTTGAGTCTCTTCCCTGGACGGCTGGTCATATTGATTTTAGCCAGCTAAATATAATAAGCACTTCGCTACGTTCACTCTCTGATGACAATGGTGATTTAGAGAGTGAGAAAGTAAAAAAATGGATAACTACTGCCGGGGCCGTTGAAGGTGAGTACATTGCTTTTTGGTATTCACAGAAGCAACCTTGCGTAATATGTAGCGCTGATTTTGCTTTTAAAAATATTGATGCGGCATATTGGGGGGTGCCTGGTTGGAACTATATGTTTTGGTGCTCACAAAATAATGGCGTTATTGTATCAAATTATAAAAACATTCTTTGCTATGACTCAGCAGACCAACTCGTATTGGTAACAACAGAATAAATATTGTGGCGGTCATGACATTGTCGGCAATAATTCATAGCATGAGCCTGAATCTATTTAATGAAAACGATTATGCACAAGGATCTCTATGAGCTACATCGATGGCTTTGACCACGAAATAATTGGCACCCTTGGCTACCTGCCGATCTACCACCCGCTGGAAGCTATCGAAGGCGACGGCGGCTGGGGAGCGTATGACTTCAACGCCTCGCCGCAAAACCTGGTGCTGGGTGGCGGCAGTGGCGAGCATCCGGGTCTGGTGGTGCATCACTTGCCGACGCTTGCCGCGCGCTTCCTGTTGGATAGCCTGACCGAGGCGCAAGCGGAGACCTTAAGCCGCGACGAGAGCGAATATGTCGACGAGCTCTATTACGCTGGTGAAACGCTGGAGTTTTGCGGCTGGCGTATCCGCCACTATGCACAGCTCCAGGCGATGGCGCAAAGCCCGGCGCTGAGCAACCCCGCCAGCGAAGAGGGGGAGGTTGAGGAGTGGCTTGAGCGCTCCCTTGGCGAACTGGTGTGGTTTTCGCTGCCGGAGCTTAATCCGCAGCATCAACGGCTGGCGGCCATATTCCAGCGCTTCGATATCTTCCCTTCAATGCGCAACGTCTCGGTCGACCCGCCGGGTTATCCGGCCTGCGGCGGCAGGATTATGGTTAACGGCGCGCTGAGCTGGGGGCACCAACGCTGGCGTTCACGCTAGCCGCCGCAGCGAATAACTATTTTGTGCAGCAGCGGTGCAGGGCGGCGATATCCTCAGGCGTGGTGCGACAGCAGCCGCCAATCAGCTTTGCGCCGGAGGCCAGCCATGCGGGCAGATGCCCGGCCAGCGTGTCGCAGGCAGCACCGTGTGCGTGCCAGCTTTTGCTTACCGCATCGTAGGTTTCGCCCGAATTGGGGTAGACCACCAGCGGCAGCGCGCTCAGGCTGTGCAGATGCTCCAGCGCGTCATTGGTGTTAGCAAGCGCGATGCAATTAATGCCCAGCGCCACAATCTGCGGCGTCGCTTCCACCACTTTCACCACCTCTGCGAGCGGGGTGCCGTCGCTTAAATGGTGCGCGTCGCGCAGGGTAAACGAGAACCATGCCCGCGCGTCCGGCCAGGCCTGCAACAGCGCAGCGAGGGCTTTTATCTCGGCAAAGGAGGGGAGCGTTTCGCAAGCCAGCAGATCGGCACCCGCCGCTAACAGCGCCTCGATGCGCGGGCGGTGGAAATCAGTAAACTCGGCAGCGGTGCGCTGATAATCGCCGCGATACTCCGACCCATCCGCCAGATACGCGCCATAGGGCCCGACGGAGCCGGCCACCAGCAGCGGCCCGGCGTGCGGGTTCTCTGCCAGTGCGGCATCACGTGCCGCCTGCGCCAGCTCAACGCTTTTGCTAATCAGTGCCCGCGACTGCGCCTCATCCAGGCCGCGTGCGGCAAAGCCGAGCGGCGTTGCCTGGTAGCTGGCGGTAATCGCGACCTGCGCACCGGCGCGGAAATAGTCGAGATGCACATCGCGGATCAGTTCCGGCGCTTCCATCAGCACTTTCGCAGACCAGAGGTTATCGGCAAGGTTACAGCCGCGCGCTTCAAGCTCCGTTGCCATCGCGCCGTCGAGCACAATAAAGGGCTGCTTCTCCAGCAGCGCGGTCAGGGGGTTAGGGCGCGACATGTTCACTCTCCTTCGCTTTTTCATGATGGGTCAGCCAGTAAGCACCATAGCACAGGGCCACAAACGGCAGCCCGCAGTAGAGCGCAATGCGCTGATCGGGATCGAACGCCAGGCCAACACACGCCAGCAGGCAGAGCAGGAAACCGGCGATCGGCACCAGCGGATACCACGGCGCATGGTAGTGCAGATCCGCAAGAGTCTTGCCGGACTGCAAATGGCGGCGGCGAAAGACAAAGTGCGCCGCGCAGATGCTGAGCCACACGGCAACCACGGCGAAACCGGAAATCGCCGACAGCGCGACAAACACCGTATCCGGGGCGATAACGCTTGAAAGCAGCGCCAGCACTCCACCCAGCATAGAGACGGAGAGCGCCGTCAGCGGCACGCCGTTTTTGGTGACGCGCATAAAGCAGCGCGGCAGCGTCTTCTCATTCGAGAGCGACCACAGCATGCGCCCGGACGCATACAGCCCCGAGTTAGCCGCCGAGAGGATGGCTGTCAGGATGACAAAGTTAAAAATATCGGCAGCATAAGGAATACCAATCTTCTCAAACACCACCACAAAAGGGCTCTTCTCCACGCCCGCCTGCTGCATCGGGATCAGCGCCGCCAGCACAAACACGGTGCCGATAAAAAAGAGGATCAAGCGCACGATAGTGGCGCGAATGGCGACCGGGATCACCTGCTGCGGGTTCTGCGTCTCGCCTGCGGCAATGCCAATCAGTTCTGTACCGGAGAAGGCAAAGTTCACCGCTACCATGGTCATTAAAATCGGCAGGCCGCCGTGGGGGAACCACCCTTCGGCGGTGATATTGGCAAGCCCTGGTGCGGGGGAGCCATCCTGCATCGGGATAAAGCCAAAGATCGCCGCGCCGCCAAGCAGAATAAAGGCAATGATGGTGATCACCTTCACCAGCGAGAACCAGAACTCACCCTCGGCGAAAAAGCGCGTTGAAACCACGTTAAGGGCGAAAATCGCCACGCAGAAGATGACGCACCATATCCAGACCGGAACATGCGGGAACCAGTACTGCATGCAGAACCCGGCGGCGGTAAAGCTTGATCCCAGCGCTACGGTCCAGGTGAGCCAGTAGAGCCAGGCCACGGTATAACCGGTTGCCGGGCCAAGGTAGCGCGCGGCATAGACATGAAACGCGCCGGTCACCGGCATTGCCACGGAGAGTTCGCCGAGGCACTGCATCACCAGCCAGACCACCAGCGCGCCAATCAAGTAAGCCAGCAGCGTGCCGGCCGCGCCAGTGGTAGAGATGATATAGCCGGTATTAAAGAACAACCCGGTGCCAATCACGCCGCCCAGCGACAGCATAATTAAGTGGCGGGTCTTCATGGTGCGCTTAAGCTGCCCCTGCGCCTGATCCTGCTGATTTTGCATACAACCCTCTAAACGTATGGACGTCTAAACATCTGCGTTCAGGGTTTATAACGTGATTGTTAACAAAAAGCCAGCCTCGCAGCGGGCAGGGGCGCTTAACTGCGCACTCTCTGGCCGGGGTTAGTTAAAGAAGAACACCACGCTCCAGAAAAGCAGTGATGTCAGCAGATGGACTTTTATCACCCGTAGCCAGTCGATGCGCTGGCCGGTGGCATCCCTAAAGCGGAACCACGTCAGATAGGGAAGATAGGTGGCCAGCGTTTTGGCCACTAATAACCAGACAACGATCGACAGCGTATTCAGACAGAGCCGGGTTAAATAGTGTATTGCCAGCTCATCCATATTAATGGTGTAGAGCAATTGTGTATGTATTACCTGATAGAGCCAGAATTCGGCGGAGGTAAACCACGAAAGGAGATGCGGAACGGAGAGTTGTGCCGCCACAGACTGAATAAAAAAATACCAGTAAGTGCTCGCAAAATCGAAAGCGTAAAGAATTACCTCATACAGCAGAAATAATTTCAGCGCCCGTGCAAAAGAACCTGGCCATAATTTTGGCGCACCGCGCGTAAGAAAAGCTTTAGTAGCAAAGAAAAGCAGGGCAAATAGCGAAAAAACAGCAATGAGCGCAATCATGACTATACTTACCGCCGCCGGACCTGACGCTGCGCCATATGGGTTTTGTGCGGCTATTCTTCGGTTGGCTTCATCGCGCTCAAACTCGCTGAGATGGCTATTGCCGTTGTAATCGTAATGCACGAACGATCCCTATAATAGTGACAAAAAAAGTGTGGCGCCCATGCTATCCGCTTTGTGGGGGGAATTAAAACGCTGCGGCGAAAACCCACCGGAAATGGGTGGTTTGCGCATCATCTTATTAGGATTTGAAAGGCACATAATAAAGGAGGGTTATATTTCTGGCCGTCCGGGAATAACCCGTGCACTTAAAAAAGTATTAAAAACAGCGCCGCAAAAAATAGTTAAACGCTATCTGCTTCACTCGTAACCTGTTTTGTGCGGAATACTTTTATCTATTGCAGCGATTAGTGAAGCTTTAGCGCAAATTGACGATAACGTCTTTGCGTCACCCTCAATCATGCAGGGGCGCAATTATCTTTTTTAACGAGTTCTGATCGCGAACGGATCTGCTTTTAGCCCTCCTTTAACAATCTCTGCAAGCGCATTTTCAGGCGCAATTTTTTATTTTAAGGAAAACAGTACTATGGCTTTCGTAAGATCACTGTATCGCGGTTTGTTGGGTTCCCGTCTGGCGGGTGGCGCTCAGCCTGCCAACGGCATTTTCGACTGCCGGGATTTACCGACCTCACTTTCGGCTGCGGGTCTTAGCGCGCGCTCATCCGGCATTTTATTGACCTTCGTTCCACCCGAAGCGGATTTTCACCGCGTTAGCCAGGCGTGGCAGCGTTTCACTTCTGCCGATCTGACGGTGATTACCCTCTCTTCTTATGGTGCGCTGAGCGCCAGCGGCCGCCAGACAACCTACTGCGCGGGCGACGGGCAGGAGGGGAGCTTCCTGCTGCTGCCGGACAGTCTTATCGCCGAGCACGAGACGCATATTGTCGATCTCCATCTGCACGACACCCAGACTGCCGCGCAGCGTATTAGCGCCATTCAGCGCGAATTAAACACCATTAAACCGCGCATGGCGCTCTCCGCTGAGCGCACTTTCGCGATGATTTACTGCGACGGGCTCTCTGCCTCGGAAGGTTTCTTCATGCAGGCCTGGTATAACAGCGGCCTCTTTCCTTGCCTGGCGATTGGCGGCTCCGCAGGCGGACGCGCGACCTTTGACGGCACGTGGATTGGCGTCGGTGACCGCGTCTTACAAGGCAAAGCGGTGGTCGTTTTCTGTCGCATGGCAGAAGGCAAATCCTTCTCGCCCTTCAAGAGCCAGAACTTCACCCCGCTGGATCAGAGTTGGTTGATCGCTGACGCTGACCCGATTGCCCGCACGGTAACTTCGGTCTTTGACCGCCAGGGGCAGCAGAAAGCCTTTACCGAGGCGCTGGCCGACCATCTGAAATGCAAAAAGTCGCAGCTGAGCGAGCGCCTGAAGGGGCTAACCTTCGGCGTGAAAGTGGGTGACGAGTACTTCATCCGCTCGGTGGCGAAAATTGAGCACGGCATGGTGCACTTCTTCTGCGATCTGGAGTTTGGCGATCGGCTGTTCCTGATGCAGGAGACCGACTTTAAACAGGCGACGCTGCGCGACTGGCAAACCTTTATCGCCGGCAAAGGCAAGCCTGCCGCCATCATGATGAATGACTGTATTTTGCGGCGTATGGGCAACAGTGATCAGCTGCACGATGCCCACTTCTTTAAAGGCATTCCGGCGGCGGGCTTCTCCAGCTTTGGCGAGATTCTCGGCGTGCCGATTAACCAGACTCTCTCCGCGCTGGTCTTCTTTAACCATGATGTGAAAGCGATGACGCAATTCCCGGTAGAGTACGCCGGGTATGCCGCGCACTACGCCCAGCGCGCGCTGCGCCGCTGGGAAGCGCTGAACAGCATTCAGACTCGCGTGCTGGATCGCGTGGTGAGTTATCAGCAGGAGCTGGCGCCGATTGTGCAGGCGTTGCCGGCGCTGGAAGCCGCGACCCAGAGCCAGAGCGAAGCGCTGGTCATGGCGGAAAGCAGCATTCGTGGCATTAGCGATATCGCCACCGAGAGCCAGCGGGCGCAGGGGCGTCTTGGCGAAGGGCTGGATTCGCTGGAGCAGATCTCCAACGGCATCGGTGTGATCACCCACGGCATCAGCAACATCGCCTTCCAGACCAATATTCTTGCGCTCAACGCGGCGGTAGAAGCGGCGCGCGCGGGCGATGCGGGGCGCGGTTTTGCGGTAGTAGCAGGGGAAGTTCGCCGCCTGGCGCACTCCTCAAAAGAGCAGGCGGAAGCGACGGCGAGCAATATCAGCGACGCGGTCAACACCATCTCGCATATCCGTGAAGTCGCCAGCAATACGGTGGAGACGGCAACCGATATGGCGGAGCGCAGCATTCTTGCCGCGAACGCTATCGCTGAGATGAGCCAGCAGACGCGCCAGGAGCGGGAAAACATTGCTAAGCAACTGAGCAACCTGCGCACCCTGACCGCCGGGATGGATGCGATGCAGGAAGCGGTTGCCCAGCTGAAAGTGCTGCAAACCCTCTCGACGGGTCGTTAAGGCGTTGAGTTGCAGACCTCTGGCGGCGCAGGCCGTCTGGGGTCAGCTTAAATCATGCAGTGTTTTGCCGAGCGGGCGGGTGATGCGAAGCTGTTCGAAGCGCACATCCAGCCCCTCTCTTTCCGGCGAGCAGCACATCACACCAACAAAGCGCTGGCCGCTGTCCTGCCACGGGAAGAGCCGCAGCAGCGGCCACGTTTTACCGTCGGTGGAGTATTGCAGGCGTAATGCCTGCTTCTCAAGGGTCGCGCGCATCCAGAACTCACGCGCATCGCCGGGGAAGACGCCGGTCGACCAGTCAGATAGCCCCTGCGTGACCACACAGCCAATGGCGGGCGCGCCATCGTTATACTCAATTCCGCTTTTCACCCACTGCGTCTCCGACGCCTCAATAAAGATGCCCGCTTGATCATAGAGCTGTTCAAACGCCGCAGCGATCTTCACTTCGAGGGTAAACTCCCCCTCCAGCATAAAACCAAAGGCATGGCCGGAGTGGCGTTCAAAGCCGTACCAGGTCTTGACCCAAAAATCGGTATTCGCCCCGGTGCGCATCAGTAACTGCTCTTCGGTCTGCGTAACGTGGGCCGGTTTATTGATCCACAAACCCTCTTCTGACGTGAAGCTCTCAATCGGTGTCACAGGCAACCTCATCAATGTTTACAGGAAAACCGGGGCCACTCTGCCACGCTTTTGCAGTGATTGCCGGGCGGTGGTTAACGTTTCGCTTTGCGCGCCAGTTTTTTACTGCGCACCGTTAACAGCGGCGTCACCGAAATGCCGTGCAGCAGCACGCTCAGCGTCACGATGGTGATGGCAATATGGGCGACAATATCGGCATCTGCGCCCTGCAAACCGTGGACATAGGCAAAGGCAATGTAGTTGAGACTGCCGATGCCGCGAATTCCCAGCCAGCCGAGGCTCGCGCGGTGAAACCAGGTCGTGCCGGAGCGCAGCGTGACAATAAACACCGACAGCGGGCGGATCACCAGGAACAGCACAAAGGCCAGCCCGAGCGCGTGCGCATCCCAGTGATGCGAGAGGGTGACGCCAAGGACAATCACCAGCAGTGCCGCCAGTAATCGCTCAACGGTATCGCCAAATGAGAGGGCATCGCCAATCACCAGCCCGACGGATTTAATCGGGTTCTGCTCCTCCAGCGCATGGCGCAGGTGCGGGTTAACCTGCATCTCTGCCGGCACATCCTCCTCATCTTCGGGATCGCCGTGGCGCTTCTGCACGCTCACTTCGGCGCTGCGCAGGCCGATACCGGCCGCAAAGGCGGCGAGGAAACCGGAGGCGCTCAGCGACTGGGCCAGCGCAAAGCTCAGGCAGATCAGCGCCAGGGCGATAAAGTCGCTCGGGGCCACTTCGCCCTGTTTATGGCGCGAACGGGTGGCGATAATCCCTATCAGTCGGCCCATACCGTAGCCGATGAGTAAGCCGCCGACCAGCGCCCACAGCAGATCGATGCTCAGCCAGTGCAGCAGCTCTTCGCCCGACGGCACGCCATCGGCTTTGTACCAGACCAGCGCCAGCATCAGGAAGGGCAGCGCGGTGCCGTCGTTAAGCCCCGCCTCGCTGGAGAGCGCAATGCGCAACTGGTCATCATCGCGCGCGTCGTTGATCGCCACCAGGCTTGCCAGCACCGGATCGGTGGGGGCAAGGATTGCCCCAAGCGCCAGCGAGAGCGGCCAGGCGAGATCGAGCAGATAGTGGGCGGCAACCATAATCCCGCCGATGGTCAGCAGCATAGCGGGCAGCGCCAGCTTAATGCCCATCTTCCAGTAGGGAGAGGTGAGCGGCAGGCGTATTTTCAGGCCGGTAATAAACAGCGAGGCCGCCATCGCGATTTCGGTAATACGGGCGGTGAGATCCGCATGGGCCGCCACATCAATATTAAGCACGCCCATCTCCCACGGGCCACAGATAATGCCAACCACCAGATAGAGACCAAACACCGGGATCGGCACGCGGCTTATCCAGCCGTAGGATAACGACATCAACAGTAACAGGCCGCCGGTTGCGGCCATCCACATCAAATAACTCATACTCCTCCACATCAGGCCGCAACCTGAACATTGCACCCCAAAAGGTATAGTTGCTGAAAAAGGTCTGCACCAGGCCAGACGGCGCGAATAGTGCAAGGGCTGAGCATTAGCTACGCTTAAAAAAAACGGCGTAACGGGGGTGTCAAATGAGCAAGAAGATCATGCAGGAGTATCTTGTGCTGGGCGGCAAACATCACGGCGAGGTCTGGCGCGGCGTCTACCCGGCGATGGGGCTGAATCTCTCGAAGCATGATGAGCGCTTCGGGCAGTTCTATGACCGAAGCGGGCAGAAGAAGGTGGAGCTATCGCGTAAAGAGCAGTACTTCATTACCGAGTGGCTATCGCCCGAAGGGCACACCTATCTGCTGGCAACCGCCGAAGATCTGACGGAGTTCAATATTGAAGAGGAGATAGGCCGGATCGCGCCACCGCTCCGGCCTCTGGACAGCGCTATTGAAGACTGGGTTTAGCCGTGCTCATGCGCCGCCTGCGTTTTTAAGCGTTTCGCTGCGCGCTGCTTGCGTAACTTATCAATCAGCTTGTGCGCTTCTGCGCGGGTGGCAACCGCAGGCGACGAGCCGCTCAGCGGTTTACGCGCCGTTTCGCGCAGCGTCAGCACGGTCAGCGCACCAATCAGCCCGGCACCCATCATGTAGTAAGCGGGCATCATCACATTGTGGGTGGTATCAACCAGCCATGCGGTGACCAGCGGCGTCGTGCCACCAAACAGCGAAACCGAGAGGTTAAAGCCAATCGCCAGCGCACTGTAGCGGATATCGGTGATAAACAGCGCTGGCAGCGTGGCTGGCATGGTGCCGCTAAAGCAGGTGTGCAGCACGCCCAGAATCACCAGCCCGCCGAAGACCGCCCACATATTGCCGGAGCCAATCAGCATAAAGCTCGGGATCGCGAGCAGCACCAGCCCCAGTGCGCCGAAGGCGATCACCGGGCGGCGGCCCAGACGGTCAGTCCAGTGCCCCCAGGCCAGCGTCAGCGGCATCATCACGAACATGATCATCATCACCAGCAGCAGGCCGGTCAGCTCGCTCATGCCCAGCACGCTGGTCAGGTAGCTCGGCATATAAGAAGTGAGCATGTAGTTCGAGACGTTAAACACCAGCACCAGACCAATACACTGCAGCATCTGTTTGCGGTATTTGTGCAGCATCTGCAACAGAGAGAGTGTCGGTTTGCTGTGCTCCAGCGCATCCTGCTTATCCATATGCTCTTTAAAGGCCGGGGTCTCCTCCAGCTTCAGGCGGATATAGAGGCCAAACAGGCCGAGCGGTGCGGCGAGGAAGAAGGGAATACGCCAGCCCCAGCTGTGCATCGCCTCGGTTGGCAGCACGGCAATCATAATGGTCACCAGGCTGGCACCCATCAGATAGCCGCCAAGCGTGCCGAACTCGAGGAAGCTGCCCATAAAGCCACGGCGCTTATCGGTGGAGTACTCGGCGATAAAGGTGGCTGCACCGCCATACTCACCGCCGGTCGAGAAGCCCTGAACCAGGCGCGCTACCAGCAGCAGGATCGGTGCGGCAATGCCGATGCTGTCGTAATCGGGGATAAGCCCGATACAGAAAGTACCAATCGACATCATGATCATCGTCAGGGCGAGGATCTTCTGGCGGCCAAAGCGGTCGCCGAGCGGGCCGAAGACCATGCCGCCAATCGGACGAACCAGGAAGGCGGCGGCGAAGGTGCCGAAAGAGGCAATCAGCTGTGCGGTACTGCTGGCACCGGGAAAAAATACCTGACCGATAATCACCGCCAGATAGCTGTACACGCCGAAGTCGAACCACTCCATCGTGTTACCCAGCGCGGCAGCGCCAACGGCGCGTTTCAGCAGCTTATTATCGATGACCGTGATGTCTTCGACGGTCAGTTCACTGGCCGTTGCGGCCGAATTCGTGTGGTGCGGTAAAGTCGTTCCGTTGCTCATAAACTCCCCATGAGTGCTGGTGGTGCGACCTTATAGCTTTCGCAGCCGTAGTGCTCAAATGGAGGGAAATGAAAGCTATAAGATGCAAGAAAAAGCAGATTGCCGACGTTTTCGGCAGGGGCACACCATAATTAAAATTTATGGATGAGGCAAATTTTTGGCGAAATTCGCTACTTTTATACTGGAAAGCTGAATATTAACGCGCCGTGACTAAAAGTAGCGGAACAAGCTAATCCCTTAGCTTGCATTCACTTCGGGGACCGCAGTTTGTTGATGCCCATCGCCATCACCTGTGAGGGATGGAACAGCGACAAACTTTCCACCTGCGACAGCAGCAGCACCTTGCGGAAATCGAGCGCCGACATTGGCTCCGAGGCGAGATCGATATCATGTTCATCGTACCAGGCGCTGTAGTTATGCTCGACGCGCAGATCCAGCGTCTCATGGTTGCGGTAGCCGCTCAGCATCGGGATGAGCACAATGTTGTTAGCATCGCCGACATCAAAGGTGGCGGTATGGATCATGCCGATGTAGATACGCTGCGATTTCAGAGTGATCCACGCCAGATCGCCGCGCTCCATGCACTGGTAGATCAGCCCCTCAATGCCGTTGGCGCGCGAGAGGTGTTTATACAACTCGCGGCGGCCGGGGATATCGAGGCGCGCGCTGCTGGACCAGTTCGAATGCCACAGGCAAAACAGCACCGCAAAGGCGAGCATAATCACCACCGGCGCCTGGATGCCGAGGAAGGTCCAGTTCATAAACGTCATATGCAGGTGGTGCTCTTCCGCGCCAAACGTGGCGGGAAAAGAGTTCATCACCGCCGAACTGGCGAGCAGGCAGAGCCAGATTACCGCGGTGGCGATAATCCCCTGCAGGACGAAGACGCAGCCGTAGAGCGCCACCAGAAAGTAGACGTCCCAGCCGAAGCTGCGTTTGAATTTGAAGCGTGTCGAGAGGTCGTGCGAGGTGTACCAGTAGCCGCAAACCATCAAAACCATGAATATTGCTGTACCCATCCTAAGCCCTCTTCAACGCATCAACGTGCTCTCTAAAATCTTCCTGTACCCTTTTGCAGTGGATATTCACCGAGGCGTTGCCGTCAGCATCGACCACAATGCGCTCACCATCTTCAATCGAATCCTGGATTTCACTGTGACTCATCACCTGTAACAGCTTGTCAGGGCTGGCAAATAAAGAACGAAGTAATTTTCTCATTAATAAACCTCCGCAGAGAGTATAGAAACCATTTCATGAATGTGTGAAATTTCCGAGAAAATTCTGTGCGAGAGAGATCTAAAAATGAATTTATCTTTATAGACATACCGAAACATCCTGAATGACTATTACCCGCTCAATAATAGTTGTTAAGGAGGCCGTTACCAGGGTTATCCCCTCATTTATCAATAATCTTATCTTTCTGTATTTGTTAACTTTCTTATATTTCACGCATTCAGGGTAAGACGCGCAAATTAAATTAAAGGGAATCTTTATTCAGCGCGTTTATATATTAATAAATGGATTAGTTATTATGAATAAATCATTACTCGCACTGCTGATTACAGCAGTCTGCGCGCACGCCTCTGCGCAACAATTAACGGTTGAGGAGCGACTGAGCCAACTGGAAATGGCATTACAACGCAATATGACGGAGCTGGCGCAGGCGAAAGCGGAGCTGGAACAGGCCAGAGCAAGCGGCGATAGCGGGGCAAAATCGACCGTACAGCCGCAGGCCGCTGCGGCAGAAAAATCCCACCCTACGCTGAAAGAGATCAGCGAGTTCGTTAAAGAGGATATCGGTTTTGCCTGGCACGGCTATCTGCGTTCCGGTTGGGGTGCGGCCGACAACGGCTCGCCAAAAGAGTACGCCATCGGCTCGCTGGGGCGTTTTGGCAATGGGTACTCATCGTGGTTCGATTTAACCTTCTCGCAGCGGGTTTATGAGGAGGGGAGCAAATCGGCGCATGCCGTGGTGCAGTTAGATGGCAATGTTGGCGCACAGTACGGCTCCGCGTGGTTCGACAAACACTCAGAAAACCTCCTGCAGTTCTCCGATATCTACCTTACTACGCGCGGTTTCCTGCCCTTTGCGCCGGAAGCGGATCTCTGGGTCGGTAAACACAACCTGCCAAAGTATGAGATCCAGATGCTCGACTGGAAAAGCCACCAGACCGACAGCGGCGCGGGGATCGGCGTGGAAAACTGGGCGCTCGGTGCGGGCAAACTCAACGTTGCGCTGGTGCGCCAGGATCTTGACGCCCATGCGGTGAACTACCCTGCCAGCCACAACACTATTCAGGTCAACACCCACACTGTCGATCTTCGCTATAACGCGCTGCCGCTGTGGGATCGCGCCACGCTCGAGCTGTTTGGCCGCTACTCGCTGGCGAACAAATCTGCCACCTACCGGGCGGGTGAAAAAGCGGGGCACTATTACAGCATTAAAGATGCGTGGTTAGCGGGTGCGATCCTGCGACAGAGCTTTAGCGCGGGCGGGTTTGAGGAGTTCACGCTACAGGCGGCGGATAACGCGCTGGCGAGCGGCTTTGCGCTTATCTCCAACTCCGGAGCGAGCTACGGTTACCACGACAATTATTATGGCGAACACACCTACGGGCACGCCGTGCGCGCCATCTCGCAGGGCGAGTTCTACCCCTCATCGCAGATCGTGCTGGCGCACGCGCTGGTCTACGCCGCCGGGCAGGATATTTACAGCTATGACACCGGCGCGCATACGGATTTTCGCAGCTACCGGGCGGTGATGCGCCCGGCGTGGATCTGGGATAAGCATAACCAGACGGGCGTCGAGCTGGCGTGGTTTAAACAAACCAACCGCCAGCAGGGCGAGGATTACCGTGAGAAGGGGTATAAAGCCACGCTCTATCACGCACTGAAAGTGGACACCAGCCTGCTGACCTCGCGACCGGAGCTGCGGTTTTACGCCAGCTGGCTCCGCGCGCAGGAGAACGGCATCAGCCACTTCCGCTTTGGCGATGAGCGGCGGGAGCAGTTCACCGTCGGCGCCCAGGCTGAGGTGTGGTGGTAAGTAACCAATGCGGCGCAGAAGTGCGCCGCATTAGCCTGTTCCGGGCGGGCAGACGGCCCCGGCATCAAGCTTGCTGATGCTTAAGGCGGGCAAGGGTAGCGGCGAAGTTCGGCAGCCACTTCTCATGAGCCAGCAACATCTCGCGCGCCAGCACCTCGGCGTCACCGTCGGAGTGCACCAGCGGGCTGAGATTGAGCGCCAGCAGCACATCATTAAACTCGCCGCTCAGCGCTGCCCGGCTGGCGGCGATCTCAAAGCCTTTGATGGTGTGGATCAGCCCCAGCACCTTGTCATCAAAGTGGGTGACACGCGGATGCGGCGTTGCTCCTTCGCGCCCAATCAGGCAGGTCATCTCAACCGCCCACTCCGCTGGAATGTTGTCGATATGCCCGTGATGGGGAATATTCACATAGTGCTCGGTCTGCTTATCGTTATAGATGGCGTTAATCACTTCGCAGGCTGCATCCGAGTACCAGGCACCGCCGCGCTGCTCCAGCGCCTGAGGTTTCACATCAAGGTTGGGATCTTTATAGAGTTCAAACAGCTCTTTTTCGATCTGCTGCACCACCTGCGCCCGCGCGCCGCCTTTGTAATATTCGCCAAGCTCAATCGCCAGCATCTCTTTCTGCTTGAAGTAGTAGAGCAGGTAGGAGCAGGGGAGCAGGTTGAGAGCGCGAATCAACCCTTCGCTAAACGGCAGGTCAAAGATGTTTTTCACCGACGATGGCTGCAACTTTCCGCTGGCAACGCCGTCGAGCAACTCCGCGAAGCGCGACACGCCGTTTACCTGCACATCGCTGAGAAACACCATATGGTTGAGGCCGAAAAGATCGAGCGCGATCTCATCATGCGCTTCCAGCGCCAGCACATCGCGGACAAACATCTTCATGCCGACAGGAATGTTGCAGACGCCGATAAATTTCCTGAAGTCGGTATGGCGACAGACCGCTTCGGTCACCATTCCCGCCGGGTTAGTGAAGTTAATCACCCAGGCGTTCGGGCAGATCTCCTCCACGTCGCGCAGAATATCGAAAATGACCGGAATGGTGCGCAAGCCTTTGAACAAGCCGCCTGCGCCGTTGGTCTCCTGACCAAGATAGCCGTGGCTTAAGGGAATGCGCTCATCCAGTTCGCGCGCTTTTAACTGGCCGACGCGCAACTGGGTGGTAACAAAATCCGCGCCCTGCAACGCCTCGCGGCGATCCAGCGTTTGGTAGACTTTTAGCGGAATGCCCGCTTTTGCCACCATCCGCTGGCAGAGCTGGAAAATAATCTCCTGCTTCTCTCTTCCTTCCTCGACGTCAACGAGCCACCACTCCGTAATCGGCAGTTCGTGGTAGCGCTTGATAAACCCTTCAAGAAGTTCCGGCGTATAGCTGCTACCCCCGCCGATAGTGACAACTTTCAGTTTCGGATCCATGCTCTCTCCTGTGGAGGGTCGCGCCAGCGGGCGTTACTGCGTGATTTCCGTCAACCGCTTGCGATAACTGTTGGGTGTAAACGACGTCATTTTTTTGAAGGTTTTGATAAACAGGCTTGGGCTGCTGTAGCCCGACTCCCAGGCGATGTCGGCCACCAAGTAGTTGGTCATCTCGAGCTGCTTTTTCGCAAAATCGATACGGATCTCATTGATGATCTGCATCGGCGTTTTGTCATAAAAGCGCCGGGTCGCGCGGGTAAGATACTCCTGCGATTTGCAGGAGAGCCGCACCATATTCTCCAGCGCATTGTCGCTGAACTGGCGCTTGTCGTGCATCGCTTCAACGGTGCTTCTCAGCCACTGGGGAATATCCTCCAGCACCTGCTCTTCGCGGTAGTGGCGCAGGCGATTGAGCACATAAAAGGTGACGGTTTCGATAAACTCATCCAGCCCGTTCTCGCGAAAATTGAGCGAAGCAATCACTGTTTCAACATAGGTCAAAAATGCGCTGTGCGTGCGGTAAGGTTGCGAGGCAACAAAGCAGAACGGCATCAGCGATTGATAGTACTGTTCGAAAAATTTGCGGCTGATCCCCACATTAAGGATCCGCGCGGCGCCGTACTCATAGACGCTCTGGTGGTGCGAACCCAGCGGGATAAAGACAAAGTCGCCGCGCTCCAGCAGCACGCGCTTGCCGTTAATGATCTGGTAGTAACGCCCGGTCAGAACAAGCGTAAATTCATAATAATCATGCTGATGCAGCCCGCTGGCGCTCTCCGATTTGTTGAAGATAAACACATGGAAAGGCTTTCCCTTAAAGAGCTGCTGTTCGTGGACGGTTTTGATCTCCTGTGTGCCGATCATTGGCGTTGGCTGCATCGTTCACTCCTTACGACTTGCTCATACATGTCAAAATTTCAGCGCGTTGGCGATCGCTCTGCGCGCGCTTCCTGCTTAATGAACACTGCCTTTTTTTCTGGCGCGAACGCTCTTCATCTGCGTTCAGGGCTCCTGGAAATGCTTCAATAATGACCGAAGCGGCAGGATATCTGGCTTATCATTAACGGTAAGCAAACAGGCTCGCCTGTAATGTCGAAAGAGAAATATGCTTCTCTACCCTCAACGCGCGCGCCAATTATTCCCATTTTTGCCAAAAGGGCGTCAGTACATCTTCACAGGAGCCGTAAATTTGCGTTTAGTACTTTTTTCCTGAGATAAAACAAGTATACGGGAGCGTGCCGGAGGGAGGTATTCTGCAATCTGCCACAATTATCTCTGGTTGACCGATTGTTATGCTCTTCTTCACAAATTCAGTAATTTTTTAGCGAGCCCGGAGAGGGCGCAGGCTCCTCTCCGGCGGAAAATTACACCAGGTTAGCAGCAAAAATAGTTTTGCCGATCTCACGCGCTTTTTGCAGGCAAGCCTGAGGCGAACCGAGATCGGGCTGCATCAGCGTGGCGTTGGTTAACACCGGCGCGCCGCAGTAATCGAAAATACCGTGCGGAATTTGCGTATTCCAGGATTGCGCATAGCCATGTTTTTCAAACGTTTTAGTGTCTGCGCCGCCTGTCGCCACCAGATGCACCGGCAGATGCCCCAGCTTCTTGATCACTTTGCCGGTACCGCTATCTTCGTAAGCCCAGCCGTTGGCAAAGACGCGATCGATCCACCCCTTTAACTGCCCCGGCATCGTCCACCAGTAGATAGGAAACACCAGTATCAACGCGTCGGCTTTCTCAATCCGCGCCTGTTCAGCCCGCACATCGGCGGGCAGCGGGGCGGTTTGCATAAAGGCGTTGTAATCGGCGGCAGTGAAAGACGGGTTAAAGCCCTCCCGCGCCAGATCGGCGATCTCAACGCTGTGCTGCGCGTTCTCTTCGCGGATCCCTTCTGCCACCGCGTGCGCCAGGCCACGGGTTAATGAGGTGTCGAGCGGGTGAGAGACTACGATCAGTGCATGCATGTTCTTCTCCTCGGTTGCCATTACGGATCAATCACCGTAGGCTTATATACTATCAGTAACCTACTACTAGTAAGTTACTAATGGTATATAAGCTTGTCAAGGAGGCAAATTATGGCCGATACGCGTGTACGCCAGCGGCTCTCGCGGGAAGAGCGCTACGCACAGCTTGTTGAGGTGGCATGGCAGATCATTCATGAGTTGGGTACCGAAGCGCTGACGCTCGGCTATTTAGCTGAACGCGCGGGCGTCACCAAACCGGTGGTTTACGACCACTTTACCAGCCGCTCCGGGCTGCTGGCGGCGCTCTATCGTGAGTACGATCAGCGCCAGAACCGCAAACTGGAGTCGCTGCTGGCGCAGACCGCACCCGAGCTACAGCCGCGCGCAGAGGTGGTTGCGAAAACCTATATCGAATGCGTGCTGTTCCAGGGGCGTGAGATGCCTAGCCTGCTGGCGGCGCTGGCCGGGACGCCAGAGCTGGAGAAGATCCGCCGCGAATACGCGGTGGATTTCACCGGCACATGCCGCACGCTGTTTGCGCCGTTTTGTGGTGCGCCTCTGCGCGACGCCGCGTTATGGGCGATGCTCGGCGCTGCCGAAGGGCTCTCCTGGGCGGCAGTGCAGGATGCGATTAGCGAACAGCAGGCGAAAGAGGAGCTGGAGCGGGTGATTATCACCATGGTGCATGCGACGTTGAGTGACGAGAGTGCATAAAACGCGCACCCAGGGTGCCATCACGAGGTATTAAGTTGTATTATTAATGCATCTTAATTATTGGTGATAACGATGTCTGGACCACGCATCCTGCGGGAAAAATTGACCATCAGGAAGATGATTGCCCTCTATCAACGCGCCTGCCCGGATGCGGTGAGCAGCGCGGCGCACTACGCGGATCTCTATGCCTACGCGGAGAAGCGGCTTGATAAATGCGTCTTCGGCGAGGCAAAACCGGCCTGTAAGCAGTGCCCGGTGCACTGTTATCAGCCAGCAAAGCGCGAAGAGATGAAGCAGGTGATGCGCTGGGCGGGGCCACGCATGTTGTGGCGGCATCCGATATTGACGGTGCGCCATTTGATCGACGATAAGCGCCCGGTACCGGAGTTGCCCGAAAAGTATCGACGCAAATAACCTGTAGGCCGGATAAGCGCCAAGCGCCATCCGGCAATGGAGCTTGCATGGGGCATTGGTGGAAGAGTTCCGTTCACCAGGCGTCTGGTGGCTGATTTAATCACCGGTGCGGTGAACGGGACAAGGGGAGCGGCCGCGCTCCCCTTGTCAATCCCCGCGGCCCCGCGAGGAAATCGGTGCTGCGCACTGCGCTCACCTCCCGCGTGCCTGACGGCGGCCGGCTCGACTCGACTTACTCGTTCCATTCTGGAACGAGTCCCTGTCTCGGTTCGCCTCTGTCCGCCATCCATGGCGTCCAGACCTTGTCATTCACGCTTCGGTTCGCCGATTTCAGCGGGGACACAACCCCCTCGCTGTGAGATTTGATGTAAAGGGAAAATTTGTGTTGCTGAAGGAATGCCTGATGGCGGCTGCGCCTTATCAGGCCTACAAAACCTGTTTCTGAAACGGCGTAGGCCGGATAAGCGCAAGCGCCATCCGGCATTGGCGTTCAAAAAGGTTGCCGGATGGCACCTGAACCTTATCCACCCGACAAATCATCCTTATCAATCCCCAGCCGTTTCATCCGTGAGAGCAGCGTCGTGCGCTTCAGCCCCAACCGCTGCGCGGCACCTTTTGGCCCGGCGACCACGCCGTTGGTCTCTTTTAATACGCGCACAATCAGCTGATACTCATCCTCCCCGTCGCGCGGTGACTCGGCAGGCGGCGTCGCGGGCATGGGCGGCATGGCAATCTCCGCCATCGAAAGCTGCAACACATTGCCGCGCGTCAGCAGCACCGCGCGCTCAATCATATTCTCCAGCTCGCGCACATTCCCCGGCCACTCCATCGCGCTTAGCACCCGCAGGGTTTCCGCCGGAATACTGTCGATATTGCGCCCCATCTTGCGGGCGATTTTGAAAGTGAAGGCTTTCACCAGCAGCGGAATATCTTCCGGGCGCTCGCGCAGCGACGGAAGCTGGATAGGAAACACATTCAGGCGGTAGTAAAGATCGCTACGAAACTCGCGATCGGCGACCATCTTCTTCAGATCGCGATTGGTGGCGGCGATCAACCGCACATCGGTGCGGATCAATTTGTTACTGCCGAGCCGCTCAAACTCCTGCTCCTGCAACACGCGCAGCAGCTTCGGTTGCAGCTCGAGCGGCATATCGCCCACCTCATCAAGAAACAGCGAGCTCTTATCCGCCAGCTCAAAGCGGCCGATGCGCTGGGCGCTGGCACCGGTAAACGCACCGCGCTCATGACCAAAAAGATCGCTCTCCATCAATCCGGCCGGCATCGCCGCGCAGTTCATCTTCACCATCCGGCGGCTGTTGCGCTCGCTCAGGTTGTGGATAGCGCGGGCAATCAGCTCCTTACCGGTGCCGGTTTCGCCGAGGATTAGCACCGTGCTGTTACTGCGCGCCACCATCTCCACCTGTTTCAGCACCCGCGACATCGCCTCGCTGCGGCCGATGATCTCGCCGAATTCGCTGTCGACTTTATTAAGCTGCTCGGTCAGCGCGAGATTCTCATCCACCAGCCGCTCCTTCAGGCGATGGATCTCCTGATAGGCCAGCGCGTTATCTACCGCAATGGCGATACGCTCGGCGATCTGGCGCAGCAGCTTGAGGTTCGCCTGGGTAAAGACCTCTTTCTGGCACTGCGCCAGCTTCAGCACGCCGAGCAGGTTTTTGCCCGACATCAGCGGCAGCAGGCAGAGCGTCTGGATCTGGTTGCCCCAGGTCTCAAACAGCATCCGCTCATAGGGGGCAAGTTTGTCGCGCTCGTGCAGGTTGAGCAGCAGCATCTCTTTACTCAGGAACACGCGCTCCGTCAGCGTGCCCGCCTCGTCCGCCTCCTGGGTTTCGTGCGTCGGATTGGCCTCATCAAGGTAGTGCGTGGAGTAGATGGTCAGCTTGCCTTTGCGGCTGCCGCGCAGCACCAGGCTGATGGCGTCAATGCCGAAGTAGTAATGGATCTCTTTGGCGACTTCGCTCACCAGTTCATCCATATGCAGCCGTGAGAGCACGGCGTTGGTGATAGCGACCAGAATGCGGTAATCGTTGCGCTCCTGGCTGAGCAGGGCATAGTCCGGCGTGCGCCGGTCGCGGGTCTGCAACTGTTCGGCCACTACCGCGACTAGCTGCGTCAGCGTATTAAGGCGCTCCAGCTCGCGCTCGCTCCAGGGCTGGTCGTCATAGCGAAAGAACTCGCAGCCGCCGAAAATCTGCCCCTCCGCTGCCAGCGGCAGTAGCGCGTAGTGGGCGAAGGGTGGGTAAAGCCCGCTTGCGGCAAGGACGGGCCAGGTCTCATTAAACAGCTCCGCCGTGCAGTGCAGCGTCTGCGGGTGCGAGAGAATATGCCGCACCGGGCCGCTCGCCAGCAGCGCCTGATCGCCATACTCCGCACCCTTTTCCGTTGTCTGCACACTGTAGCGGCTCGCCCGGTGGCTATCTGCATGCCACAGCACAATCGCCGCGCCCTGCGCCAGCCCCGCCTGACGCGCCAGCTGCGCCAGCGTTTCGCTGAGCGCCGCCACGTTCGGCTGCTGTAATAAAATCCGCGTGATATCGAAAAGCCCTTGCTGTCCGAGATCGCTCATCGGTGTATACGACATTTTGCTCATCCAGAAACACACCAACAGGTGTGAAAAATAACAACTAGCAGATCCGCGGTAACGGCTCCGCATGGGGGAGATCTAACAGGCGTTTCACGCCGTAAAGCCCGGCTAACCGCACGCCCTGTTGTTCGACCACTTCGCCAATCATCGATGCATCTTTACCTAAAGGGTGGGCGCGTAAGCGGCTAAGCGCCAGTTCGGCGCTGTCGCGCGCAACGGCGATCACCAGTTTGCCCTCATTGGCGAAGTTAAGCGCATCCAGCCCCAGCAGTTCACATACGCCGCGCACCGCCGGGTTAATCGGCAATTTGCTCTCTTGTAATTCAATGCCATACCCGCAGGCGGCGGCAAACTCATGCACCACCGCGTTGACGCCGCCGCGCGTTGCGTCGCGCAGAGCTTTGACGCCGGGCAGATCGCGCAGCGTCTCAATTAACGGCGTCAGCACCGCGCAGTCGCTGCTTAACTCCCCGTCGAGCCCCAGCCCTTCACGCAGGTTGAGGATCGTCGCGCCGTGGTCGCCCAGCGTGCCGCTTGCCAGTAGCACATCGCCCGGCTGTAACGAGGCCGCCGCCCAGTGAATAGTGGCGGGGATCGCACCAATACCGGCGGTATTAATAAACAGCTTATCCGCTGCGCCGCGCTGCACCACTTTGGTGTCGCCGGTGACAATGGCGATCCCGGCGCTGCGGGCCGTTGCCGCCATGCTCTCCACCACCTGTTTCAGGGTTGCCATCGACAGCCCCTCTTCGAGGATAAAGCCGCAGGAGAGGTAGCGCGGGATCGCGCCGCTGACCGCCACATCATTGGCGGTGCCGCAGACGGCGAGTTTGCCGATGTCACCGCCGGGGAAAATCAGCGGGTCAATCACATAGCTGTCGGTGGAGAAGGCAAGCCTGTCGCCGCCCGCCGCCAGCGCGGTGAGATCGAGGCGCGCCTGATCCTCCTGCTCCGCCAGCCAGGGGTTGGCAAAAGCCTGCATAAAGAGTTCGCCTATCAGCTGCTGCATCGCCTGGCCGCCGCTGCCGTGCGCCATCTGAACCTCATTCATACTTCACACTCCTGAGCACGATAGTGATACCAGGCAGCGCAGGCTCCTTCAGAGGAGACCATCAGCGCGCCAAAGGCGCTTTGTGGATTACAGGTGTTGCCAAACAGCGGGCAGTGGTGCGGTTTGCAGCGCCCGGTCAGCACGTCGCCGCAGCGGGCGCGCGGGTCGTCATAGACCTGCTGCATGGCTGGCTGGAAATGGGCTTCGGCGTCAAAACGCTGATAGGGAGCAGTCAGATGCACGCCCGACTCGCCAATCATCCCCAGCCCGCGCCACTCGCTGTCGCCGCGCACGGTGAACACCTCGGCAATCGCCTCTTGCGCCCGCCGGTTGCCCTCATCTGGTACCACGCGGCGATACTGATTCTCCACCCGGCTTTGGGCAGCAATCTTCTGCTCGACCAGCATCAACACGCCCTGTAACAGGTCGAGCGGCTCAAAACCGGCGACCACCAGCGGGCGCTGAAACTCATCGGCAATAAAGGTGTAGGCATCGGTGCCAATCACCATGCTGACGTGGCCGGGCGCGAGAAAGGCGTCAATGCCGTTATCGGGCTGTTCAAGCAGGCTGCGCAGGGTCGGGATCAGCGTGATGTGCTGGCAGAAAAACCAGAAGTTGTTGATATCCCGCGCCTTCGCCTGTTGTAGCGTAATCGCGGTGGCCGGCATGGTGGTTTCGAAGCCGAGGCCAAAAAAGACCACCTTACGCTGCGGGTTTTTCTCCGCCAGCGCCAGCGCATCGAGCGGCGAGTAGACGATGCGCACATCCGCGCCGCGCGCCTTCGCCTGTAACAGTGAGCCGTTTTTGCCCGGTACGCGAATGGCGTCGCCGAAGGTGCAGAAGATCACCTCCGGGTGGCTGGCGATCTCCACGCAGGTGTCGATGCGCCCCATCGGCAGGACGCAGACCGGGCAGCCGGGGCCGTGGATAAACTCAATATTCTCCGGCAGCAGCTGGTCGAGGCCAAATTTGAAAATGGCATGCGTGTGGCCGCCGCACACCTCCATAATGCGCAGCGGTCGCGTGGCGGTGTAAGCAAGTGCGTTAGCACGTTCACGCAGGCGGGCGATAAGCTGCATCACCTGCTCCGGTGCGCGGTATTCATCGACAAAGCGCATTATCCCTCCTCGCCGTAGAGCAGCGCGCCGACATCCGGCTCAACGTCGAACATATTTTGCAGCGCCGCCAGCGTTTCGCGCGCTTCCGCTTCGTTGATGATGCTCATGGCAAAGCCGACGTGCACCAGCACCCACTGGCCGATACGCGAGCGACCCTGCTCATCTTCACTGCCGACCAGCGTTAAATCGACATTACGCTGGATGCCGCTGACATCAACTTTCGCCTGCAGGCCGTCAATGGCGCAGATCTGCCCCGGTACGCCTATGCACATCGTTGCGCCTCCAGCCACTCAAGCCACGCGTCCATGCCGTCGCCTTTGGTGGCGGAAACCAGCAGGATCTCAATCTCTGGGTTTACCTCCCGCGCGTAGGCGATGCACTGCTCAACATCGAAGTTGAGGTAGGGGAGCAGATCGACTTTGTTGAGCAGCATCAGCGAGGCGGCGGCAAACATATGCGGATATTTGAGCGGCTTATCTTCCCCTTCGGTTACGGAGAGCACCGCCACTTTATGCCGTTCGCCGAGGTCAAAACTCGCCGGGCAGACCAGATTGCCGACGTTCTCAATAAACAGGATGCCCTGCTCGGCCAGCGGCAGACGCGGTGCGGCATCGGCAATCATCTGCGCGTCGAGGTGGCAGCCTTTACCGGTATTGACCTGAATTGCCGGGGTGCCGGTGGCGCGGATGCGCGCGGCGTCGTTGACGGTTTGCTGATCGCCCTCAATCACCGCGCAGGGGAGGCGGTTTTTCAGGCGCAGCAGGGTTTCCGTGAGCAGGGTGGTTTTGCCGGAGCCGGGGCTGGAGACGAGATTCAGCACCAGTTGCTGGCGGGCCGCGAAGCGCGCGCGGTTGCGGGCGGCGATGCGGTTGTTTTTATCCAGCACGTCGATCTCGACTTCCAGCATCCGCCGCTGGCTGATGCCCGGCGCGTGGGTTCCCGCTGCGCCGTGGCCATAATGCAGGTCGCCCTCGTCGAGCTGAGTCGGGCTGAACGCATCGGTTTTGACCCCGGTAATGGTCAGCGCCGGGCGCGTCGCCGGGGCGAAGGGGGCGCTGCGAAAGGCGGAGTGGGGGTTATGTTCATCGCCTTCTATATAGCGGTTTCCATCCTGACAACCACATGTCGTACACATTGCTTACTCCTCAATTTCCAGTCGCTGAATTTGCATACCGTCGTCGGCGACGATCTGCAACTGGTCGCTGTGGCATTGTGGACAGCGGCGTACACGCTGACTGAGTAACGTCACATACTGCTGGCAAGACTCACACCAGCACTCGGCCTGTTGTTGTTCGATATGCAGTCTACAACCTTCCGCCAGGCTGCCGCGGCAGACCAGATCAAAACAAAACGTTAAAGCGTCCGTTTCGACGCAAGAAAATGCGCCCACCTTCAGCCAGACGCCGGTGACCTTGCGTGCGCCATTTGCCGCCGCCTGTTGTTCAATCACCTCCAGCGCGCGCTGGCACAACGTGATTTCATGCATAACGCCTCCTTATCATTTCCCCTGCTAATGCAATAACAGTGCCACTCCCGATTTAGTCAGGGTGACGATGACGACAATGACGAGATGACACGTCGAAATTCACCTTTATTTTTATAAAATCAATTAAAATCAGGAGGTTAAAAACTGGCATGGATGATGCTTATCAGCAGTTGTTTCAATTAAGCGGGTAAGCTGAGATGACGATTTGGGAAATTAGCGAAAAGGCGGATTACATCGCCGGACGGCACCACCGTCTGCAAGAGGCGTGGCGCAGTTACTGCAATACGCTGGTTCAGGGCATTACGCTCGCCAAAGCGCGTTTGCACCACACTATCGGCTGTGCGCCGGAGCAGCAGCTCTGCTTCGTGCTGTTCGATCACTTCACGGTTTATATCACCCTGAGCGGCGGCTTTAACGGCCATACCATTGAGTATGCGATTGCCAATAAAGGCAGTGAAGAGAAGCGTTTAATCGCCGAAGCGCGGCTCACCAGCGACGGGAAAATTGATGGCCTGTTCGAGGTCCGCGATCGCGAAAAGGTGCTTGAGCACTACCTCGGCAAACTCGCCGCCGTCTACGACAACCTCTATGCCGCAATGGAAGCCGATACGCCGGCCAACCTCAACACCCTTGCCCGCGACGGGCACTCGCCGGTGCTGGCCTGAGCTGGAGTGTCGACAGGTGTCGATATGACACCCATCGACATGTTTCGTCAAAAATGACTGCCCGTAAGCGGGCGACTCACCTGAGGATTGACTGGTGAACCGTTTTGTAATTGCCGACCCGGCGCTCTGTATTGGCTGCCACACCTGCGAGGCGGCCTGCGCCGAGACGCACCGCGCGTATGGATTGCAGGCGATGCCGCGCCTGCGCGTCATGCGCAGCCATCATGAATCTGCGCCGCAGCAGTGCCACCACTGTGAAGATGCGCCCTGCGCCGGGGTCTGCCCGGTGAACGCCATCAACCGCGTGGATGGCGCGGTGCAGCTCAATGAGAGCCTCTGCGTCAGCTGTAAGCTCTGCGCGATTGCCTGTCCGTTCGGCGCGATTGAGTTTTCCGGCAGCCGTCCGCTGGATATTCCGGCCAACGTCAACACGCCGAAAGCGCCCGCCGCGCCGCCAATGCCTGCGAAAGTGAGTTCGCTGCTCGACTGGGTGCCGGGCGTGCGCGCCATCGCTGTGAAGTGCGACCTCTGCTACTTCGACGCTGACGGCCCGGCCTGCGTGCGCATGTGCCCGACCAAGGCGCTGCACCTGGTCAGCCCGCACGATATCAATCGCGCCAGCCGCCGCAAACGCGAGCAGACCCTTAATAGCGATTACGGCGATCTGGCGCGGTTTGCGCAGAATAACGGGAGTGCAAAATGACGCTTTTCTCTTTGCTGAGCACCGCGGTCGTCACACTGAGCGCTGCTGCGCTGCTGGCGGGCCTGCTGAGCGCGTTCAAACCCCTGAGCGGCTTCTTCGCGGGGCTGGGTGGTGCGGTGGGCTGCCTGCTGGCGACGGCGGCTGGTCTTGGTGCGCTGCTCGACGGGCAAACCGTGAGCGGTATTGTGCCGCTCATCAACCTTCATCTGTTACTCACGCCGCTCGGCGCCGTCTGGCTGCTGACGCTTGGCGTCTGCGGCTTCTTTATCAGCCTCTATAACCTGGCGTGGCACCGCCATCAGGCGGTAAAAGCCAATGGCCTGCTGATTAACCTCCTGCTGGCGGCGGCGATCTGCGCGGTGAGCGCAGCTAACCTCGGCGCGCTGGTGGTGATGGCGGAGATCATGGCGCTCTGCGCGGTGTTCCTCACCGGGTGCAGCGCCTCCGGCAAACTCTGGTTCGCCCTCGGGCGTCTCGGCACGCTGCTGCTGGCGCTGCTCTGCTGGCTGCTGTGGCAGCGCTACCAGACTCTCGATTTCAGCGTGCTGAGCCTGCACCCGCTGAGCGGCGGCACCTGGCTGCTTGGCGTGATGGGTTTTGGCCTGCTGGCGGGGATTATCCCGCTGCACGCCTGGGTGCCGCAGGCCCATGCCAATGCCCCGGCCCCGGCAGCGGCGCTCTTCTCCGCCGTGGTGATGAAAGTTGGCCTGTTCGGCATTCTGACGCTCTCTTTACTTGGCGGGCAACCGCCGCTGTGGTGGGGCGTGCTGCTGCTGGCGTTTGGTCTGCTGACCGCTTTTGTCGGCGGGCTGTATGCGCTGATGGAACACAATATCCAGCGGCTGCTGGCTTACCACACGCTGGAGAATATCGGCATTATCCTGCTCGGCCTTGGCGCGGGCATCAGCGGGCTTGCGCTGCGCCAGCCTGCGCTGGTGGCGCTCGGGCTGGTCGGCGGTCTCTATCATCTTTTCAACCATAGCCTGTTTAAAAGCACGCTGTTTCTCGGTGCGGGCGCGCTCTGGTTTGCTACCGGTTATCGCGATATCGAAAAACTGGGCGGCCTCGGTAAACGCATGCCGCTTATCTCGCTGGCGATGCTGGTTGGCCTGATGGCGATGGCCGCGCTGCCGCCGCTCAACGGTTTCGCTGGTGAGTGGGTGATCTACCAGGCCTTCTTCCGCTTAAGCGCCAGCGGCAATTTTCTTCTGCAAGTGATGGGGCCGCTGCTGGCGGTTGGGCTGGCAATCACCGGCGCGCTGGCGGTGATGTGCATGGCGAAAGTCTATGGCGTCACCTTCCTTGGCGCACCGCGCAGCGCGCAGGCGGAAAATCCGCGTCCGCTGCCGTGGCTGATGAGTGTAAGCGTGGCGGCGCTGGCGATCTGCTGTGTGATTGGCGGGGTTGCCGCGCCCTGGCTGCTGCCGCGCCTGTTCAGTGCCGTGCCGCTACCGCTTGAAACGGCGAACACCGTGGTGTCGCAACCGATGATTGCCCTGCTGCTGATTGCCGCGACGCTGCTGCCGCTGCTGCTGCTCGTGCTGCTGAAGGGCGACCGTCTGCCGTCCCGCAGCAGGGGGGCAGCGTGGGTGTGCGGTTACGACCATGAAGCGTCGATGGTCATCACCGCCCACGGTTTTGCGATGCCGGTTAAAGCGGCCTTCGCGCCGGTACTCGCGCTGCGCAAATGGCTGGAGCCAACGCTGTCGCTGCCCGTCTGGCGGGGCGACGCCGCGCCGCTGCTGTTTCGTCGCCTGGCGCTGATTGAGCTGGCGGTGCTGGTGGTTGTGGTGATTTCCCGAGGAGCCTGAAGATGAGTTTTCTGTTTGCTGTTGTACAGGCGCTGGTGCTGTTCGCCCTTGCGCCGCTACTTTCCGGCATCAGCCGCGTGGCGCGTGCGCGTCTGCACAACCGGCGCGGGCCGGGCGTGCTGCAAGAGTATCGCGATCTGTTCAAACTGCTTGGGCGGCAGAGCATTGCCCCGGCGGCTTCCGGCTGGGTCTTTCGTCTGACGCCGCTGGTGATGGTTGGCGTGATGCTGACGATTGCCACTGCGCTGCCGGTGGTGACGGTGGCCTCACCGCTGCCGCTACTCGGCGATCTGATCACGCTTATCTACCTCTTCGCCATTGCCCGCTTCTTCTTCGCCATCGCCGGGCTGGATACCGGTAGCCCCTTTACCGGGCTGGGTGCCAGCCGCGAAGCGATGCTCGGCGTGCTGGTGGAGCCGATCCTGCTGTTGGGATTGTGGGTGGCGGCGCTGGTCGCCGGGTCAACCCATATCACCCACATTACCGACACCGTTTATCACTGGCCGCTGCACGCCAGCCTGCCGCTGTTTCTTGCGCTCTGCGCCTGCGCCTTCGCCACCTTTATCGAGATGGGCAAACTGCCGTTCGATCTGGCGGAAGCGGAGCAGGAGTTGCAGGAGGGGCCGCTCTCCGAGTACAGCGGCAGCGGTTTCGCCATCCTCAAGTGGGGCATCAGCCTGAAACAGCTGGTGGTGCTGCAACTGTTTGTCGGCGTCTTTTTCCCCTGGGGCAGATGACTGCCTTCAGCGTCGGCGGGCTGCTGCTGGCGCTGGTTGTCGCGCTGCTGAAACTGCTGCTCGGCGTGTTGGTTATCGCCCTGTTTGAAAACAGCATGGCGCGCCTGCGTTTTGTTGCCGCCTCGCGCGTTACCTGGGCCGGTTTCGGCGTCGCCTTCCTGGCCTTTGTCTCCTTGCTGGCGACCTATTAAGAGAGTTCATCTATGTCTGAAGAAAAGATCGGCCAACACTACCTTGCCGCGCTGCATGAAAAATTCCCCGGCGTGGTGCTGGACAGCGCATGGCAGACAAAGGATCAGCTGACCCTGACCATCAAAATTAACTATCTGCCGGAGGTGGTCGAGTTCCTCTACTACCAGCAGGGCGGCTGGCTGTCGGTGCTGTTTGGCAACGATGAGCGCAAGCTCAACGGCCACTTCGCCGTTTACTACGTGCTGTCGATGGAGCAGGGCGTGAAGTGCTGGATCACCGTGCGCGTCGAAGTGGATGCCCTGAAACCGGAGTACCCCTCGGTCACGCCGCGCGTGCCGGCGGCAGTGTGGGGCGAGCGCGAAGTGCGCGATATGTATGGCCTGATCCCGGTAGGCCTGCCCGATGAGCGCCGTCTGGTGCTGCCCGATGACTGGCCGGATGAACTCTATCCGCTGCGCAAAGACAGCATGGATTACCGCCAGCGCCCCGCGCCGACCACCGATGCGGAAACCTACGAGTTCATCAACGAACTGGGTAATAAGAAGAACAATGTGGTGCCAATTGGCCCGCTGCACGTCACCTCTGACGAACCGGGCCATTTCCGTCTATTCGTCGATGGCGAGAACATTATCGACGCCGATTACCGCATGTTCTATGTTCACCGCGGCATGGAAAAGCTGGCAGAAACCCGCATGGGTTACAACGAGGTGACCTTTCTGTCGGATCGCGTCTGCGGCATCTGCGGCTTTGCCCACAGCACCGCTTACACCACCTCGGTGGAGAACGCGATGGGCATTGTCGTGCCGGAGCGTGCGCAGATGATCCGCGCCATTTTGCTTGAGGTGGAGCGCCTGCACTCCAACCTGCTCAACCTCGGCCTGGCCTGCCACTTTGTCGGCTTTGACTCCGGCTTTATGCAGTTCTTCCGCGTGCGTGAAACCTCGATGAAGATGGCGGAAATTCTCACCGGGGCGCGTAAAACCTACGGCCTGAACCTGATTGGCGGTATCCGTCGCGACATGCTGAAGGATGAGATGATCCAGACCCGCCAGCTGGCGCAGCAGATGCGCCGCGATGTGCAGGAGCTGGTCGATATGCTGTTGAGCACGCCGAACATAGAGCAGCGCACGGTCGGCATTGGCCGCCTTGATCCGCAAATCGCCCGCGACTTCAGCAATGTCGGCCCGATGGTGCGCGCCAGCGGCCATGCCCGCGACACCCGCGCCGATCACCCGTTTGTCGGCTACGGCCTGCTGCCAATGACCGTCCACACCGAGCAGGGCTGCGATGTCATTTCGCGCCTGAAAGTGCGCATCAACGAAGTCTTTACCGCCCTGAACATGATTGATTTCGGGCTCGATAACCTGCCCGGCGGCCCGCTGATGGTCGAGGGCTTTACCTATATTCCGCACCGCTTTGCTCTCGGCTTTTCCGAAGCGCCGCGCGGGGATGATATCCACTGGAGCATGACCGGCGACAACCAGAAACTCTACCGCTGGCGCTGCCGTGCGGCGACCTACGCCAACTGGCCAACCCTGCGCTACATGCTGCGCGGCAATACCGTCTCTGACGCGCCGCTGATTATCGGCAGCCTCGATCCTTGTTACTCCTGCACCGACCGCATGACGGTGGTGGATGTGCGCAAGAAAAAGAGCCAGGTGGTGCCCTACAAAGAGCTGGAGCGCTACAGCATTGAGCGTAAGCACTCGCCGCTGAAATAGAAGGAGCGTTGCAAGCCATGTTTACCTTTATCAAAAAAGTGATCAAAACCGGCGCGCCGACAAGCGACTATCCGCTATCGCCGATGCCAGTTGATAAAAATTTTCGCGGTAAGCCGCAGCACAACCCGCAGCAGTGCATCGGCTGCGCGGCGTGCGTCAATGCCTGCCCCTCTAATGCCCTGACGGTAGAGACCGATCTCGCCACCGGCGAGCAGGCCTGGCAGTTTAATCTTGGGCGCTGCATCTTCTGTGCCCGCTGCGAAGAGGTCTGCCCGACAGCGGCGATTACCCTGTCGCAGGAGTATGAGCTGGCGGTGTGGAACAAGGCCGACTTTCTGCAACAGTCGCGCTTTGAGCTGTGCCAGTGCCGCGAATGCGCGCGCCCCTTTGCCGTGCAGAAAGAGATCGATTACGCCATCGCGCTGCTGGCGCATAACGGCGACACCCGCGCCGAAGCGCACCGCGCCAGCTTTGAAACCTGCCCGGCCTGTAAACGCCAGCAGTGCCTGGTGCCAACCGACCGTATTGAATTGACCCGCCATATGAGAGAGGCCAGCTAATGAGCCAGCTTATTGGACCGCGCGACGCAGAGGGCATTCCGCTGCCCATGACGGTGGAGGAGTCCATCGCCAGCATGAAAGCCTCGCTGCTGAAGAAGATCAAACGCTCGGCCTACGTCTACCGCGTGGATTGCGGCGGCTGCAATGGCTGTGAAATTGAGATTTTCGCTACCCTTTCGCCGCTGTTTGACGCCGAACGCTTCGGTATTAAAGTGGTGCCCTCGCCGCGTCACGCCGATATTTTGCTCTTTACCGGCGCGGTCACCCGCGCAATGCGCTCCCCGGCGTTACGCGCCTGGCAATCGGCACCGGATCCGAAGATCTGCATCTCCTACGGTGCCTGCGGCAATAGCGGCGGGATCTTCCACGATCTCTACTGCGTCTGGGGCGGTACCGACAAGATCGTGCCGGTCGATGTCTATATTCCCGGCTGCCCGCCGACGCCCGCCGCCACGCTGTATGGCTTTGCGATGGCGCTCGGGCTGCTGGAGCAGAAAATTCACGCTCGTCTGCCCGGCGAACTGGACGATCAACCGGCGGAGATCCTCCATCCGCAGATGGTGCAGCCATTGCGGGTCAAAGTGGATCGCACCGCGCGTCGGCTGGCGGGTTATCGCTATGGCCGCCAGATTGCCGATGACTACCTGCGCCTGCGCACCCTCGGTGAGCATGAAGTGATGAACTGGCTGGCGCAGGAGAACGATCCGCGCCTGACGGAGATTGTCAGCCACCTTAATCAGGTGGTGCAGGAGGCGAAAATCTGATGGGCGAAACGGTGGTCTTTAGCCAGCTGCGGCGCAAATTTATCGATGAAAACGAGGCGACGCCGCCGCAGGCGCAGCAGGTGGTCTACTACAGTCTGGCTATTGGTCACCATCTTGGGGTGATCGACTGTCTGGAGGCGGCGCTCACCTGCTCGTGGGACGACTATCTGGCGTGGATCGCCACCCTTGAAGCGGGCAGCGAAGCGCGGCGGAAAATGGAAGGGGTGCCGCGCTACGGTGAAATTGTTATCGACAGTACGCATGTGATGCTGCTGGCGAACGCTTTTGACCGCGCGCTGGCGCAGCAAAGTGAAACGCAGCAGGCGTGGAGCCGCGAGTTGCTGTCGATGCTGCATGACATTTACCAGGAGAGCGCCATCTATCTGATGGTCAGGAGGTTACGTGACTGACGTTTTACTCTGTGTTGGCAACAGCATGATGGGCGACGATGGCGCAGGCCCGCTGCTGGCGGAGATGTGCGCCGCAAAACCTGCGGGAGAGTGGCGGGTGATTGATGGCGGCAGCGCGCCGGAGAATGATGTTGCCGCGATCCGTGATTTGCGCCCGGCACGGCTGCTGCTGGTCGACGCTACCGATATGGGGCTTAACCCCGGCGAGATCCGCGTGGTTAACCCGGACGACATCGCCGAGATGTTTATGATGACCACCCACAATATGCCGCTCAACTACCTGATCGATCAGTTGAAAGAGGATGTCGGCGAGGTGATTTTCCTCGGCATTCAGCCCGATATCGTCGGCTTTTACTACCCGATGACGCCGCCGGTGAAGGCGGCGGTAGAGACGATCTATCAGCGGCTTGAGGGCTGGCAAGGGCAGGGCGGTTTCGCCACCCTTTAGCGACGACGTTTTTCCGCGTACATCACTTTGCCGCTCTCCTCCAGCATGTCGCGCAGGGTGGTGTACTTCTCATCCTGCTCAATCACGCCGTGAGAGTAATTTATGTGGTAGTTTTTGCCGCCGCTCACCTCCAGCGTGTCCATTCGCGTTTGCAGGTCAAACAGGAAGGCATCGACATCGTGCTCGGCGCTGTTGCTGAGCAGCACGGCAAACTCACCGCCGCCCATGCGCGCGGCGATATCCTGCTCCTGCAGGCATTTCATCAGCGTGCTGGCGAAGGTTTTCACCACCGCATCCCCCTCTTTACTGCCCAGCACTTCGTTGATCGACTTCAGGTTATCGATACTGAAATAGAGCAGGCTAAAGGGCGTGTTGTGCTCTTTTGACAAGGTGAAGCGCTTCTCGCCGGAGCGGTAAAAGCCGCGGCTGTTCGGCATGCCGGTCAGGGCATCGGTCATCGCCATACTGAGGATTAAAAACTCATCTTCGACGATGGCGGCAAAATCGAGCAGGGTGTTGATCTCCGCGCTGGAGAAGGGGCGCGGGTAGGTGTCGATAATGCAGATGGTGCCGGCAATGGCGCCATCCGGCAGATGCACCGGGCAACCGGCGTAGAAACGCACCCACGGTTCGCCGGTAACAAAGGGGTTATCGGCAAAACGCGTATCCATCTGGGTATCTTTCACAATAAAGACGCCCTCTTCGAGAATGGCGTGGGCGCAGAAAGAGAGGTTGCGCGGGGTTTCATGGGTATCGATGCCGCCGCGAGAGAGCAGCCACTGGCGATCGCGATCGAGCAGGCTAATCACCGCAATCGGCACATCGAAGGTGGTTTTCGCCATGCGGGTTAAGCGGTCGAAGCGTTCGTCATCTTTTTTATCAAGCAGATCCATCATGTATAAAGAGTGCAGACGCTCTTTTTCGTTGACTGGCATAGCTGGAAAAATCATATGACATCCTCGAGAAGGCCCGTTTTCTCAAGTGTAGACATTTCTTGTAACGATTGCGTTATATATCCATGGCTTGAGGGGCGCCTTTACCCTTCGCACAAAAGGTGCATTGCCGCCTTCAGACGCGCCGCCTACAATCGACTGACTTAACACACAGGAGCAATGCTATGTCTGAACTTTCGCTGACTTATCGTCTGGGCGACAACGAAGTGGGTCGTCTGGGTTATGGTGCAATGCAGCTCGCAGGCCCTGGCGTGTTTGGCCCGCCGGCCGACGAAGCGCGCGCGCTGCAGGTGCTGCGCGATGCGGTGGCCGCCGGGGTGAATCATATTGATACCAGTGATTTTTACGGCCCACACGTCACCAATAAATTGATTAAGCAGGCGCTGCATCCCTATCCGGATAACCTGACGATTGTCACCAAAGTCGGCGCGCGCCGCGACGAGAAAGCCAACTGGCTGCCCGCTTTTAGTGATGAAGAGCTGACCCGCGCGGTGGAAGATAACCTGCGCAATCTCGGGCTTGATGTGCTGGATGTGGTGAACCTGCGCGCGATGTTTAGTGCCCACGGCCCGGCGGAAGGGTCGCTGGAGGCACCGCTGGAGACCTTAATTAAGCTTAAAGATCGCGGCTTGATTCGCCATATTGGCCTGAGCAACGTGACGGCGAAGCAGGTGGCGGACGCGCAGAAAATGACGCCCATCGTCTGCGTGCAGAATCTCTATAACGTGGCGAACCGCCAGGATGACGCGCTGATTGATAGTCTGAATGAGCAGGGCATCGCCTTTGTGCCGTTCTTCCCGCTTGGCGGTTTTTCACCGCTGCAATCGAGCGAGCTGAATGCGGTGGCGGCGGAGCTTGATGCCACGCCCATGCAGGTGGCGCTGGCGTGGTTGTTACAGCGTTCACCCAATATTTTGCTGATCCCTGGCACCTCCTCTCCGCAGCATCTGCAGGAGAACCTCGCCAGCGCCAAGCTGGTATTGCCGCGCGAGGCGCTGGAGACGTTAAACAGCATCGGCGCGTAGCAAACGATTCGGTATTTGTCGGCGTGATAAGTATTTGTAGGCCTGATAAGCGCAGCGCCATCAGGCATTAATCGGTGGCATTGCCGGATGGCGGCTCCCGCCTTATCCGGCCTACAAAGCTCTCAACCGATTCGGTTTGCGTAGGCCTGATAAGCGCAGCGCCATCAGGCATTAATCTGCTGCATTGCCGGATGGCGGCTGGTGCCTTATCCGGCCTACAAAGCTATTGACCGATTCGGTTTGCGTAGGCCTGATAAGCGCAGCGCCATCAGGCATTAATCTGCTGCATTGCCGGATGGCGGCTGGTGCCTTATCCGGCCTACAAAGCTATTGACCGATTCGGTTTGCGTAGGCCTGATAAGCGCAGCGCCATCAGGCATTAATCTGCTGCATTGCCGGATGGCGGCTTTGCCTTATCCGGCCTACAAAAACCAGGCATTAGCCTACCTTAACCACCGACTCGCGGCACACCAACTCGCCCTGATGGGCGCGCGGGGGCGTTTCATCCGGCAACAAGAGGATCGCTACCGCGTGGCGGATCATCTCATCCATCGGCACATGCAGGGTGGTGAGCGCCGGGTTGTAATATTTGCCAATCACCGAATCATCGAACCCGGCAAGGGAAACATCCTCCGGCAGGCGCAGCCCGGCCTCCTGACACGCTTTCGCCACGCCAATCGCCATATCGTCATTCCCCGCCAGCACACAGCTGAACGGCACATTGCGCGCCAGCAGCTCGCGCCCGGCCGCATAACCGCTATCGGTGCTCCAACTGCCGCGCACCAGCAACTGTGGGTCCGGCTCGATTCCGGCGTTGCGCAGCGCCTGGTGATACCCCGCCAGACGGCTGTCGCCGGTGGGCGACCCCTCGAAACCGGCGACAAAGGCAATACGCGTATGCCCCTGCGCCAGCAGATACGCCACCATCCTTTCACTGCTCTGCTGGTGGTCAACAAACACGCACTGGCTGCGGTTGCGGGTCAGCTCGCGGTTAATCACCACAATCGGCGTCTCGCTGGTATCAATAATCTCGTCCAGCTCGGCGACCGTCAGGTATTTCGGGTAGATGAGGATCGCTTCACAGCGCAGCGACAGCAGCAGGTCGATAGCGTCCCGCTCCTCTTGCGCGCTGTGTTTTCCATCCGCCAGCACCAGCTGACGACCGTGCATTTCGCTGTCGGTCGCCGCGTGGTAAATCATGCTGGAGAAGAACGGGCCGTTGTAGAGCCCGTTAGTGATCACCAGACCGACGGAGTTGGTTTTATTATTGGCAAGGTTGCGCGCCAGTTGGTTTGGCTTGTAACCCGTTTCGTCAATCGCCTGCATAATGCGGGCTTTAACCTCTTCGCGGACAAAGACTTTGCCGTTCAGCGCGCGCGATACCGTCGCTTTGGAGACGCCTGCCAGCCGTGCGACATCCAGTATCGTTACCATTCTTCATCCTCGCTCGTGTTATCTCTCTTGTCAGGCCAGCGACATCAGCGGCGCTCCCGCCGTGACGGCACCTTGTGACTGATGGTGAGTAAGCGTGAACTCATCGCTGTTCACTACCAGCACCGGCGTTGTTAAATCATACCCGGCCTGCTCAATTTTCGCCTTATCGAATGCCAGCAGAGGCGTGCCTGCTGTCACCCGGTCGCCCTCTTTCACCAGCGGCGTAAAGTATTGCCCCTGTAAATTAACGGTATTCAGGCCAACATGGATCAGTAATTCTGCGCCATTGTCACAGATCAGGCCGATAGCGTGATGGGAGTCAATTAATGTCGCGACCTGCGCATCGCAAGGCGCGACCACTTTCCCTTCGGCGGGGACAATCGCGATGCCATCGCCCAGCACTTTGCCGGCAAACGCTTCATCTTTCACGCTCTCCAGCGCAATCACTTCGCCTTTAATCGGGCTGAGCATTTGTAGTGTGCCAACGGTAACCGTCGCTGGTTTCTGCTCTGCGGGCGTCTCTTCAACCGGATCGTCAAAGCCAACAAACTGCACCATCACTACGGTCAGCACAATCGCCGTCCCGGCACCGGCCAGTTCGCCAATAAAGGACATAGGTGCATCGGGGCTGATGGCGTTCACCAGCGTAAAGAGGCCCGGCAGCGCGGCATAAGCATAATAGAGGCTGCCAAACAGGCTGGCGACCACTGCGCCGATGGCACCGCCAATACAGCCGCAGATAAAGGGCTTTTTAAAGCGCAGCGTAACGCCGTAAATCGCCGGTTCGGTAATACCAAAAATAGCGGTGACGCCCGCCGACAGCGAGGTGGCTTTCAGCTGTTTGTTACGGCTTTTGATAAACACGCCGAAGACTGCTGCCATCTGACCAATCACCGCGATGGTCTGGTAAGCCTGGAAGGAGTCATACCCCTGGGTGTCGAAGTTGGCCATGATCACCGGCGTAATGCCCCAGTGAACGCCAAAAATCACAATCACCTGCCAGACGCCGCCAATAATCGCGGCCGCCAGCGCCGGAGCGGCATGGAAAAGGGCGTTGTAGCCATTTGCCACGCCAATCGCTGCCCAACTGGTCAGCGGCCCAATCACAATCAGCGTCAGCGGCACAATCACCACAAAGCAGATAAGCGGTGTAAAGAGCGGGCTTACCACCTCCGGCAGCCATTTTTCCACCCGGCGCTCAAACCACGACAGCGCCCAGACGAGGAACAGCGGCGGCAGCACCGACGAGGTATAAACTGTTTCCGCCAGCGGGAAGAAGAGGAACTTCACTTCGTTACCGGCGGCGATTTTGCCCGCCAGCGCCGTCCACTCGGGGTTGATCAGCGCACAGCAGCAGAGCACGGCATTAAAGGGGTTGCACTTAAAATGGCGCGCGGCGGTGATAGCAATAAACACCGGCAGGAAGGCAAACGGCGTCCAGGACATAAAGTTGAGCACCGCAAAGGTGCCGGTGGACTTGATATCCGCATCCGCATCCGCAAGGCCGAGCAGGATCAACAAACCCTGTAAAATCCCGGCGGCGGCAAGAATATAGACGATTGGGGCAAACACCGCTGACATGGTGGCGATCACCGCATCAAGCCAGCGCGTTTTGGCTGGCGGCGCGTCATCCCCGCGCTCTTTCACCATGCCGCTCAGGGCGTTAAAGACATCGGCGACATGGGTACCAATCACCACCTGGAACTGACCGCCGCTCTCAACCACCGCAATTACGCCGGGCAAACTCTGCACGTTGTTTTTTGCCGTGGCAGGCGTTTCATTGAGGACAAGACGCAGTCGTGTGGCGCAGCGGGAGAAGTTGCTGATGTTCTCTTCACCGCCGACCTCCCGCAGGATATCGCTCGCTAACTTATTGTAATCCCTGATAACGGCCATTTTTATTTACCTTTTATTATCGGAAACTGAGTAGGTGTAACTGGGTGAAACCGGTTTCATGCTAGCCTGGTGACGCTCTGCCGCAACCGGTTTCATGGAAAAGTGCGAACTGAATCACTCCTAAAAAAGGGGGGTTACGGCGACATTTCGTTGCCGGGCGAAGCATCGCGTTGGGCGCTGCATAACACTGGCGAGACGGAACAGTGGAGGGAGTGACCTATGATCGCAGTGTTATTTGAAGCGGATATTGCGCCTGGCGAGCAGCCGCGCTATATGCAACTTGCCGCAGAACTGAAGCCGCAGCTGGCGGAGATTGACGGCTTTATCACCATTGAGCGCTTTCAGAGCCTGAGCACGGAGGGGAAGATTTTGTCCCTCTCCTGGTGGCGCGATGAGGCAGCGGTGATCGCCTGGAAGCAAAACGTCCTGCACCAGGCCGCGCAGGCGGAAGGGCAGCGCACCATCTTTTCGTTCTACCGCATTCGCGTCGCGCAGGTATTTCGCGACTATACCTCGACCGACAGGAGAGCCTGATATGTACGATCTTCACGTGGTGCTGGATAACGCGCCCGGCGCGCTGGCGGCGCTTGGCGAAACGCTCGGTCGCAATGGCGTCGGTCTTGAGGGCGGCGGGGTGTTTACCGTCAATGCGCAGTGCCATGCTCACTTTCTGGTGGAAGAGGGGGAGCGCGCAGGACAGGTGTTGAAGGCGGCAGGCTTTACGCTGCAAAGCGTGAGAAAGCCACTTATCCGCAAGCTAAAGCAGGAGAGGCCGGGTGAGCTGGGTGCAATTGCACGCGCGCTGGCAAACGCCGGGATCAACATTGAAGTGCAGTACAGCGATCACGATAATCGCTTGATCCTGCTCACCGATAATGATCCACTGGCGCACGAGTTGACACAACATTGGGACGTTTCGAAAGCATGAGTTTACCTGCCGATAATTCACCGCCTGCGCTGGAGAGCGCTCTTGCCGCCATAGCCAGCGCCATGGCGGAGCCGTCGCGCGCGCGGATGCTCTGCGCGCTGATGGATGGGCGGGCGTGGACCGCAACGGAACTCTGCGCGGTGGTTGATATCGCCGCGTCGACGGCCAGCGCGCACTTAACCAAGCTGCTAAACAGCGGGCTGCTAGTCTGCGTCTCGCAGGGTCGGCATCGCTACTACCGGCTGGCGGGCAGCGATGTCGCCGGGCTGCTGGAAAATATGATGGGTGTCTCGATGCGCGGCGCCAAAGCGCCCGTCACCCGCACGCCGCAAGCGCTACGCCGGGCGCGTACCTGTTACGATCACCTCGCCGGTGAGGTCGCTGTTGGCATTTACAGCGTGATGCAGCGAGATGGGTGGATAACCGAAGCGGGCGATGCGGTAACTGAAACCGGCAGGCGCGAGCTTGCAAAACTCGGCGTAGCGCTCGACCCGCACACCCGCCGTAAACCTTGCAGCGCCTGCCTCGACTGGAGCGAGCGCCGCTTTCATCTTGGCGGCGATGCCGGCGCCGCGCTGCTTATCGCCTTCGAACAGCGCGGCTGGCTGCAGCGCACGCCGGGCTACCGCGAAGTGACGATTACCGAAGAGGGAAGAAGCGCACTGTTTAGGGTGTTTGGTGTGCAAGGATGAGAAGAAAAATGTCGGTGCGCTTGTGAAATAACCAACGGCATCTTGCTTACATAGCTTGCAGACTATAATTTTTTCATATAGCAAGAAAGCTATGAGGGAACGGGGTTTTAACGAGAAGCGGTTTTATAAAGAGATGATTAAAATTGCCGGCGCAGAGTTCAGCAAGCATATGCGAAATAAGGAGTTATTATGGCAACCTTAGACGAACTATTAGCGAAACGAAGCCCTGAAAGTCTGGCGCGCATTGAAGAGCGGGTTGATGAGTTGCGTCGCAGCATTGTGTTAAGCCAGCTTCGTGAAGAGTTGAGCATTTCCCAGACCGAGCTTGCCAGCCTGATGGGTGTGAAGCAGCCAACGCTTGCCAAAATAGAGCAGCCGGGCAACGATCCGCGTCTCTCAACCCTTAAACGCTACGTTGCGGCGCTGGGCGGCGAGTTAACCATTGATATTACGTTGCCCACCGGTAAACGGGTGGCATTTCAGATCTGAGTCTGCCCCGCTATACCGCGTATGGCTTTCCGGTGGACGGTTGCAACATATCCAGCCACCAACCACTGTGCTGGCCCCAGCTTGAACCGCCTCGAACGCCACCATCCGCGCCCAAAGTCGTCGCATTTGTAGGCCGGATAAGGCATTAGCCGCCATCCGGCATTGCAGCCGATTGCTGCCTGATGGCGCTGCGCTTATCAGGCCTACGCAACCCAAATCGTATGTAAGGCAACGCCGCCATCCGGCGCATCAACCTCTCACGAATGCTCCGTTATCGCCTGCGCGGCGCAGATCAGCGCCAGATGGCTCAACCCCTGCGGCAGGTTGCCGCTCCATTTTCCGGTGCGCACGTCGAACATCTCATTGAAGGTTTCGACGTTGCCTTTATCGCAGATGCACTCAAGGATCTCCTCCATCGCGGTTTTCGCGCACTCGATCTCGCCCATTGCCGCCCAGGCTTCCGCCAGCCAAAACGAACAGGCGACGAAGGTGTTCTCCTCCTCCTGCACGCCGCTGTAGCGGTAGGTCATGGCGCAGCCGTCGCCCAACTCTTCGCGGATGGCGCGGTAGGTGGATAACATGCGTTGCGGATTAACGCTGTTGCCATAGCGGTGCACCAGCGCCAGCGACGCGTCGAGGCGATCCTCGCTTTGCGGGTAAAAGAGATAGGCCTGCTTGCTCTCGGACCAGCAGTGCTCCTCCACCCAGTCGCGAATACGGTCGCGCTCGCGCTCCCAGCGCCCCACCCAGGTCGGCTCAATATGCTTCTCGCGCGCCATCTCGACCGCGCGGTCAAGGGCCAGCCAGCAGGCCATTTTGGAGTGGGTATAGTGCTGGTGCTCAGGCAGTTCCCAGATGCCGCAATCCTTTTGCCGCCAGTGATCGGCGCAGCAGTTCGCCAGCTCGCCCAGTAAACGTGACGTGCGCAGATCGAGCACGTGTCCGGCGTTAACAAACAGCTGCGCCGTCGCCAGCATGTCGCCATACATACTCAGTTGCAGCTGATCGCGGGCGTTATTGCCGACGCGCACCGGGCGTGAATCTTTATAGCCACGCAGCGGAGGATAGGTCTCGGCGGGCACCGCTTCGCCCTCCAGCGTGTAGCAAGCGTGGAGGCGCACACCGTGGCGAATAATCGTTTTTGATAACCAGGAGAAGGCGGCTTTGCACTCCTCCAGCGCGCCGAGAAAGGCGAAGGCTTTAATAATCAGGCAGGCATCGCGCACCCAGGCATAGCGGTAGTCATAGTTTTTCTCTTTGCCGACCCCTTCCGGGATCGACGTCGTTGCCGCTGCGGCAAGGGCACCGGTCGGTGAGTACCAGAGAAACTTCAGCGCCAGCGCCGAGCGCCCGACATGATTTTCATACGCTCCGCGGTAGCTGAGGCTTTTTGACCAGTCGACCCACGCGGTGTGGCTGGTCTCGATCCGTTCATCAATCGCCGTGAGATCCGGCACCGCCAGCGGCTCTTTCTCCGTCACCAGCAGCGCCACCAACGTGCGGCTCTCAGGTGAGGCCGTAAAGGTGCCGTGGATCTGCTCATCATCAACATCGACGATCGCCACATCCTCGCTGGTACGCAGCATCGCCATCAGATCGGCGATATGGTAGACGTTGCCGTGAGCGGTTTCGTTAAGCCACGGCGAGCAGGTTTCCGCCCGCGTGCCAAAGCGCAGGGAGAGCTTCATCTTCACCTCCCCCTCAAGGCCTTCAACGCGCCGCGCCAGCTCGCTCCACGGTAGGCGGCCCGCCAGCGTGCTGTTAATCGATTCGGTAATTAGCACTTTGCCGCTGTCGGTAGTGAAGGTGGTTTCCAGCACGTTACTGTCATCGCGATAGCGCCGCGTCACGCTGTAGGGCGCATCCGGCTCAAGCTGAAAAAAACCGCCGATATCGGGGTCGAGCAGGCGGTCAAACAGCGGGGCCGAATCAAGATTGGGCGCGCACCACCAGTCAATCGAGCCATCCGGCGCAATCAGCGCCACGGAGCGACCCTCGCCGATAGCCGCATAATCGCCCGCCTCGACAAAGCCATTTTCCCGCACGGGAGAGGTGTATTGCGCGTTCTTCACGGTCTGTTATGTCCTGTTGAGAGGAGGGGAGAAGCGGACGTGGCCGCCGGGCGGCGACCACGAGATGCAGGATTGTGGCAATCCTTACAACGTACCGGTACCCCCGTCGGAGCACCATACCTGGCCGGAGCTGTAGCTGCTTTCCGGCGACGCCATCGTTACGTACAGCGGCGCAATCTCAACCGGCTGGCCTGGGCGTTTCAGCGGTGCGCTGGCACCAAACTGCTGCACTTTCTCCTGCGGCTGACCGCCACTTGATTGCAGCGGTGTCCAGTAAGGACCCGGTGCGACGGCATTGACGCGAATACCTTTCTCGCCCAGCTGCTGCGCCAGGGATTTGGTAAAGGCGACAATCGAGGCTTTGGTCTGCGCGTAATCAAGCAGGATCGGGCTTGGCTGGTAGGCCTGCACCGAAGAGGTGTTGATAATGCTTGCGCCTTCCGGCAGGTGTTTCACCGCCGCTTTAGTGATCCAGAACATCGCGTAGACGTTGGTCTTAAAGGTGGCGTCGAAATCTTCCGTCGACAGGGTGAGGATCGATTCGTTGAACTGCTGGCGACCGGCGTTGTTAACCAGAATATCCAGCCCGCCAAGGCCTTTAACGGCTTCCTCTACCAGCTGCTGGCAGAAGGCTTCGGAGCGGATATCGCCCGGAATCGCAATCGCTTTGCGGCCTTCTGCTTCAATCAGTTTGATCACTTCTGCCGCATCGGACTCCTCTTCCGGCAGATAGTTAATCGCCACGTCAGCCCCTTCACGGGCATAAGCGATGGCGACAGCGCGCCCGATACCAGAGTCACCCCCGGTGATCAGCGCTTTACGTCCGGTCAAACGGCCAGAACCGCGATAGCTGGTTTCGCCATGATCCGGCACCGGGATCATCTTGCTGGCAAGGCCAGGCGGCGTTTGCGGTTGCTCGGCAAAAGGAGGGGTCGGGTAGTGCGGCGCTAAAGGTCGTTTAGTGTTTTGCTCTGCCATGCTTGCTCCTTAAACGTTATGTAGACACGTGTTTAAGCCTGGCATAGATGTGAGCGTTGTCACGTTACGGGCAGGAAAACCAGGAATATGTGAAATAAAACGGCAGCGAAACGCGGTGTTTTCGCTGCCGTCAGGATCAGTCGAGATCCGCGCCGTTGCTGGCGATCACCTTCTTATACCACCAGAAGGATTTCTTGCGGCTGCGCGCCAGCGTGCCGTTGCCCTGGTCGTCGCGGTCGACATAGACAAAGCCGTAGCGTTTGCTCATCTCACCGGTGGAGGCCGCCACCAGATCGATGCAGCCCCAACTGGTGTAACCCATCACCGGAATACCATCTTCAATCGCATCGCCCATCGCGCGGATATGCTCGCGCAGGTAGCTGATGCGGTAATCGTCATGGATCTCACCGTTGGCATCGACCTCATCTTTCGCCCCCAGCCCGTTCTCCACCAAAAAGAGCGGCTTCTGATAGCGGTCATACATCATGTTCATGGTGATGCGCAGGCCAAGCGGATCGATACCCCAGCCCCATTCGCTCACCTCAACATGCGGGTTGCGCAGGGATTTGACGATATTCGCCGCGCTGGTGTTGGCGGCGTTCATCTCGGCCGAGGCGCAGCGCGAGGCGTAGTAGCTAAAGGAGACAAAATCGACGGTGTTTTTCAGGATGTCGTCATCGCCTTGCTCTTTAACAATTTGCACCCCTTTTTCGCGAAATACGCGGGCGGAGTAGGCCGGGTAGCTGCCGCGCGCCTGCACATCGATAAAGAAGAGGTTTTCGCGATCCTTCTCCAGCGCCGTCCAGACATCGGCCGGTTTGCAGGAGTAGGGGTAGAAGTTACCGCCCGCCAGCATGCAGCCCACCTGGTTTTGCGGGTTCACCTCATGGGCGATTTTGGTCGCCAGCGAGCTGGCAATCAGCTCATGGTGCGCGGCCTGGTACTTCACCTGATCCTGGTTTTCGCCCTCTTCGAACACCAGCCCGGCACCGGAGAAGGGGCTGTGCAGCATGATGTTGATTTCGTTGAAGGTAAGCCAGTACTTCACCAGCCCGTCAAAGGCTTCAAAACAGGTGCGGGCATAGCGGGTGAAAAACTCCACCATTTTGCGGTTGCGCCATGATCCATACTCCGTCACCAGGTGCATCGGCACATCGAAGTGGCACAGCGTCACCAGCGGTTCGATATTGTACTTTTTGCACTCTTCAAACACCGCGCGATAGAAGGCGATCCCCTCTTCATTCGGCGTTAATTCGTCGCCTTTCGGGTAGAGACGGCTCCAGGCAATTGAGGTGCGGAACACCGTAAAGCCCATCTCTGCCATCAGAGCGATATCCTCTTTGTAGCGATGGTAAAAATCGATCGCCTGATGGCTGGGATAGTACTCATCGTCGCGCAGGGCAAAGCGCTTCTCCTGCCCCAGTTTCACCGCCAGACGGTTCGCGCCGTGCGGGATCATATCGACGGTGGTCAGCCCCTTGCCGCCCTCCAGATATCCCCCTTCCGACTGGTTGGCGGCCAGTGCGCCGCCCCATAAAAATCCTTGCGGAAAAACAGCCATGCGTTACCTCGCTCTATTAATCAGGCTTGTGCTTCTTTTACCGTTACCGGCTGCGCCGTCGGTGCGTTTTTCTCCGCTTCGACCGGAATATCCTCAAAGCCGAGCAGCAGCGTCAGCACAAACGACAGCACCACCGCCAGCGCCATCACGCCAAACACCCAGACAATGGTCATCGGGTTTGCCGGATCGAAGAACTGCACGCTGGTAAATAACCCCGGTGCCGCCATGGAGTGGCTGGCAAGCCCGGCGATACCGGCGACCGCGCCGCAGATAAAGCCGCTGATGAGGCTGGCGATCAGCGGGCGTTTCAGGCGAACCGCCACGCCGTAGAGCGCCGGTTCGGAGATGCCGGCGAGGATCGCCGAGGCCGCCGCCGCCATCGCCGTCTGGCGCAGCTCCGGGTTTTTCGTTTTCCATGCCACCGCCAGCGACGAGCCGCCAAGGGAGAGGTTCGCGCCGATTTCCGACGGCATGACCATCCCCTCTTTGCCCGTCTCGGCAATGGTCTGAATGATAGTTGGCGTAAAGACGCGGTGCATACCGGTCATTACCAGCAGCGGCCACAGCGCGCCCATAATGGCAACCGAGAGCCAGCCGAGATAGCCGTGAATGGTGTAAACCAGCGCGGAAATGGCGCTACCGATCCAGATGCCGAGTGGGCCAATCAGCACAATCGCCAGCGGCGCAGCAATCAGCACAATCAGCATCGGCTTGAGGAAGTTTTTCGTCACCGCCGGGGTGATGCGATCGACCCAGCGTTCAATGTAGGAGAGGCACCAGGTCATCACCAGCGCCGGGATCACCGTGTAGGTATATTTCACCGCGGTCACCGGGATCAGCGCAAACTCGACGTGTTCGCCCTGCGCCGCTTTCGCCATCAGCTCAATAAAGCTCGGGTGCACCAGCACACCGGCAATGGCGATCGCCAGCGACATGTTGGTTTTGAATTTCACCGCCGCCGAGGCAGCCACCATCAGCGGCAGGAAGAAGAAGGCTCCGTCGCCAATCACCGTCAGGATGGTCAGGGTGGAGGAGCCTTTGGGCAGCGCGCCGGACATCTCCAGCACCATTGCCAGCAGTTTGACCATCGACCCGCCGATAATCGCCGGGATCAGTGGAGACATGGTGCCAATCAGCGCATCGAGAATGCCCGCGCCGATGCGGCGCAAGGTGAGTTTTTGTTTGGTCTGCGTCTCGACGGGCTGCATATCCTGCGGCAGCAGGCTGACCACTTCACGAAACGCCTGCGAAACCGTGTTACCGATAATCACCTGGCACTGGTTGTCGTTGCGTACCACGCCCATCACGCCGCTGATGCTTTTCAGCGTGGCGCTGTCGATGCGCGTTTCATCTTTTACCACGAAGCGCAGGCGCGTCATGCAGTGCGTTACGGCGGCAATGTTATCGACACCGCCCAGCGCATCTACCACCGAGTGGGCAAGCGCCGCATAGTTCTTAGCCATTGTTTTTTATCCTGTTTAATCAATAGGGTAATGACTTATCGCACGCCCAGGCGGCGATGAAACATGAGATAGGTAACCGGTTCCACAAAATCATGATGAGTTTGTTCGAGTGAAACAAGACCTAAAAATAACCACTTTTCCAAAGCGTGATGGAGATCACCGGATAACCACAAGCGCGCGCTATTTGCAGGATGGTTATCTGTTCCAATACGCGCCGTGGCTGAAGTACACTTCGCCACAGGACATTTGCAGGAGCAGGACAGATGGCGACAATGCAGGAGGTGGCGAAGCGGGCAGGGGTGTCGAAAGCCACGGTTTCACGCGTATTGACGGGCAAAGGCTATGTCAGCGAGGAGACAAAAAGCCGCGTCTTTCAGGCAATTAGCGAGAGCGGCTACCGGCCAAACTTGCTGGCGCGCAGCCTTGCCAGCAGCACCACCCAGACGCTGGGATTAGTGGTCACTAACACCCTTTACCACGGCGTCTACTTCAGCGAACTGCTCTCCCACGCGGCGCGCATGACCGAAGACAAAGGGCGTCAGCTGCTGCTGGCAGATGGCAAACACAGCGCCGAAGAGGAGCGTCAGGCGATCCAGTACCTGCTCGATCTGCGCTGCGATGCCGTCATCATCTACCCGCGTTTTCTCAGCGTCGACGAGCTGGATGCGATTATCGACAGCCACACTCAGCCGATTGTGGTGCTCAACCGCCGCCTGCGCAAAAACCTCAGCCACTGCGTCTTTTGCGATCAGCACGCCGCCAGCCAGCAGGCGGTCTCCGCGCTGATTGCGCGCGGTCATCGCGATATTGCGCTGATCACCGGCTCGCTCGATTCGCCTACCGGCATTGAGCGCCTATCAGGCTACAAAGATGCGCTGCAACAGCAGGGCATTGCGGTACGTAACGAATTGATTGTCGAAGGGAAATGGACACCGCAAAGCGGCGCAAGCGGCGTGCGTGAACTGCTGGAGCGCAATGTCTCTTTCAGCGCGCTGGTGGCGAGCAATGACGACATGGCGGTGGGTGCTATCAAACAGCTGCATGACAGCGGCATCGCCATACCCGGTCAGGTTTCCGTGGTGGGCTTTGATGATATCGCCATGGCCCCCTTCACCGTGCCGGCGCTCTCCAGCGTCAAAATCCCGGTCACCGGCATGATCAAAGAGACCATCAACCGCCTGATCTTTATGCTCGATGGCGGCGACTTTACCCTGCAATCCACCTTTCCCGGCGAGTTGATCCTGCGCGACTCCATCACCAGCGGCCCCTGCGCCTGAGGTGTCAGCCGTCATCGACACTTCTGTCGATGACAGCGCTGCGCTTTTACTAACATCATTAAATTCAGCCACTTAAAAAGTGGCACGCTTTATGAATACTTCAGCGGGACAAGGCTCTTAGCTGGAGAAAATGATGAACCGATTTATTATGGCCGACGCCGCAAAATGCATCGGCTGCCGCACCTGCGAGGTGGCCTGCGTGGTCTCCCATCAGGCGGATCGCGACTGCGCGGCGCTCACCCCGGAAACCTTCCTGCCGCGTATTCACGTGGTAAAAGGCGTCAATGTGTCGACGGCGACCATGTGTCGTCAGTGCGAAGACGCGCCCTGCGCCAATGTCTGCCCGAACGGCGCCATCCGCCGCGACGAGGGCTTTGTGCATGTGATGCAGGAGCGCTGCATCGGCTGCAAAACCTGCGTGGTGGCCTGCCCCTATGGCGCGATGGAGGTGGTGGTGCGTCCGGTTATTCGCCACAGCGGCGCGGGCCTCAATGTGCGGGCGGAAAAAGCCGAAGCCAACAAGTGCGATCTCTGCCACCACAGCGAGAGCGGCCCGGCCTGCATTCAGGCCTGCCCGACCAAGGCGCTGGTCTGCATCGATCGTAATGTGCTGGAGCAGATGAGCGCGGACAAACGGCGTCGCGCCGCGCTCGACAGTTCGCTCTCCATTACCTTCTAACCCCTTTACTTTCACTTTTAACAGGTCTGTTACTGATGAAGAAGATCACAAGTGTTTGCCCATACTGCGGCGCGGGCTGCAAACTGAAACTGGTTGTTGATGACGGAAAAATCATCCGCGCGGAAGCCGCCGACGGCCATACCAACCAGAATGAACTCTGCCTGAAAGGCTACTACGGCTGGGATTTCCTCAACGACACCAAACTGCTCACCCCGCGCCTGACGCAACCGATGATCCGCTATCAAAAAGGGGGCAAGCTCACCCCGGTCAGCTGGGATGAGGCGATCCGCTACACCGCTAAGCGCCTGGGCGAAATCAAAGCCCAGTTCGGCCCGCGCGCCATTATGACCACCGGTTCATCACGCGGGACGGGGAACGAAACCAACTATGTGATGCAGAAGTTCGCCCGCGGCGTGCTCAATACCAACAATGTCGACTGCTGCGCCCGCGTCTGCCATGGCCCCTCTGTTGCCGGGTTGCAGGAGACCCTCGGTAACGGCGCGATGAGCAACTCCATCAGTGATATTGAAAATTCCCGCTGCCTGCTTATTTTTGGCTACAACTGCGCCGATTCGCACCCGATCGTGGCGCGAAGAGTGATTAAAGCCCGGCAAAATGGCGCGAAAATTATTGTCTGCGATCCGCGTCGAATCGAGACCGCGCGCATCGCCGACCAGCATCTGCAACTGAAAAATGGCTGCAATATGGCACTGGTCAACGCCTTCGGTTATGTGCTGCTCGAAGAGGAGCTGTATGACAAAGATTATGTCGCCAGCTTTACCACCGGGCTGGATGCCTACCGTGAAACGGTAAAAGAGTACGCGCCGGAAGCGGTGGAACACCTCACCGGCGTGCCGGCAAAACAGGTGCGCCAGGCGATGCGCACCTTTGCCGCCGCGCCGTCCGCCACCATTATGTGGGGCATGGGCGTGACGCAGTTTGGTCAGGCGGTCGATGTGGTGAAAGGGTTATCGAGCCTCGCACTGCTCACCGGCAACCTCGGCCGCGAACATGTCGGCGTCGGCCCGGTGCGCGGTCAGAACAATGTGCAGGGCGCGTGCGATATGGGCGTCATCCCGAACCAGTTCCCTGGTTATCAGGATGTGGTCGACCCGCAGGTGCGGGCTAAATTCGCCGCTGCCTGGGGGATCGATCCGGCGGTAATGGATGGTCAGGTGGGCGTGCGCATTACCGAAGTGCCGCACCTGGCGCTGGAGGGCAAAGTGAAAGCCTACTACATCATGGGCGAGGATCCGCTACAGACCGAAGCGGACCTGGGCCTGGTGCGCAAAGGCTTTGAGGCCCTCGACTTTATCGTGGTGCAGGATATCTTTATGACCAAAACCGCCGAACAGGCGGACGTGCTGCTGCCCGCCACCTCGTGGGGTGAACATGGCGGCGTCTTTACCTGCGCCGACCGCGGTTTCCAGCGCTTCGAAAAAGCGATTGAGCCGACCTATAACGTCAAACGTGACTGGGAAATTATCAGCCTGATTGCCACCGAGATGGGCTACCCGATGCACTATGACAACAATCAGCAGATTTGGGACGAACTGCGCGAACTCTGCCCGCTCTTTTACGGCGTCACCTACGAGAAGATGGGCGATATGGGCCATGTTCAGTGGCCGTGTCCGACGCTCGAACACCCCGGCACGCCTTACCTTTACCACGACAACAAGTTTGATACGCCGGATGGCAAAGGCCACCTCTTCGCCGCGCCGTGGCGCGCGCCCGCCGAGCGCCCGAACAGCGAATTCCCGCTGGTGCTCTGTACCGTGCGCGAAGTGGGGCACTACTCCTGCCGCTCAATGACCGGTAACTGCGCGGCGCTGCAAACCCTCGCCGATGAGCCGGGCTTTGTGCAGATCAACCCGCAGGATGCCGATGCGCTGGGGATCCGTGACCGTCAGCTGGTGTGGGTGGAGTCGCGACGCGGGAAGGTGATCACCCGCGCGGATGTCAGCGAGCGCATCAACCAGGGCAGCGTCTATATGACTTACCAGTGGTGGATCGGTGCCTGTAACGAGCTGACGCAGGATAATCTGGATCCGATATCGAAAACGCCGGAGACCAAATATTGCGCGGTACGGGTGAGTGCGATCAACGATCAGTCCTGGGCCGAAGCGTACACTCAGCGCACCTATCAACAGATGAAGACGCGCCTGCGCGATGCGGCGCTGCAATGATGATATGAGCCAAAGCCCTGGGGTTTGCTTACGCGTTTACGGAAAAGTGCAGGGGGTGGGCTTCCGCCCCTTTGTCTGGCAACTGGCGCAGCAGCTGGCGCTGAACGGCGATGTCTGTAACGACGCGCAGGGGGTAGAGATACGCCTCGTTGGCGACGCGCAGGCCTTTCTCCGCCTTCTGCACCAGCGCTGTCCGCCGCTGGCGCGCATCGATCGCGTTGAGCAGCACCCCTTTCACTGGCCTGTTTTACCGCAGGCCTTCACCATCCGCGACAGCGCGGGCGGGGCAATGGATACGCAGATTGTTCCCGATGCCGCGACCTGTCCTGACTGTCTGGCGGAGATGTTCAACCCCGCCGGGCGCCGCTACCGCTACCCCTTTATCAACTGCACCCACTGCGGGCCGCGTTTTACCATCATTCATGCCATGCCCTATGACCGCCCGTTGACGGTGATGGCGGCGTTTCCTCTCTGCCCGGCCTGCGAAGCGGAGTACCACAATCCGCTGGACAGGCGATTTCACGCCCAGCCGGTGGCCTGCGCGGAATGTGGGCCGCAGCTGAGCTGGCATGATGCGAGCTACCGGGCGACGGGCGAAGAGGCGTTGCAGATGGCGGTGGCGCTGATCAAAAGCGGCGGCGTGGTGGCGGTAAAAGGCATTGGCGGCTTCCATCTGGTCTGCGATGCGGGCAACGAGGCCGCCGTGCGCTATCTGCGCGCGCGAAAACAGCGCCCGACCAAGCCGTTGGCGGTAATGCTGGTGTCAAGCGATGGCCTCTCCCCTGAAGCGCAGCGCCTGCTGGCCACACCTGCGGCGCCGATTGTGCTGGTGGAAAGCGCAAGCATCAGCGGCCTCTGTGAGGCCATTGCGCCTGGGCTTGATGAGATTGGTGTGATGCTGCCTTCAAACCCGGTGCAGCATCTGCTGGCGCAGGCGTTGCAGCGCCCGCTGGTGATGACCTCCGGCAACCTCAGCGGTAGACCGCCAGCACTCACCAACGCTGCCGCGCAGGCTGAGCTGGCGTCGATAGTCGACGGTTTCCTGCTGCATAATCGCGATATTGTGCAGCGCATGGATGACTCTGTGGTGCGGGCGAGCGGCGAGATGCTGCGGCGCGCGAGGGGCTATGTGCCCGATGCGCTGCCGCTGCCGCCGGGCTTTCGTGATATTCCGCCGCTGCTCTGCCTCGGGGCGCAGATGAAAAACACCTTCTGCCTGCTGCGCGGCGACAGCGCCGTGCCGGGGCAACATTTCGGCGATTTAACCGATGAGGGCGTTGAGGCGCAGTGGCAAAACGCCCTGCGCCTGATGCAGCAGATCTACGATTTCACGCCGCAGCAGGTAGTGGTGGACGCGCATCCGGCTTACCGCACTCGTGCATGGGCGGATCGCACCGGTCTGCCGCTTCGCTCCGTGCTGCATCACCACGCCCACGCCGCCGCCTGCCTGGGCGAGCATGGCTGGCCGCTCGACGGCGGGGATGTGATTGCCATCACCCTTGATGGTATCGGCATGGGTGAGGGCGGTGCGCTGTGGGGCGGGGAGTGTTTGCGGGTTAACTACCGCGACTGCGAGCACCTCGGCGGCCTGCCAGCTGTGGCGCTGCCGGGGGGCGATCTCGCCGCGCGTCAGCCGTGGCGCAACTTGCTGGCGCAGATGCTGGCCTTTGTTGAGAGGTGGCAGGCGTACCCGGAAACGGCGCTTATCCAACAGCAGAACTGGCCGGTGCTGGAGCGAGCAATTGCGCGCGGTATTAACGCACCGCTGGCCTCATCCTGCGGGCGGCTGTTTGACGCGGTGGCCTGCGCGCTCGGCTGCGCGCCAGAGCAGCTTAGCTATGAAGGGGAGGCCGCCTGCCAGCTGGAAGCGCTGGCGGCAAAAGCGGAAAACGTTGAGCACCCGGTAAAGATGCCGCTTTGCGGGAACCGGCTCGATCTGGCAACCTTCTGGCAGACGTGGCTGGGCTGGCAGGCGCTACCCTCCGCGCGGGCGTGGGCATTCCACGATGCGCTGGCGTGCGGCTTTGCCGGGCTTGCGCGCGAGCAGGCCTGCAAGCGCGGCATTACGACGCTGGTGTTCAGCGGCGGCGTGCTGCATAACCGCCTGCTGAAAGCCCGCTTACAGCACTACCTGGTCGATTTCACGCTGCTTTTTCCCCACCAGCTTCCGGCCGGGGATGGCGGCATCGCCTTCGGCCAGGGGCTGGTGGCGGCCGCGCGGGCTATTGCCCCAGCGCCTTCAGCAGCGCAAAGGCCTCTTTCATGCGATCTTCACTGACCACAAACGCGCGCAGCTTATCATCAATGTCGAACCCTTTTGCCACCATGCCTGCGGCATCGGTAGTGATGCGCCAGCGCAGGTCGGCGCGCGAGGTTTCACCCGCCAGGTGCAGCGGCATCAGCGGCGTTTTCACCTTTACCAGCATCGGCGGCAGCGTCAGTTGTGCCGGGCTTCCGGTCAGGTTTTTCGCCAGCGTCATGGCGCTGAGCTGAATGGGTTGCAGGAAGGGCAGTACCTGACCATTAATCTCGGCGCAGTCGCCCAGCGCGAAGAGATGCGGATGGCTGGTTTGCAGCGTTGCGTCGACGACAATCCCGCGGCGGGTCTCCAGCCCGGCAGCTTGCGCCAGTGCGGTGTGCGGCACCAGACCGGTGGCGGCAACCACCACATCGGCATCGACACTGCATTCATCATCCAGCTGCGCCCGCACGCCGCTCTCCCGAGCCTCAAGCCGTGCCAGTTTAGAGGCGAGCAGCAGGCGCACGCCGTTTGCCGTCAGGCAGTGTTGCAGGCGAGCGCTCACCTCCGGCGGCATCAGCGCCGGAAGGATGCTGGCGGCGTTATCCAGCAGGGTGACGGTTTTCCCGGCGCGCTGAAAATCCATCGCTAACTCACAGCCAATCAGCCCGGCACCGACAATCAGCACCCGCTTTGCCGCCCGCAGTTGCTCTTCGCAGGCGTGGTACTCCTGCAAACTGTTGAGCGTCAGCATCATTTCACGCCCCGGCAGCGGCGGCACAAAGGCTTTCGCCCCGGTCGCCAGCACTAACTTATCGTACTGCCAGCTTCTGTCGGCGCTTTTCACCACCTGCGCATGGGGATCGATGGCGGTGACAAAGGTGTAGGGGAAAAGGCGCACGTTGAACTGCTCGGCGAAGTCGCCCGCCGTCTGGCGGATCAGATCCTCAGCGCGCTGCGCCTGGCTTATCACATGGCTCAGTTCCGGCTTGCTGTACTCTTCCATGCCGTCGGCGGCAATCAGCGTCAGCGGCACGTGGCTGTCCAGCTTGCGGATATTTTTCACCAGCGTGCGGGCGGCGAAGCCCGAGCCGATAATCACAATCCCGGCGCTCATTTTGCCTCCACTGCCAGTTCGTCAAATACCTCTTTACCCAGCGAACACTCCGGGCAGAGGAAGGTGTCTGGCACCTCAGACCATGGCGTACCCGGCGCGACATCCTGCATCGGCTCGCCTGTTTGCGGGTCATAAATCCACTGGCAGACGCTGCACTGCATACGCGGGCCGAGATCGGCGGCTGATTCTGCGCAGCCGCTGGCGGCTTGCGCGGCGGGCTGGCTGAGCGGCTCCGGCAGCGGAGCGAGCGCCCACTGGCGGGCGATATCGCGCCCGTGCTGGCGGCAGATCTCCAGCGCGTCGACATCCGGGCGCCATTTCGCTTTCAGGCTAAGGGACATCTCAAACCCGGCATCCTGCAAACGCGTCGAGAGGCGATCGACCGCGCCGCCGCTCCAGCCGTGGGAGCCAAAGGCGCTGGCGCGCTTATTGCGAAAACGCAGGCCGGTGATCTCCTCCACCAGCCCGGCGATCTTCGGCATCATCACGTTGTTCATCGTCGACGTGCCGACCAGCACCCCTTTGGAGCGGAAGACATTGGTGAGCACATCGTTTTTATCGCTGCGCGCAACGTTGAAGATTTTCACCGCCACGCGCGGATCGACTTCGTTGATTCCCTGGGCGATGGCGTCGGCCATCATGCGGGTGTTGTTCGACATAGTGTCGTAGAAAATAGTGATGCGATCTTCCTGATAATCCGCCGCCCATTTCAGATACAGCTCAACGATCTGCGTCGGGTTATCGCGCCACACCACGCCGTGGGAGGTGGCAATCATCTCCACCGGCAGGTTAAAACCGAGGATCTCGGTAATTTTCGGCGTTACCAGCCGGCTAAAGGGGGTGAGGATATTGGCGTAGTAGCGCTGGCACTGCTCAAACAGCTCGGCCTGATCCACCTCATCATTGAACAGATGTTCGTCGCAGTAGTGCTGGCCGAAGGCGTCATTGCTGAACAGCACCGCGTCGCCGGTCAGGTAGGTCATCATGCTGTCGGGCCAGTGCAGCATTGGCGTTTCGACAAAGATCAGCTGTTTGCCGTTGCCGATATCCAGCGTATCGCCGGTTTTCACCACATGGAAATTCCATTCAGGGTGATGATGGTGGCCGTTAATCGAGTCGATAGCGTTATGGGTACAGTAGATTGGCGTATCGGGGATATGCGACATCAGCTCCGTCAGCGCGCCCGCGTGATCCTCTTCGGCGTGGTTAATGACGATGTAGTCGATCATCGCCAGATCGATCTCGCCGCGCAGGTTCTGCACGAACTCGCGGCTGAATTTGTGATCGACGGTATCAATCAGCACGTTTTTGCCCTCGCGGATCAGGTAGCTGTTATAGCTGCTGCCCTTCAGCGTTTTGTATTCGGTGCCGTGAAAATCACGAACTTCCCAGTCGCGTTGTCCAACCCAGTGAATGTTGTTTTTTACATGAATCGCCATGATCGTAATCCTGTGCAGTTTCTCAGTGTGATACATGGCTATATCAAGAGGCGTGCCAGCTTTTTATCATTTTGATATTGATATATTTTTTTAAAATAATCGAAAATTAGAATGTCATTATGACTATGATAAATACAGTCAATATGACACTATGCATTGTCAAAATGACAGTGAGGTCAGAATGAGTTTTTCACTGAATGTGCTGGCGGGCATCGCCATTGAGCTGCAAAGCGGGATCGGTCACGCGGATCGTTTCCAGCGGCTGATTACCACCCTGCGTCAGGTGCTGGCGTGCGATGCCTCGGCGCTGCTGCGCTACGAGGCGCGGCAGTTTATTCCGCTGGCGATCGATGGGCTGGCGCAGGATGTGCTCGGGCGGCGCTTTACCCTTGAAGGCCACCCGCGGCTGGAAGCGATTGCCCGCGCTGGCGATGTGGTGCGCTTTCCCGCCGACAGCGATCTGCCCGATCCCTATGATGGCCTGATCCCCGGCCAGGAGAAACTCAAGGTGCATGCCTGCGTCGGCCTGCCGCTGTTTGCCGGGCAAAACCTGATTGGCGCGTTGACGCTTGATGGCATGTCGCCGGATCAGTTTGACGCCTTCAGCGATGAGGAGCTGCGGCTGGTGGCCGCGCTGGCGGCAGGCGCGCTTAATAACGCGTTGCTGATTGAGGAGCTGGAGCGGCAGAACATGCTGCCCGGTGCGCCCGCGGCGTTTGAACAGGTCGCGCGCAGCGAGATGATCGGCCTGTCGCCGGGGATGGTGCAGCTGAAAAAAGAGATCGCCATCGTTGCGCCTTCGGATCTCAACGTGCTGATTGGCGGCGAAACCGGCACTGGTAAAGAGCTGGTGGCGAAAGCAATCCATGAAGCCTCGCCGCGCGCCGACAAGCCGCTGGTGTATCTCAACTGTGCCGCGCTGCCGGAGAGTGTCGCCGAGAGCGAACTCTTCGGTCATGTGAAAGGGGCCTTTACCGGAGCCATCAGCAACCGCAGCGGCAAGTTTGAAATGGCCGATAACGGCACGCTGTTTCTTGATGAGATTGGCGAGCTTTCGCTGTCGCTACAGGCGAAGCTGCTGCGCGTGTTGCAGTATGGCGATATTCAGCGCGTCGGCGATGACCGCAGCCAGCGTGTTGATGTACGGGTGCTGGCCGCCACCAACCGCGATCTGCGTGAAGAGGTGGTCGCCGGACGGTTTCGCGCCGACCTCTATCACCGCCTGAGCGTCTTCCCCTTACAGGTGCCGCCGCTGCGCGAGCGGGGCGAGGATGTGGTGCTGCTGGCGGGCTATTTTTGCGAGCAGTGCCGCCTGCGTTTTGGTCTCGGGCGCGTGGCGCTAAGCCCTGCTGCGCGCGGGCATTTGCAGCGCTACGGCTGGCCGGGAAACGTGCGCGAGCTGGAGCATGCCATCCACCGCGCGGTGGTGCTGGCGCGCGGTACGCAGCATGCCGGGGATATCGTGCTGGAAGCGCATCACTTTGCCCTGAGCGATGAACCCGTGCCGCCGGCAAAGCCGGTAAGCGTGCCATTAAGCGGGCAAAACCTGCGCGAAGCGACGGAGGCGTTCCAGCGCACACTTATCTCCCGCGCGCTTGAGGAGAGTGGCGGCAAGTGGGCTGCCTGCGCCAGAGCGCTGGAGATGGACGTCGCCAACCTGCACCGGCTGGCGAAGCGTCTTGGGCTGAAGGACTAGAGAATACCGGCCTGGTAAAAGTCCTGCAGGTTGATGGCACCGACCAGTTCACCTGCATCATCTACCACCGGCGCGGCGGCGATTTTGCGCTGCATCAGACGCTCTTTGGCATCCACTGCGCGGCTGCTGGCGTCAAGGGTAATGCCGCCCGGCGTCATCGCCTCGCTGACCACCGCAGTTAACGCTCCGCCCGCCACCAGCCAGCGGCGCAGGTCGCCATCCGTAAACACCCCGTGCACGTGACGCCCGGCGTCGCAGACCGCTACCAGACCCAGCCCGGTGCGGCTCAGCTCCAGCATCGCGTCCATCACGCTGCTGGTCAGCATCACCTGCGGCACCTGGTCCGCTTTGCGCATCAGATGATGCACTTTGTTTAATAGCCGTGCGCCGAGCGCACCCGCCGGATGCGAGCGGGCAAAGTCCTCTTCGTCAAAGCCGCGCGCCTGCATGACTGCAATCGCCAGCGCATCGCCCATCATCAGCGTATTGACGGTGCTGGACGTCGGCGCGAGGTGCATTGGGCAGGCTTCGCGCTCAACGGCGATATCGAGCACCGCGTGGGCGGCAAGCGCCAGCGGCGAACGCGGTTTACCGGTCATCGCCAGCAGCGTGACGGCTTTCTCGTCGAGACGCGGCAGGATCAGATCCAGCTCTTTTGCCGAGCCGGAGTAGGAGATAAACAGCATCACATCGCGGCTCTCGATCATGCCGAGATCGCCGTGCAGCGCCTCTGCCGGGTGGACAAAAAAGGCCGGGGTGCCGGTGCTGGCGAAGGTGGCGGCAATCTTCTTGCCGATATGCCCGGATTTACCGATCCCGGAGACGATCACTTTGCCTTTGCAGTTCAGCACCGTTTCAGCGGCGCGAACGAAATCGTCGCCGAGGCGCTCCGGCAGGCGGCTTGCTTCCTGTAGCTCCAGCAGCAGCGCCTGGCGTGCGGCGTTAATAAAAGAGTCACGCATTTTCTTCTCCGGCAATAATCACATCGATTCCTTTCTCTTCCAGCGCGGCGCGAACGTCCGGCGGGATCCCGGCGTCGGTAATCAGCTTATCGACGCTCTCAAGGCTACAGACAATATTGGGGCTTTTACGACCAAACTTGGAGGAGTCCGCCATCAGGATCACCTCGCGGGCGGCGTTGCACATCGCTTTGCTGACGGTGAAGACCTCGTTAAAGGTGGTCACCCCGGCGTTGAGATCGATGCCGTCGGTGCCCATAAACAGCTTGTCGAAGCTGAACTGCTCAAAGGCGTTCTCCGCCAGCTGGCCGTGGAAGGAGGCCGATTTTTTACGGAATGTGCCGCCTGGCATCAGGATGGTCTGTTCGTTATCCAGCTCTGAAAGGGCGTTGACGATATGCAGGCTGTTGGTCATCACGGTGATGTTATTGAAGTGGCTAAGCAGCGGCACCATTTGCAGCACCGTGCTGCCCGCGTCGAGGATAATCGAGTCGCCGTCGTGGATGTAGCCAACGGCTGCTTCGGCAATCAGCCCTTTCTGCACGGTGTTGATCAACGTTTTGTGATCGATGGGCGGATCGGCCTCGTCTTTATTTAGCACCACCCCGCCGTAGGTGCGGATCACCGCGCCGGACTGCTCCAGCGCGACCAGATCTTTGCGGATGGTTGTGCCGGTGGTATCAAAGTGGTGTGCCAGCTCTTCAACAGAACACTTTCCCTGCTTCTGAAGATGCTCAAGAATTGCCGCCTGACGCTGACGTGGTTTCATAGGCGAAGATATCCTGCGTTACGTTGCGAAATGATAATTTCGCAAGCTATTAGCGTTCACAACGAAATTATCCATGTTTCATTTTAAGCGCCAATGATAGAGCATTCTGACAGCCCGGATCATGGGGAAAGATCACATCGGGCTCTAATTCCTCTCTTTTTACGCCGATTAAGCGCTCAATTTTGCTCGGGCGGGCAAAAACCGTCAGGCCGCGCATCAGCAGCGTGTCGCTGACGCGATCGTGTTGATCGAAGGCCACCGCCAGCACCACGCGCGGTTTAAAGCGCCCGCCCGAGCGACCAACGCCGACGCGCCCGCGCTGGCAGAGCGCGTCGAAAGCTTTGTTGAACTGGCGGATTTGCCAGCCGCCAAGCGCTAACTGGCTGAGCCAGGCGATAACGGCGAGAGTGATAAGGGATGAAACCATCGATGTCTCCTTTGAATGCGATACCGCATAACGGCATCAGGCAGTTGTGCGGGCTGTTTGCCGGATGGCGGCTGGCGCCTTATCCGGCCTACAAAACCGCAGCGCCATCAGGCGTTGGTGCGGGCTGTTTGCCGGATGGCGGCTGACGCCTTATCCGGCCTACAAAACCCAGGTCTACATAAATCACTGAACCCGTAGGCCTGATAAGCGCAGCGCCATCAGGCGTTGGGGCCGAATCAGAACATCACCTGACCGCCGGTGACGTTGATTGACTGGCCGGTACAGTAGGAGGCTTTCGGGCTGGCGTAAAACATCAGCACGTTCAGCACATCCTGATAATCGCAGCCGCGCTTCAGCGGCACTTTATCAACGTAATGCTGCTCCACTTCCTCTGCCGGAATGCCAAGCTTGCTGGCATATTGCGGGATCAGCGACTGGAACATTGGCGACTTCAGCAGGTTGCCGAGCATCAGCGAGTGCACGGTAATGCCATACTCCGCCAGATCCAGCGCCAGGGATTGCGTCAGCCCCACGCCGCCGAACTTGGCCGCGCTGTAGCCGGAGTTGTGCTTGCTGCCCACTTTGCCCGACTTGGAGTTGATTTGAATAATGCGCCCCTGGATGCCGTCGCGGATCATCAATTTGGCGAACTCGCGGGCGCAGAGGAAATACCCCACCAGGTTGACCTGCAGCGAGCGGTCAAAATCCCCCAGCGCGAAGTCGCTGATAAACGCCGCTTTGGCGATGCCGGCGCTGTAGACCAGCAGATCGGCACGGCCAAAAATCTCATCGACGCCGCGCGCCAGCGCCAGCACGCTCTGCTCGCTCGTGGCGTCGGCACCAAAGCCATAGGCCATTCCTTCGCCATACTCGCTGTTAATTTCATTAGCGACCGTCGCCGCTTTATCACTCTGAATATCGACAACCGCCACGCGGTACCCTTCTGCGGCAAGCCCACGGCTGAGGAACGCCCCGAGGGTCTGTCCTCCACCAATGACAACGGCAACCTGTTTCATACTCTTCTCCTTAGACCTTAAGCGACAAATTTTAAAATGCAGCCCGGCGCGATAGCGTCCGGTACCGGGCCGGCGACGTGCACCGTGCCCGGAAACTCCGCCTGCGTCTGCCCATCGAAACGCAGGGTGATATGGCCCAGCTCGCGCAAATTCTGCTCGGCGACCTCGCCGACGGCAGTCACGGGGTAGTGTTTTTCACCGAGGGTAAACTGCGCGCCCGGCAGCAGCGCGCCGCAGAGCGGGCCGTGGTTATGGATAAAACAGAACTCGGCGACATCGGCAGGCGCGCCCTCCCGGAAGGTGATCAGCATGTTGTCGCTGAGCGCCTCCGGCGCGCTTTCGCCAATTGCGGTTATGGTGGTTTGATAGATAACGGTCATGCATCACCTCTTATTGATAGATAAAACCGGAGACAAACCAGGCGATTAGCACCGTTGGCGCACCGGTTAAAAAGCGGCTCACCAGCACGGAAGGGACGCCGACGCGTACCGTTTCCTGGCGGGCTTCCGCCAGCGACAGGCCAACGGGAATAAAGTCGCAGGCGGCCTGGGCGTTAATGGCGAACAGTGCCGGCAGCGCAAGGTGCGGAGGGATATGCCCCTGGCCTATCTGCACGCCAATCAGCACGCCAATGACCTGAGCGATAACCGCTCCCGGGCCAAGAAAAGGCGAGAGCAGCGGGAAGGAGCAAATCAGCGCCAGCGTCACCAGCCCAAGCGGATGGCTGGCTAGCGGCGCGAGGCCGTGAGCGATCCAGTCGCCCAGCCCGGAAGCCATGATGATGCCGATCAGCGCCGAGACGAAGGCCATAAACGGCAGGATGGTTTTCAGCACCGTATCAATGGTGTCGCGACCGGCCTGGAACAGCACCGCCACCGCCGAACCCATGCCCATGCCGACTTTCGCCAGCAGGCCGTCGCTCTGCTCGGTGATCTTTTTCGTGGTGTCGTAATCCCGCGGCTGGGGCGCGCTGGCAGCCGGAGCGCCACCCTGCAGCCGGATGTTCTCCTCTTTCACCCCGGAGACATAGATATCTTCCAGGATGTATTGCGCCAGCGGCCCTGACTTGCCCGTCGCATGAATATTGACGGTCGGAATGCGGCGTTTGGGGTAGATGCCGCAACGCAGGGTGCCGCCGCAGTCAATCACCGCCACACCGATCTCCTCTTCGGGTGGTTCGCCCTCTTTAAAGCCGTCCACCGCCTGCCAGCCGGTCAGCTGCGCCAGTTTGTCGACGATAGCCGGACGCGTGCCCGCGGTGATATAGACGATTTTCTTCTCGCTGCTGGCATCGATTTCCAGCGGCCGCCCCAGCCGCCGGCACCTTTTTCAATAATGATTCGACTCATGATTTTGCTCCGGCGAGGTGAACCTCTTGTGCAAGCTGAATGCCCATTTTTCGCTCAAAAATGCGGGTGGTGAGGTCGGTTACCCAGCCACGGAAGAAGTTGGTCACCAGACCTACCAGCAGGTAGCTCACCGCCAGCGGACCGAGGGGTAAGCCGAGCGTAGTAAGGCCGCTGGCGATACCGAGGTAGACAAACAGCTCGCCGGGTTGATATGCGGGAAGAGGCCGTTCATCGAGTGGCAGCTATAGGACGCGGCGGCGTAATAACTCGGTTTGTATCGTTCCGGCATAAAGCGCCCGAGGCTTAACGTCATCGGGTTACAGAACACAAATGTGCCGATGCAGGGCAGCAGTAAGTAGCGGGCGATCGGGTTGCCCGCGCAGCGCTGGGCAAGTTTTTCAATGCGGTGTTGGCCAATAAAGTTAATCAGCGCGTTCATGATCACCAGCAGGCTTATCAGCAGCGGCAAGATACCGGTCACCATGCCGGTAAAGACCTCACCGCCTTTCTGAAACAGCCCGATGAACCATTCGGCACCATGCGTGATGGTTTCCATTGTTCTCTCCTGTAGGGGTTTTTGTTATGTCACCGGGCGCTATCATAATCATGATGAAAGGTCTTAATGTGTTATTTAGATCTCAATATGAAAGAAAAAATGATCATTTTGAAAGTTTTTGCGAGGTGCTTCGGTTTTAAATGAATGAAAAGGGGAGGGGATACAGGGGAAATGCGATCCTCTACGCAGGTGATGCCGCGCTTCCTTGTCGGCGGGGAAATGCTTTACCATACTTGCCCCCTGGCTGAATTCGTTTAAGTGGATATCCCATGTTGAAGCGTTGTTACGCGGCGTTATTGCCCGCGTTTGTTGTGCTCTGTGCCTGTAGCAGTAAACCCCCGCTCGCTGAAGCTCCCCAGACCGTGTCGCCCGCGCCATCGGGCGGCTTTCTGCTTAAGCCACAACATGAGGTGGTGATGAGCGGCGGCGACTTTGCCAATAACCCCGCGGCAGAGCGCTTTATTGATGCGATGGTGAGCAAGCATGGATTCGATCGTCAGCAGCTGCATGAGATCCTCTCGCAGGCGAAACGTCTTGATTACGTATTGCGCCTGATGGACAAACAGGCGCCGACGACCGCGGGCCCAACCGGGCCAAACGGTGCGTGGTTGCGCTACCGCAAGCAGTTCATCACGCCGGATAACGTGCAGAACGGTGTCGCTTTCTGGAATCAGTATCAGGATGCCCTTGATCGCGCATGGCGCGTCTACGGTGTACCGCCGGAAATTATCGTTGGCATTATCGGCGTGGAAACGCGCTGGGGCCGCGTGATGGGCAAAACCCGCATCCTCGATGGGCTGGCGACGCTGGCCTTTGACTACCCGCGTCGCGCAGACTATTTCGCCAGCGAGCTGGAGACCTTCCTGCTGATGGCGCGCGATGAGAGCGACGATCCGCTGGAGCTGAAAGGCTCTTTCGCCGGTGCAATGGGCTACGGCCAGTTTATGCCGTCGTCCTATAAGCAGTACGCGGTGGACTTCAACGGCGACGGCCATATCAACCTGTGGGATCCGGTGGATGCGATTGGCAGCGTGGCTAACTACTTCAAACAGCACGGCTGGGTGAAGGGCGATCAGGTTGCGGTTCCGGCTAATGGCCAGGCACCGGGTCTGGAGAACGGCTTTAAAACCAACTACAGCCTCGGACAGCTGGCGGCGGCGGGTCTGACACCGCAACAGCCGCTGGGCGATCATCAGCAGGCGAGCCTGCTGCGCCTCGATGTCGGCACCGGGTATGAGTACTGGTACGGTTTGCCGAACTTCTACACCATCACCCGCTATAACCACAGCACCCACTACGCGATGGCGGTCTGGCAGCTCGGCCAGGCAGTGGCGCTGGCGCGTATTCAGTAAATTGCTTTCCCCTCCTGCGGGAGGGGATTGAAACATTTCGACGCACTCCCGTTACGCTCCGCGATTTACATCATTATCACTACAGTTTATTGTTACGTTATAACATATGAGGTGTGTGAATGATTCCCGTAACCCTTTTCTCCTTTTCCGCTGCGAGCCGCCTGCTGCTGGCGGCAGGGCTGTTGCTGCTGCTTTGGCTACTGACTGAGTGGGCGGTTGCGCTGCCATGATGGAACTGGACCACTTGGTTGCTGGCTATGATCGGCTGGCGATCACCCCGGCGCTGTGCGGCACGCTGGTGCGCGGCAGCATGACGGCGATTGTCGGTGCCAACGGCTGCGGCAAATCGACACTATTGAAAACCCTGGCGGGATTTTTACCCCCGGTCAGCGGCGTGCTGCGCTGGCAGGGCGCGCGGCCCACCATCGGCTGGCTGGCGCAGCGTCACGCGCTGGAGGCGCAATTTCCCCTGACGGTGCAGGAGGTGGTCAGCATGGGCTGTTGGCCGCGTATTTCCCTGTTTGCTGGCCTGAACCGCGATGCGCGCAAACGCGTGGCGCAGGGGCTGGAGCGTGTCGGGCTTGCGGAGATGGCTGGCGAGACCATCGACACCCTCTCTGGCGGCCAGTTTCAGCGCATGCTGTTTGCCCGCATCTGGGTGCAAAATGCGCCGCTGGTGATGCTCGACGAACCCTTTACCGGCATTGATGAAGCGACCTCGCAGCTGCTGATGGAGCAGATGGTGGATATGCACCGCGCCGGGCAGACGTTGCTGGCGGTGCTGCACGATAGCGCGCGCGTGACGCGCTACTTTCCGCAGACGCTGCGGCTGGATGAGAAGCAGGCGCAGTGGGGGGCGACGCTGAGCCTTGAGGAGAACTGCGCATGATTTGGCATCTCTTTTTCCAGCCCTTTATCGAATACGGGTTTATGCGCCGCGCGCTGGTGGTCTGCCTTGCGCTCTCTGTCAGCACCACGGCGCTCGGCATCTTTTTGCTGCTGCGGCGCATGAGCCTGATGGGTGATGCGCTATCCCACGCCATCCTGCCCGGCGTCGCGGTGGGCTACCTGCTGAGCGGCATGTCGCTGCTGGCGATGAGTGTCGGCGGGTTTATCGCCGGGATTGCCGTCGCGCTGGTGGCGGGGTGGGTCAGCCGCCGGACGCCGCTAAAAGAGGATGCCAGCTTTGCTGGCTTCTACCTTGGCTCGCTGGCGCTGGGCGTGACGCTGGTGTCACTGCGCGGGTCGAATGTCGATCTGCTGCACCTGCTGTTCGGCTCAATTCTCGCGGTGGATCGCGACGCGGCGCTGTTTGTCGCAGGGGTTTCCAGCCTGACGCTAATTACCCTTGCCATCTGCTATCGCGGATTGGTGAGTGAGGCGTTCGACAGCGCCTTTTTACAGGTCAACGCACCGCGCGTGCCGGGCATGCTGCACGGGCTATTTCTGGCGCTGCTGGTGCTCAATCTGGTGGCCGGGTTCCAGGTGCTCGGCACGCTGATGGCGGTGGGGGTGATGATGCTGCCCGCCGTGGCAGCGCGTTGCTGGGCACGAACCTTACCGCGCCTGTTACTGCTGGCTGCGGCGATTGGCGCGCTCTGCGCCTGGCTCGGCTTGAGCCTGTCGTGGCTGGCGGGACTGCCTGCCGGCCCGGCGATAGTGCTGACCGCAAGCCTTATCTTCTTTTTATCCATCTTATTCGGCACGCGCAGCGGGCTGGCAAACAGCCTGCGCGCGCTTTTTACATAAAGGGGAAAATAATGAAACGTACAGGAGTGATTCTGGCGCTGGCGCTCGGGTTGATGGCGCAGAGCGCAGTGGCAAAAACCATCAACGTGGTGACCAGCTTTTCGATATTGGGCGATATCACCCGCCAGGTGGGCGGTGATCATGTAAAGGTGACCTCGCTGGTCGGGCCGGATGGCGATCCCCACACCTTTGAGCCTTCGGCAAAAGATAGCGCGCTGCTTAATAATGCGGATGTGGTGGTGGTCAACGGGCTTGGGCTGGAAGGTTGGCTCGACAGGTTAGTGAAAGCCTCCGGTTTTAAAGGCCAGCTGGTGATCGCCTCTGACGGTGTGCAAACCCATACGCTGCAGGAGGATGGTGCGACGGTCACCGATCCTCACGCGTGGAACAGTGCCGCGAATGGTGCCCTCTATGCGAAAAATATTCTCAAGGCGCTGGTGAAAGCCGACCCGGCGGATGAAGCGGCGCTTAACGCCTCGGGACAGCGCTATATTGAGCAGTTGAAAGAGATGGATAGCTGGGCGAAAGAGCGCTTCAGCGCCATTCCGCAGGCGAAACGCAAAGTGCTCACCAGCCATGACGCCTTCGGCTACTTTGCCCGCGCGTATGGCGTTGAGTTTATGGCACCGCAGGGGCTCTCATCGGAAAGCGAGGCCAATGCATCGCAAGTGGCTGCGCTTATCAAACAGATTAAGGCCGATGGCGTGAAAGTGTGGTTTATGGAGAACCAGCTCGATCCGCGTCTGGTAAAACAGATCGCGAATGCCACCGGCGCGCAGCCGGGCGGCGAGCTCTACCCTGAAGCGCTGAGCGCAAAAGGGGGCGTGGCGGATACCTATCAGAAAGCCTTTCGCCACAATGTGGACACCATCGCCAATAGCATGAAGTAATCCTGCGCGGATAACCTGTAAACTGCCCGGTGACGCGATGGCGCACCGGGCTTCTCCTCACCACTTCCCCGCTATATCACACTGCTTTTTTCGGAAGTCGCCTCGTAAAATTTCCATCCCATCCCCATATTTGACGGGAAAGTGCTATCTTTCACGCCACGGTTTAATGGAGGCATGGGAGCCATCATGACGGACAGTGAATTAATGCAGCTGAGCGAGCGCATCGGGCTTGCGCTAAAGGGGCGCGGCGCGACGCTAACCACCGCTGAATCCTGCACCGGCGGTTGGGTTGCGAAAGTGATTACCGATATCGCAGGCAGCTCCGCCTGGTTTGAACGCGGGTTTGTGACCTACAGTAATGAAGCGAAAGCGCAAATGATCGGCGTGAAAAGCGAGACGCTGGATGCGCACGGCGCAGTGAGCGAGCCGGTAGTAGTCGAGATGGCGATTGGTGCCCTGAAAGCCGCGCGCGCTGACTATGCGATTTCGATTAGCGGCATCGCCGGGCCGGATGGCGGCAGCGAAAGCAAGCCTGTTGGCACTGTCTGGTTTGGGCTTGCCTGCGTTAACGGAGAAGGGATTACGCGGCGCGAATGCTTCCAGGGAGACCGTGAATCGGTGCGTCGTCAGGCGACCGCCTATGCACTTACGACCCTCTGGCAACATTTTCTACAAAAGGCTTGATACTGTATGACTATACAGTATAATTGCCGCAACAAATCAGTTATTCACCACGGGGCGTAACGCGCTTCACTCTGCATGACAGGAGTAATAATGGCTATCGACGAAAACAAACAAAAGGCGCTTGCAGCTGCACTGGGTCAGATCGAAAAGCAATTCGGTAAAGGCTCCATCATGCGTCTGGGTGAAGACCGCTCCATGGATGTAGAGACTATCTCTACCGGCTCACTCTCTCTCGACATCGCGCTGGGCGCGGGCGGTCTGCCAATGGGCCGTATCGTCGAAATTTACGGGCCTGAGTCGTCCGGTAAAACGACCCTGACTCTGCAGGTTATTGCTGCGGCGCAGCGCGAAGGTAAAACCTGTGCGTTTATCGATGCGGAACACGCGCTGGATCCGGTGTATGCCCGCAAACTGGGCGTTGATATCGATAACCTGCTCTGCTCCCAGCCGGATACCGGTGAGCAGGCGCTGGAAATCTGTGACGCGCTGGCGCGCTCCGGCGCGGTTGACGTGCTGGTGGTCGACTCCGTTGCGGCGCTGACGCCGAAAGCGGAAATCGAAGGCGAAATCGGCGACTCTCACATGGGCCTCGCGGCACGTATGATGAGCCAGGCGATGCGTAAGCTGGCCGGTAACCTGAAGCAGTCCAATACGCTGCTTATCTTCATCAACCAGATCCGTATGAAGATTGGTGTGATGTTCGGTAACCCGGAAACCACCACCGGTGGTAACGCGCTGAAGTTCTACGCTTCCGTTCGTCTCGACATCCGCCGTATCGGCGCGGTGAAAGAGGGCGATGTGGTTGTCGGTAGCGAAACCCGCGTGAAGGTTGTGAAAAACAAAATCGCGGCACCGTTTAAACAGGCTGAGTTCCAGATCCTCTACGGCGAAGGCATTAACTTCTACGGCGAGCTGGTCGACCTGGGCGTGAAAGAGAAGCTGATTGAAAAAGCGGGCGCCTGGTACAGCTACAACGGCGACAAGATTGGTCAGGGTAAAGCGAATGCTACCTCCTGGCTGAAAGAGAACCCGGCTGCAGCGAAAGAGATCGAGAAGAAGCTGCGCGAAATTCTGCTCAGCAACCAGACTGCGACGCCAGAGTTTACCGTTGATGACAAAGACGCGGGCGTTGAAGAAACTAACGAAGATTTCTGATAACGTTATCCGTAATCAAGGGCTGCTGATGCAGCCCTTTTTGTTTTTATGGTGACAGGATCTTACGATGTCCGATAACTCCTCTTCTGATAACACCTCCCGCCGCAGCGCCATGGCGCGCTTACGCGATCGCGCTATGCGCATTCTGGCGATGCGCGACCACAGCGAACTTGAGTTTCGCCGCAAGCTCGCAGCACCCATCATGACGAAGAAGGGCCCCGAAGCGGTTGATGCGACTCCGGAAGAGATCGATCAGGTTGTGGCGTGGTGCATAGAGCACAACTTTCTCGACGACAGCCGTTTTGTCCGCCAGTTTATTGCCAGCCGCGCGCGCAAAGGGTATGGCCCGGTGCGTATTCGCCAGGAGTTGAACCAGAAAGGCATCGCCCGGGAGACCAGCGAAAACGCCATGCGCGAATGCGAGATTGACTGGGTGAGCAGCGCCCGCGATCAGGCGCAGCGCAAATATGGCGAGCCGTTGCCCACTGAATTTGCTGCAAAAGTGAAAGTGCAACGCTTTCTGCTCTATCGCGGCTTTATGCAAGAAGATATTCAGGAAATATGGCGAAATTTTGCCGACTGAGCGCATACGGGATTTTACTTCCCACTAAAGAAAACTTATCTTATTCCCACTTTTTCCAGTAGCGGATGCGTCTGCCATGCGATGGCGATGGTCCGCTACCACATTTCGTTAGCTTGATTTCAGGATAATTATGAGCAAGAGCACCGCTGAGATCCGTCAGGCGTTTCTCGATTTTTTCCATAGCAAGGGACACCAGGTAGTTGCCAGCAGCTCCCTGGTACCGAATAACGACCCGACTCTGCTGTTTACTAACGCCGGGATGAACCAGTTCAAGGACGTTTTCCTTGGGCTCGACAAACGTAATTATTCCCGTGCAACCACGTCGCAGCGCTGCGTGCGTGCAGGTGGTAAACACAACGACCTGGAAAACGTCGGTTACACCGCACGTCATCACACCTTCTTTGAAATGCTGGGCAACTTCAGCTTCGGCGATTACTTCAAACATGATGCTATCCAGTACGCATGGGAACTGCTGACCGGTGAAAACTGGTTCAAGCTGCCGAAAGAGCGTCTGTGGGTGACGGTGTACGAAACCGACGATGAAGCATACGAAATTTGGGAAAAAGAGGTCGGTATCCCGCGCGAACGTATTATTCGTATCGGCGATAACAAAGGCGCAGCGTATGCGTCTGACAACTTCTGGCAGATGGGCGACACCGGTCCGTGTGGCCCCTGTACCGAGATCTTCTACGATCACGGCGACCACATCTGGGGTGGCCCGCCGGGCAGCCCGGAAGAGGATGGCGATCGCTATATCGAGATCTGGAACATTGTCTTTATGCAGTTCAACCGCCAGGCCGATGGCACCATGGAGCCGCTGCCGAAGCCGTCCGTAGACACCGGTATGGGCCTGGAACGTATTACAGCTGTGCTGCAGCACGTGAACTCCAACTATGAAATCGATCTCTTCGCGAAGCTGATCCAGCAGGTCGCGAAAGTAACCGGTGCGACGGATTTGAGCAACAAATCTCTGCGCGTGATCGCTGACCACATCCGCTCTTGCGCCTTCCTGATTGCGGACGGTGTGATCCCATCGAATGAGAACCGCGGCTACGTGCTGCGCCGCATCATTCGCCGCGCGATTCGTCACGGCAACATGCTTGGCGCGAAGGATACCTTCTTCTATAAACTGGTTGGCCCACTGATTGAAGTGATGGGTTCCGCCGGGGAAGAGCTGCAGCGCCAGCAGGCGCAGGTTGAGCAGGTTCTGAAAACCGAAGAAGAGCAGTTTGCACGTACGCTGGAGCGCGGTCTGGCGCTGCTGGATGAAGAGCTCTCTAAACTGCAGGGCGACACGCTGGATGGTGAAACCGCCTTCCGCCTGTACGACACCTACGGTTTCCCGGTCGATCTGACCGCGGACGTCTGCCGCGAGCGCAATCTGAAAGTTGATGAAGCGGGCTTCGAAGCGGCAATGGAAGAGCAGCGCCGTCGTGCACGCGAGTCGAGCGGCTTTGGCGCAGACTACAACGCGATGATCCGCGTTGATAGCGCAACAGAATTTAAAGGCTACGACCAGCTGGAGCTGAACGGCAAAGTGACCGCGCTGTTTGTCGATGGCAAACAGGTTGAGTCGATTGCCGCCGGCCAGGACGCGGTTGTTGTGCTTGATGAGACCCCGTTCTATGCGGAATCAGGCGGCCAGGTTGGCGATAAAGGCGAGCTGAAAGGCAACGGCTTTACATTCGCCGTCCTGGATACGCAGAAGTATGGTCAGGCGATTGGTCATGTCGGCAAGCTCAGCAGCGGTTCGCTGAAAGTGGGCGACGGCGTGAAAGCGGAAGTTGACGAAGCGCGTCGCGCCCGTATCCGCCTTAACCACTCTGCCACCCACCTGATGCATGCCGCGCTGCGTAGCGTACTTGGTACGCATGTCGCGCAGAAAGGGTCGCTGGTGAATGACAAAGCGCTGCGTTTTGACTTCTCCCATTTCGAAGCCATGAAGCCGGCGGAAATCCGCGCGGTGGAAGATATGGTGAATGCGCAAATTCGTCGCAACCTGCCGATCGAAACCAACATCATGGATCTCGAAGCGGCAAAAGCGAACGGCGCAATGGCGCTGTTTGGCGAGAAGTATGAAGATCGCGTCCGCGTGCTGCAGATGGGGGATTTCTCCACCGAGCTTTGCGGCGGGACGCACGCTTCGCGCACCGGTGATATTGGTCTGTTCCGCATTGTGTCAGAATCCGGCACCGCGGCGGGTGTGCGTCGTATCGAAGCCGTCACCGGCGAAGCGGCGATTGCCAGCCTGCATGCGCAGAACGATCAGCTACAGGATATTGCTCAGTTGCTGAAAGGCGACAGCCAGAATCTCGGCGACAAAGTGCGTTCAGTGATTGAACGTACGCGTCAGCTGGAAAAAGAGTTGCAGCAGCTTAAAGCACAGGCGGCAGCGCAAGAGAGCGCAAACCTCTCCGGTAACGCGATGGAAATCAACGGCGTTAAGCTGCTGGTGAGCGAGCTGGAAGGTGTCGAGCCGAAGATGCTGCGTACCATGGTGGACGACCTGAAGAACCAACTCGGCGCTTCGGTTATCGTTCTTGCCACTGTTGTTGAAGGTAAAGTTTCTCTCATCGCGGGCGTCTCTAAGGATGTGACTGACCGCGTTAAAGCAGGGGAACTGGTAGGAATGGTCGCCCAACAGGTTGGGGGCAAAGGCGGTGGACGTCCGGACATGGCGCAAGCCGGTGGTACCGATGCGGCCGCGCTGCCTGCTGCTCTCGCCAGTGTTAAAGATTGGGTAAGCGCTAAACTGTCATAATTACAAAGCGAACGCACAAGCCATAACCTTGAGGTTATGGCTTTGTTGCCACTACGCTATTGATAACGAGAAAGTCAGGTTGAAGTTGTGTATATCGGCTAAACTTACGTCTACAGAATGTAATGCCATGGCTGCTTGCATGTTATGAGTTTGTCATCGCTTATATTTTTGCGTTGTATGACGGATAATGCCGGGATACAGAGAGACCCGACTCTTTTAATCTTTCAAGGAGCAAAGAATGCTGATTCTGACTCGTCGAGTTGGTGAAACCCTCATGATTGGGGATGAGGTCACTGTGACTGTATTAGGGGTGAAGGGTAACCAGGTGCGCATTGGCGTAAACGCCCCCAAAGAAGTATCGGTCCATCGTGAAGAGATCTACCAGCGTATCCAGGCTGAAAAATCCCAGCAGTCCAATTTCTGATGCCATTATGCGTCTCGCGGTTGTTAGGCGAGACGCAACCCTCCCGTCGATTCTCCCGCTTCTCTGTCTCATTTTTATTGCAGATTTCCTGCATCTGATACTTTCTCGCGCCATTTTTGTTTATCACGCATGCGTAATGTCATGTCTGCCAGGCCGTGAATTTTTGCTGATAAAACATCCTTTTTGCCCTTTTTAGCGCCTAATTGCCTGCGAAGTGTGCAAACGATTCAGGGCTGGGAAAAATTGTTTGACTTATAAGTCCCAGAAAGTAATATGTGCGCCACGCAGCGACGATGAGCTCTTAACGAACTCTTCGAAGCACTCGTAAGAGGCGTGTGGTGAGGTGGCCGAGAGGCTGAAGGCGCTCCCCTGCTAAGGGAGTATGCGGTCAAAAGCTGCATCCGGGGTTCGAATCCCCGCCTCACCGCCATTTTGCATCCGTAGCTCAGCTGGATAGAGTACTCGGCTACGAACCGAGCGGTCGGAGGTTCGAATCCTCCCGGATGCACCATCTTCAGTGAAAAGCAGTTTTCGCTTTTCATCGTTAAAGTAGTAATCCTGATGCATCCGTAGCTCAGCTGGATAGAGTACTCGGCTACGAACCGAGCGGTCGGAGGTTCGAATCCTCCCGGATGCACCATCTCAATGAAAAAGCAGTGTTGCTTTTCATCGTAAAGCAGTAATCCCGATGCATCCGTAGCTCAGCTGGATAGAGTACTCGGCTACGAACCGAGCGGTCGGAGGTTCGAATCCTCCCGGATGCACCATCTTCTGCGAGATAACAGCGAGTCTGTTTTCTCAGGGGTAGCGGGCCTAACCGCGAGCACCAGGGAGGATAGCGTTGCTTCAGCAACGACCCGAAGGGCGAGGCAAAGCCGAGTCATCCTCCCGGATGCACCATCTCAATGAAAAAGCAGTGTTGCTTTTCATCGTAAAGCAGTAATCCTGATGCATCCGTAGCTCAGCTGGATAGAGTACTCGGCTACGAACCGAGCGGTCGGAGGTTCGAATCCTCCCGGATGCACCATCTTCTGCGAGATAACAGCAACTCTGGTTTATCCTCCCTCAACACCGCATACCCTGAACTTTCTTCACACCTGCCTTACATACTTCCAAAGCATCATCCTCACAACTCCCACACTTTCGACGAAATTCTGCCCAAAATCATATTCCCTGAAGCTAATCTCGCGCTGGATGCGACAAAAAGCCTTGTTTACGTTAAAGTAAATGTTAGTTATCCGGTTTGTGAGAACATGATGTACGCACGTTACGCTGGTTTGATTTTTGATATGGATGGCACCATCCTGGATACTGAACCAACTCACCGCAAAGCCTGGCACGAGGTGCTGGCGCGTTACGGCATGCATTTTGACGAACAGGCAATGGTCGCGCTGAACGGCTCGCCAACCTGGCGTATCGCCGAAGCCGTTATCAAAGAAAACCAGGCCGATCTTGATCCCCACTTACTTGCCCAAGAGAAAACCGCAGCCGTAAAAGCGATGCTGCTCGATTGCGTGCGCCCGTTACCGCTTATCGACGTGGTAAAAGCGTGGCATGGGCGTCGCCCGATGTCGGTTGGCACCGGTAGTGAAAGCGCCGTTGCTGAAGCGCTGCTGGCACATCTCGGTCTGCGACACTATTTTGATGCGGTAATTGCCGCCGATCACGTTCAGCACCATAAACCCGCACCGGATACCTTTTTACTCTGCGCAGAACGTATGGGCGTACAGCCGTCGCAGTGCGTGGTATTTGAAGATGCCGACTTCGGCCTGCAGGCGGCGCGTGCGGCCGGTATGGACGCAGTGGATGTCCGCGTATTGTGAGCGATGCGCTGCCGCTTCTTTCACTGTTCGCCAGCAGTTTTCTCAGTGCCACGATTTTACCGGGCAACTCGGAAGTGGTGATGGTCGCCATGCTGTTGGCGAAAGTCAGCCAGCCCTGGTGGCTTGTTGTAATAGCAACAATGGGTAATAGCCTTGGAGGGCTGACTAACGTTATTCTTGGGCGCTTCTTCCCGCAGCGTAAAGCATCGCGCTGGCAGGAGAGGGCGACCGGCTGGCTCAAACGTTACGGCGCCGCGGCGCTGTTATTGAGCTGGATGCCTGTTATAGGCGATCTGCTGTGCATACTTGCGGGATGGCTACGCCTTTCGTGGGGGCCAGTGCTCTTTTTTTTATGCCTTGGCAAAGCGTTACGCTATGTGGCTCTCGCCCTCGTAACGCTTCAGGGTATGACGTGGTGGCACTAATTGGATTGCGTGAGTGACCTTTCATCGTCAACCATTACAATTATGCTTAATAAAACGATTATTACAGGCGGGAGGTCAATTTGATCCCGGACGTATCACAGGCGTTGTCCTGGCTGGAAAAACATCCTCAGGCGCTCAAAGGCATCCAACGTGGCCTTGAGCGCGAAACCCTGCGCGTTAACGCGGATGGGTCTTTGGCGACAACCGGTCACGCGGCAGCGCTTGGCTCTGCATTAACTCATAAATGGATTACGACGGATTTTGCCGAAGCGCTGCTGGAGTTTATCACCCCGGTTGAGGGTGATATTGACCGCATGCTCACTATCATGCGCGACATCCATCGCTATACCGCCCGCCAGATTGGCGATGAGCGTCTCTGGCCGCTGAGCATGCCCTGCTATATCAAAGAGGGGCAGGAGATTGAGCTGGCGCAGTACGGCACCTCAAATATTGGTCGCCTGAAAACCCTCTACCGCGAAGGGCTGAAAAACCGCTATGGCGCGCTGATGCAAACCATCTCCGGCGTGCACTATAACTTCTCGCTGCCGATGGCGTTCTGGCAGGCGAAAAGCGGCAGCACCGATAAAGAAGCGGTCTCGGAGGGCTATTTCCGCCTGATCCGCAACTACTATCGCTTCGGCTGGGTCATCCCTTATCTTTTCGGTGCCTCACCGGCTATTTGCTCCTCCTTCCTGCAGGGCAAAGAGACGTCGCTGCCCTTCGAGAAGATGCACAACGGCATGCTCTATCTGCCCTATGCCACGTCGCTGCGCTTAAGCGATTTGGGCTACACCAATAAGTCGCAGAACAGCCTCAATATTACCTTCAACAATCTTCACGATTACGTGGTCGCGCTGAAGCGCGCGATCAAAACGCCGTCGGAAGAGTACGCGAAGATCGGTTTGCAGAAAGAGGGCAAGTATCTGCAAATCAATACCAACATCCTGCAGATCGAAAATGAGCTCTACGCGCCAATTCGACCGAAACGCGTGACCCGCAGCGGCGAAACTCCGTCGGATGCGCTGCTGCGCGGCGGCATTGAATATATCGAAGTGCGCTCGCTGGATATCAACCCGTTCACCGCGATTGGCGTTGATGAGCAGCAGGTGCGTTTCCTCGATCTCTTTATGGTCTGGTGTGTGCTGGCCGATGCGCCGGAGATGAGCAGTGATGAACTGCTCTGTACGCGCACTAACTGGAACCGCGTGATCCTCGAAGGCCGTAAGCCAGGCCTGACGCTCGGTATAGGCTGTGAAACCGCGCAATACCCGCTCGCCGATGTCGGACGCGATCTGTTTAACGATCTGAAACGGGTAGCGCAAACGCTGGATGGCGTGTACGGTGGCAACGAGTATGAAGCGGTATGCGATCAGCTGGTCGCCAGCTTTGACGATCCTGAGCTGACCTTCTCGGCGCGTATTCTGCGCTCGATGATTGATGAAGGTATGGGCGGAACAGGTAAAGCGCTGAGCGAGCAGTATCGTTCGCAGCTGCGTGAAGAGCCGCTGGAAATTCTGCATGAAGAGGATTTTATTGCTGAATGCCACGCTTCACTGGCGCGCCAGTCGGAGATTGAAGCCGGGGATAATGAATCGTTTGAAGCGCTGCTTGCGCGTCACGCATAGCAGAAAAGAAAAAGGCCACATCTCTGTGGCCAAAATTTCATCTCTCGAAGAACAGGGATGATGATAACAAATGCGCGTCTTTCATATATTCAGACTCGCACGCGAACAAAGAGTTCAGTTTATTTTAAAAAAAATCACTGTCGGAGGTGACTAAATGCCGTTACTGGATAGCTTCACTGTCGATCACACCCGTATGGAAGCGCCTGCAGTCCGTGTTGCTAAAACAATGAACACGCCGCACGGCGACGCCATCACCGTATTCGACCTGCGTTTTTGCATTCCTAATCAAGAAGTTATGCCGGAGAAAGGGATCCACACGCTGGAGCACCTCTTCGCTGGCTTTATGCGTAACCACCTCAACGGTGATGGCGTAGAAATTATCGATATTTCGCCAATGGGTTGCCGCACCGGCTTCTACATGAGCCTAATCGGTACGCCGGATGAGCAGCGTGTCGCTGATGCCTGGAAAGCGGCGATGGCTGACGTGCTGAAAGTCAAGGAGCAGAACCAGATCCCTGAGCTGAACGTTTACCAGTGCGGTACATACCAGATGCACTCGCTGGAAGAGGCGCAGGAGATCGCGCGTCACATTCTCGATCGCGATGTGCGCGTTAACAGCAATGATGACCTGGCTCTGCCGAAAGAGAAGTTGCAGGAACTGCATATCTAGTTCGCCATGCCGCTTTCTGGTTAACAGGAAGCGGCATTATTATATGCCCTCATATTTATAAGAAAGTTTTTATACATTATTTCTATTTAATTCTTTTAATTATTACCTGCGCTTAATATATAAATAATATCCTCACTGTCGCCACGCCTTCTTATTGTTATTTCAATCTTGCCATGATAGTTTGCACCGCACGTCGCTATTAGGCGAACGTGTTACCTTCTGTATTTATTTTCTGCATCTATTTCAGTGAAAAGAATGCCTGAATAACGAGGATATTATGCGGCGCTCACCCATCTCTTACTTATATCTCTCTTTTTGTCTCTCACTCACATTAACCGGCTGCGTTAAATCAAAAGCACCCGCGCTGGTGCAGGACGCGCCGCAGAAGCAGGAGACACAGCAGTGCTATGAACTGCTTACCGCCCTGCAGGGGCTCGACAAAACGGCATTTGAAACCTACAAACAGCAGTTCACCACCCTCAATCAAAGTTATGAAGTCTACAAAAAAAATCAGCCGATTATTGATAACAACTCGGCGGAAATAATGAAGACGGAAATTGATAACAAAATTGAAGTTGTTTGCTCGCGCGTACGCAGCGCGGTATTCGTTAACATGTCCCGGCGCGCAAATGCACTGAAACAGTTATGAGAAAATTATTATATTCGTCAGCTGTATTGCTATCAGCTATTTCATCCTCCGGGGTTCGTGCCGATCCGGCTGCATTACTTGAGCAGTTAAATAAAGAGAAGATTATCGCCGTTACTCCTCACTCTCCGTTTATTAACGATCGGCTTTCGGCGCAGCCGAACGCGACGCCTGCCCCACCGGTTGAGGTGCAGGGTAAGGTGAAAGAGAGTGAGGCGAAGCGTGAGGAAGTCGCGCAGCTAAAGCGCAAGCTTGCGTTAGCGCAACGCCAGATCGCCGCGCTGAAGAAAAAGCAGCACGCCACCGCGGTTGTACTGCCCGCTAAGCAGGACACAGTGGCAAAAGAGAGCGCGTCGTTAAAACAGCAGTTGCAGACCCATATTCAGCAACTGGCCGAAACGAAGCAGAAGCTTGCCAATGAGAGCGACGCGCTAAAACGTCTGCGAGATGAGAAAAGCCAGCTCGAACAGCAGCTCAAGGCCAGCCAGCAGCAGCTGGCGCAGACGAGCCAGAAGCACGCCGATGACACGCAAGCGCTGCAGGCGTTTCGCACAGCAAACAGCGAACTGCAGCAGCAGGTGAAAGCCCATCAGCAGCAGCTGGAGGCGCTGGAAAAGCAGGGCCAGCAGCACACCGCCGCGCCGTTGCTAAACGCGGAGCAGGTGAAGCAACTCACCCAGGCCAAAGAGGCGATAAGCAGCAAGCTTGATCTCGCTACAAAGCAGGTCAGCGACCAGGCTGCGCGTATCGCCACGCTGGAGGCGCAGCTCAAGCAGCGCACAGAGGAGAAAGCGCAGGCTGAGCAGAAGAGTGCAGCAGCGTTAGCGCCGCAAAAAGCGCAAAGCCGCTATCTGCTGACAGAGAACAGATCGCCCGCCGCCAGAATGAACTACGCCTGGGGCGCCTGGTTTGCGGCGAAAGCGCAGCAGGAGAGCGTCACGCTGACCCACTCCGGGCAAAAATATCTGCCAGAGGCGTTTTTACAGGGCTTTCAGGATAAGTTCGCCGGCAGCCTGCAGATGAAGAGCGACGATATCGAAAAGGTGCTGCAAAGCCTGAATAAAAAGATGGGCGATGCGCAGAAAAACGAGCTGGCGCAGAACAGGAAACAGGCACAAAACGTGCTGGCCGAGGCGGCAAAGCTGAAAGGAGCTGAGCGCACTGCCAATGGCATCATCTATCTGGTGGAGAAGAAAGGGCAGGGCGTGGCGCTGCTGTCTGGTGATGTGATCCGCTTTCGGGTTGATGAGAAGCTGAGTTCCGGCAAGGTGCTGTCGCGCGGTGCGGTACACAGCGGGCGAATTAGCGAGCTGCCGCCGCTGATGCGCGCAGGGATTGAAAAAGTGGTGGTCGGGGGGCGGATTCGAATCTATACCCCCGCTGAGCTGGCATACGGCGAGCAAGGGATCCCGGGCATGGTGCCACCGGGCGTGGCGTCGATTATGACGCTTGAGATCCTCGGTATTGTGAAATAAAAAAACGCCTCCCTGCGGAGGCGTTTTTATTTGGCGTTAATGCGCGCCGCCGCTGCTGCCTGCACCAAACGGGGGTTTGGCAAACCACACCAGGCCAAGCAGTATCAGGAAGACCCCCGCCGAGACCCAGAAAATTTCGTTTGCCGAAATGATCAGCCCCTGGTTGGTGATCTGCTGGGCTATCCAGCCTGATGACTGCTGCTGCGACATCCCCATTCCCTGCAGCTGGTTATACATCTCCTGCGCGTTCGGGTTGTAGGGGTTAACGGACTCCGTCAGCTGCGCGTGGTGCATCGATTCCCGGTTAGTCCACAGCGTAGTGGTGATGGACGTGCCGATCGAGCCTGCCAGCGTTCGCGTAAAGTTCGACAAACTGGAGGCCGCCGCCAGCCGCTCCGGCGGCAAGCCGGAGAGGGTAATCGTCGTCAGTGGCATAAAGAAGCAGGCCACGGCGAAGCCCTGAATAAACTGCGGCCACGCTGACGCGCCAAAATCCATTCCCGGCTCAAATGTATAGGCGCGCCAGTAGAAGCACACCGCATACATAATAAAGCTGAAGGTCACCAGCCGGCGCATATCCAGCTTGTGCGCAAAGCGGCCAATAATCGGCGACAGCAGTACCGGGATCACGCCGACCGGCGCAGACGCCAGCCCGGCCCAGGTTGCGGTATAGCCATACACCTCCTGCAATAGCTGCGGCAGCAAGACAATTGCGCCAAAGTAGAGCATATAGGCAAGGCTGATACACAAGCAGCCGATGGTGAAGTTCCGCGACTTAAACAGCGAGAGATCGACAATCGGGTTATCGTCGGTAAGCTCCCACACCACGAGGAAACTCAGGGAGATCACCGCGACAATCGTCAGCACAATAATCTCTGTCGAGTTGAACCAGTCCAGCTCTTTCCCCTGGTCGAGCATCACCTGCAGGCTACCGATACCCACCACCAGCAATGCGAGGCCTACGCCATCAATACGCCGCTGCTCGGTACGCGTCTCACGTCCGCGCAGGCTTTGCAGCGTCAACAGCACCACCAGCGCGCCAATTGGCACGTTGATAAAGAAGATCCAGCCCCAGTGGTAGTTATCGCTGATATAGCCGCCGAGGATCGGCCCGCAAATCGGCGCGACAATCACCGTCATTGACCAGAGCGCCAGCGCGATAGAGCGCTTCGCCGGCGGGTAGTTACTCAGCAACAGGCTCTGCGAAAGCGGGATCAGCGGCCCGGCAACAATCCCCTGGATAACGCGGAAGAAGATCAGCATCCCAAGGCTGTTGGAGACGCCGCACGCCCAGGAGGCGATGGCAAACGCCACCGTCGACCAGAGAAAGAGCCGCACTTCGCCGAAGCGTTTTGCCAGCCAGCCGGTAATCGGAATTGAGATGGCGTTCGCCACCCCGAAGGAGGTGATCACCCAGGTTCCCTGGCTCAGCGAGGAGCCAAGGTTACCGGCGATCGTCGGGATAGCCACGTTGGCGATGGTGGAATCCAGCACCTGCATGAAGGTCGCGAGTGAAAGTGCAATGGTCATAATGACCAGCTGCGCGCCTTCCAGCGGTTTCTGTTGCATGGCACTCATATAAGATTACCCGGCGTTGGCTTTCACGATGTTATTGATAAGCGTGTTGACCGGCTCAAGATTGATCTCCCGCGCGTTACTCTCATACGCTGGCGTGGTGCGTGCCTGCTTCGCCAGTACGGCGCCATCGCGCGCGGAGGTATCGACTTTCACCGTTGTTGACAGGCCAATACGCAGCGGGTGATCCGCCAGCTGTTGGGCATCAAGCTCAACACGCACCGGCAGTCGCTGAACCACTTTGATCCAGTTCCCGGTTGCGTTCTGCGCGGGCAGCAGTGAGAAGGCGCTGCCGGTACCCATATCGAGACCGACCACTTTGCCTTTGTACTCAACCTCATCGCCATAAAAATCGCTGATGATGGTCGCGGTCTGGCCAATGCGCATATGCGCAAGCTGCGTCTCTTTAAAGTTGGCATCCACCCAGAGGTTGGTTGCCGGAACCACAGCCATCAACGGAGTAGTGGTGGCGATCTGCGCGCCAGGCTGCACCGCGCGGCGGGAGACATAGCCGGTAAGCGGGCTGACAATTTTGGTGCGCTGCAAAGCCAGCCAGCTATTACGGACTTCTGTTGCTGCCTGCTTCACCGCGGGCTGCTCTTCGAGCGGCGTATCCAGCACGATCGCCTGGTTGGCGTTATATTGCTGAACGGCAACATCCAGTGCGGCCTGCGCGCTGGCAACCGCATCACGGGCGTGCTGCAACTCTTCGCGACCAATCAGATTCGCGCTGCCGAGCGGCACGCGGCGATTAAGATCGCTCTGCGCCTGGGCAAGGGCGGTCTTTTTCAGCTCAACGCTGGCCTGCAGTTGTTTGCTGTTGATGATGGACTGGCGGGTCTGGCGCACGCTGGTTGCCAGCTGGGTCTGCGCTTTTTCAAACGCCTGGCGCGCATCGGTCTCATCAAGGGTGACCAGCACATCGCCTTTCTGCACAAAATCGGTGTTGTCGGCCCAGACTTTCGTCACGCTGCCGGAGACCTGCGACATGATCTGTACCTGGTTCCCTGCCACATAGGCGTCGTCCGTCTCTTCAAAATGACGCAGGACTAAAAACCAATAAATTCCGTATGCCACGGCAATAACAACAAAGAGCAAGGTCAGTAACAGCAGCAATCCCTTACGTTTGCCGCGCTTTTTGACCGGTTGCTGCGGGGTCTGGCTCTCCGCATTTGCGCTCATGATTCTCTCCACGATCTTATTTTTAGTTATGTCGGCGTGTACCGACCTTTCGTCAGAAAGGCCAGCTTAGCTGGCCCTTCACATTGCTCATCCTGGAAACTAAAGCTGCTTATCGCGTTAGCGCAGCGCCTCGAGGACCACGTCCTCTTCATCCATCTGGTCGAGACGCGACAGAAGCTTACGGGTGATCTGCTCGAGCTGATCTTTCTCAGCGTTGGTCAGGGTTGACCAGAGTTGATGCAGGCAGTTGTGCTGCGGTGGCAGAACCTGACGCAGGAATTCGTGTCCTTTGTCGGTCAGTTGCAGATGCAGACAGCGGCGATCGTTGTCGCTTTCGCGACGCTCGATCCAGCCGCGCTTCTCCAGCTCATCGGCGATGCGGGTGGCGTTGGTGCGTGACGAGCCCAGCGCGCTGCTCAGTTCCGACGGCTGAATGCTGTGATTTTCCTGCGACTCCAGGGTAATCAGCGCCATAAACAATGTCTCGTTAATGCCCTGCGCTTTCAGCATCTTATTGCGGTTTTCCAGCAGCTTGCCCTGCATGTGCATACAGAGGCGGGTCAATAAAATCTCCTGAAACGGGAAATCTTCATAGCGGCTGGCGCGAAACTTAAGCATTTGTTCAATGGGCGTAAACGAACTATCCATTTGGGTATAACCTCATTAATTGCAGTCGATATAGTAACGACGGTGACAAATAAAGTAAATGTATTATTTGTGCTAATAAATTTGCTCTATCTATGCATGTGGCAGAAATTTCCAGGCGACACCGGACAGCAGTGCGCTCACTAGCGTGAAGAAGACAGGGCGGTGACGATGCCAGAGGTGGCGACCGGCGAAGCGGGCGTATAAAACGAAGGAAAATGCCACGGCGGGGTGGCTAACAAATGGGGACAGGCGGTTTGTGATGCCTTCCGTGTGCGATGCCACCTTTTCAGGCCCGGCGGTGTAATTCAATGAACGATCCATATCCATAAAGTTTGTTATATATCACCCACGTTAATATAACCGGGATAAACAAGTCCTATAACCTTAGCAGAGTGACGGACGTGTTAACACCCCGGTTTGGCACCGAATTGCCTAAACGTGAGCGGTTGCTTAGCTCTGCGCCTCCGTATGGCGATATCCTCGCCACCACACCAGCACATTAAGCAAGGCGAGGATAGCGCCCGCAGCGCAGACGCCAGCCCAACCCGCATGCTGCCACGCCGTGGCCGAAATTAGCGACCCTGCGGCACCGCCGATAAAGTAGCTGGTCATATAGCCAGCTGTGAGCCGGTTACGCGCTTCCGGGTTCACGCGATAGATAATCGTCTGGTTGGTGATATGCACCGCCTGTACCGTGAGATCGAGCACGATAATGCCGATAATCAGCGCGAAGACGGAACTGTGACCAAACCAGGTTGCCACCCAGGAGAGCAGAAGCAGCACCAGACCACCTGTGGTGGTGAGATGGCCTTTGCCGCGATCCGCCAGCCCGCCCGCCTGACGCGCACCTAATGCACCGGCGGCACCCACCAGGCCAAACAGGCCAATCATCGCATCAGAGAAGTGAAACGGCGGCGCGGCGAGCAGAAAGGCCATCGACGTCCACAAGACGCTGAAGTTAGCAAAGCTCAGGCAGCCAAGCAGCGCGCGGGTGCGCAGCAGTTTATTGCTGGCGAAAAGGGTGAAGACGGAGCCGAGCAGCTGCGGGTAGTTAAGGTGCGTTTCCGACTTGAGTTTCGGCAGGCCGCGCCAGAGCGCCAGCGCCATCAGCACCATTAAGACGCTGGCAACCCAGTAAACGGTGCGCCAGCCGCCGAGGCTTGCCAGCAGCCCGGCGACGGTGCGCGCAAGCAGGATCCCCAGCAGCAGGCCGCTCATAATCGTGCCGACCACTCGCCCACGGCTCTCGGGTGTCGCAAGCGTAGCGGCCAGCGGCACCAGAAGCTGCGCCACCACCGAGAAGAGGCCAGTAAGTGCGGTACCCAGAATCATCAAGCCGAGCGATGGGCTGCTGGCGGTAATCAACATTCCGCCCGCTGAGAGTAACGTCATCACCACAATTAATGCGCGCCGCTCAAACATATCGCCAAGCGGCACTAACAGCAGTAGCCCGGCAGCGTAGCCAAGCTGAGCGGCGGTGACGATAAATCCGGCCTGGCTTGCGGTGATCGAAAAGGCGTTAGCGATGGTGTCCAGCAGCGGCTGCGGGTAGTAATTGCTGGCAACGGCGAGTCCGGTTGCCATCGACATCAGCGCAATCAGCGCCGGGCTAAGTCCGTGGTGAGTTTTTGTCATAGGTATCAACTATCAATGAGGTTCTTTGTCAGAAATCCATCATAGACAATTGCCCGGCGGCGTGTGTTGTTATCTGTGCACCCGGGCTGGATAAACGAACGCGCCACCGGGCGATAACCCGCTGGCGCGTGAGAAGGTCAAAGAGTCAGTGCATTACTTCTGCGCGGCGAGCGCCTCTTTCACCCAGCCATCAAACTGCTGCTGATGGGCTTTGATCCAGCCATCAACGTGGCCCTGCACATCCGCTTCGGAGGCTTTACCGGCGTGCATCATCGCATTCTGGGCGTTGATATCCGCCAGCGGCAGTTTCATGACGGCAAACAGCTTCGCCGCCGCCGGGTTTTTCTCCGCCCAGGCTTTATTGGCAACAATGTGCATGGTGTTCACCGGGAAGCCGTAGTTCATGCCGTTCGGCAGTTTAGTATCGATATTCTTCTGCTCACCCGGCAGGGAGGAGAACGGCACCTGCAGCCAGACCACATCTTTGCCCGGTTTCAGCACATCGCTCACCCAGTACGGCGTCCAGGTGTAGTAGAGGATCGGTTTCCCCTCTTTAAAGCGGGTGATAGTGTCCGCCATCATCGCCGAGTAGTTACCGTGGTTAACCGTGACAGTGTTCTCCAGGCCATAGGCTTTGTGCTGGTGGTTAATCACCGTTTCACAGCCCCAGCCCGGCGAGCAGCCCATCATATCGGCTTTACCGTCGCGGTTGCCGTCGAACAGTTTGGCGATTTTCGGATCTTTTAGCTGCTCGATATTGGTGATGTGGTACTTATCGGCGGTTTTCTTGTCGATCAGGTAGCCCTGCGCCGCGCCGGTCACATAGGTGCCTTCACGGTAGAACTTCTTATCGCCCCCGGCGGCGGCATACATATCGTCATGCAGCGGCTGCCAGTTGACGGCGGTAAAGGTGACATCGCCTGCCGCCATCGAGGTGTAACCGACGTTGTAATCCACTTCATCCGGTTTTTCGACCGTATAGCCGAGCTTTTCAAGGCCGCGGCTAACCAGCAGCGTCTGGAACGCCTCTTCGGCGATGGTGCTCTGAAACGGCTTAACGGTAATGCCTTTGCCCGGCAGATCGGCGGCAAAAGCGCTGGTGGAGAGAAGGGTGGTAAACGCTGTGGCAAAAAGTACGCTATGTCGCATCGTTATTCCTTATTTTTCAGGTGTGATGTTGTTGCCCGGCCGGTGCGCCGGGCAGCAAAATTATTTGGCGAAGGGGCGGGTCAGCAGGCCTAGTGGGCCAGTCTGATACCAGCGGCGGTTACCGCGGCTGCGCGAGTCGCGACCCACGGCCTGGGTCAGACGGTCGAGGATAATCGCGAGGATCACAATCCCGACGCCGCCAACGCTGGCAAGGCCCATATCAAGGCGACCAATACCGCGCAGCACCATCTGCCCCAGCCCGCCAACGGCGATCATCGAGGCGATCACCACCATCGACAGCGCCAGCATCAGGGTCTGGTTGATGCCCGCCATAATGGTTGGCATCGCCAGCGGGAGCTGAACTTTGAACAGCATCTGGCGCGGGCTGGCACCAAAGGATCGCGAGGCTTCGATCAGATCGGCCGGCACCTGGTTAATGCCGAGGATAGTCAGGCGCACCACTGGCGGCAGGGCGAAGATAATCGTCACTACCACGCCCGGCACGTTACCGATGCCGAACAGCATCACAATCGGCACCAGGTAGACAAACGCCGGGGTGGTCTGCATCGCATCCAGCAGCGGGCGAACGATCTTCGCCGCCCGTGGGCTGCGCGCCAGCCAGATCCCCATCGGCAAGCCGATTACCACGCAGAACAGCAGCGCGGTGAGCACCAGAGCCAGCGTAATCATCGCCTGCGACCAGGCGCCAATCGCGCCGATAGCAATCAGCGACACCAGCGTTGCAACACCCATCCCGGCGCTGCTCATCTGCCAGGCGATCAGCGAGAAGAGAATAATCGCCACCGGCGACGGCATGCCGAGCAGCAGTTGCTGAAAGCCGCTGAGAATGTAATCCACCGGCACGCGAATGCCCTGGAAGAGCGGGCGGAAGTGGAGCACCACCCAGTCGATCGCCTGCGTCACCCAGCTGTCGAGCGGGATCAGCGTTTTATGGAACGGATCCATAATGTTGAAGTGTTCCGGCGCAGGCGCCGGGGCGCTGTTAAGCCAGTCAGCGCTGCCGCTATCGGCAGGTGCTGCTGCACCGCCGCCCCACGCATCAGCCGACTGTGCGGCGCTGTCCGTTGCCGGTGCGCTCTGCCACGGATTGTTTTGATCAGCCATTGTTTGCCCCCTCGCGATCTAAAGCCTGCAGCAGCATTCGTTTCGAAATGATGCCCACGTACTGTTGCTCTTCACCCACCACCGGCACCGCGCAGGGCGCCTGTCCGACATGGGAGAGCAGTTCGCTGAGCGGCGTATCTGCCTCCACCGCAAGCGGGGAGTCAATCAACGCCGCATCGATCCCTTGCGCGGCGGCCAGCGCCGCTTTCAGGGAGTCGATGGAGACAATGCCGACAAACTTATTGCCGCGCTCAATGACATAGCCATATTCGCGATCTTCATCCTGCAACATTTTCAGCGCCGAGCGCGGGCCGAAACCAGGCGTTTTACGGATCAGACCCACGGGCGTACGGCGCGCAATATCCTTCGCGCTGAACACCTGGCTAATATCAACGCCGCGGAAGAAGGTGCGCACATAATCATTGGCCGGATTATTCAAAATCTCATCCGGCGTGCCGACCTGCACCACTTCGCCGTTTTGCATAATCGCAATCCGGTCGCCAATGCGCATCGCTTCATCAAGATCGTGGGAAATAAAGACAACGGTGCGCTGATGTTTCGCCTGCAGCTTGACCAGCTCATCCTGCATCTCGGTACGAATTAAAGGATCGAGCGCGGAGAACGCCTCATCCATTAATAAGATATCGGGATTGATGGCTAATGCGCGAGCTAATCCGACGCGCTGGCGCATACCGCCGGAGAGTTCATCCGGATAGCCGTGGGCGTAATTTTCCAGCCCCACCTGGCGCAGTGCATCGAGCGCTTTTTCCTGGCGCTCCTGCGCGGGCGTGCCGGCTAACTCCATACCAAATGCGGTATTATCCAGCACCGTCATATGGGGCATTAGGGCGAATGACTGGAAGACCATTGCAATCTTTTTTCTGCGCACCTCGCGTAGCTCGGCATCGGATATTTTGGCAATATCGACGCCGTCTATCAGCACCTGTCCGCGGGTGGGTTCAATCAGGCGATTGAGAAGGCGTACCATAGTGGATTTACCCGAGCCGGATAACCCCATGATGACGAATATCTCGCCTTCTTCAATGGCCAGACTGGCGTCTTTCACGCCAAGCGACAGACCCGTTTTTTCCAGTATTTCTTCTTTCGAAAGTCCTTTTTCTATATATTTGAAAGCTCTCTGCGGATGCTCGCCAAATACTTTATAGAGATTCTTAACTTCTAATTTAATTGCCATGCAATAATAGAGTTCCTGTTATTTATTATTTCGATACGCTACCCAATGAATATATTTGACTGGTCATACCCTACCACACTCTCCATCTGAGACAACCCTTCTGTGCCGCGCTTTACAGAATCCCCATGCAGTCAAATGGCATTATTTCCCATGATATAAGGGCTGGCGCGGGTAATCATTTTTTCGAATTGGACAGAAAAATTAGCCTGAATGGAGATGATTTTGCGGAATATGAACAAACCATGACAGTGCAGATCGCCATAGTTATTTTGCTAAGAATCAGCTTAGATGAGGCGGAATAAATAGTAGTGAATTAAAAAACGGGGGGATATTCTCCTCCCGCAGCGCGAGAGGAGAGAATATTTAAAAGTTCCAGTCTTCGTCTTCCGTTTCGACGGCTTTACCCATCACATACGAGGAGCCGGAGCCGGAGAAAAAGTCGTGGTTTTCGTCGGCATTGGGTGACAGCGCCGACAATATCGCCGGGTTGACGTCCGCCATCTCCGGCGGGAAGAGCGCCTCATATCCGAGGTTCATCAGCGCCTTGTTCGCGTTGTAACAGAGAAACGCTTTCACCTCTTCGGCCCAGCCGCTGTCGGCATAGAGATCGTCAGTGTAGGCAAGCTCGTTATCGTACAGCTCCATCAGCAGATCGAGGGCGAAGTTTTTCAGCGACTCGCGCTCGGCCTCGCTCACTTTCTCTAACCCTTTCTGATACTTATAACCGATATAGTAACCGTGCACCGCTTCATCGCGGATGATGAGACGAATCAGGTCGGCGGTGTTGGTCAGCTTGCCGCGGCTTGACCAGTACATCGGCAGCCAGAAGCCGGAGTAGAAGAGAAACGACTCCAGAAAGACGCTGGCGATCTTCTTCTTCAGCGGATCGTCAGCGCGGTAATGAGCCAGCACGATCTGCGCTTTGCGCTGCAGGGCGTGGTTCTCTTCGCTCCAGGCGTAAGCAACATCAACATCCCGCGTCTGGCAGAGCGTCGAGAAGATAGAGCTGTAGGAGCGGGCGTGCACCGCCTCCATAAAGCTGATGTTGGAGAGCACCGCCTCTTCATGGGGCGTGGCGGCATCGGGCATCAGCGCCGGTGCGCCGACGGTGTTCTGAATGGTGTCGAGCAGCGTCAGCCCGGTAAAGACGCGGATCGTCAGCTGCTGCTCGGCCGGGCTTAAGCTCTGCCAGGCCGGAATATCGTTCGACAGCGGTACTTTTTCCGGCAGCCAGAAGTTACTGGTGAGCCGGTTCCACACTTCGAGATCTTTATCATCCTGGATTTTGTTCCAGTTCACCGCGCTGACGCGGGAGAGTGGGTTCATCATGCTTTCCTCATAGCGCACAGGAGACGCAGCCCTGGATTTCGGTGCCTTCCAGCGCAAGCTGGCGCAGGCGGATGTAGTAGAGCGTCTTAATGCCCTTTTTCCACGCGTAAATTTGCGCCCGGTTGATGTCGCGCGTAGTGGCGGTATCTTTGAAAAAGAGCGTCAGTGACAGCCCCTGATCGACATGGCGCGTCGCTTCAGCGTAGGTATCGATGATCTTCTCTGGCCCAATCTCGTAGGCATCTTCATACAGGGCCAGGTTCTCATTGGTCATAAACGGGGCAGGGTAGTAAACGCGCCCGGTTTTGCCCTCTTTGCGGATCTCAATCTTCGACACAATCGGGTGAATACTTGATGTCGCATGGTTGATATAGGAGATCGACCCGGTCGGCGGCACCGCCTGCAAATTCTGGTTATAGATGCCGTAACGCATCACCTCTTCACGCAGCTGTTGCCACATCTCGCGCGTCGGGATGGTGATATTGGCGCGGGCAAACAGCGCGCGCACTTTATCGGTTTTCGGCTGCCAGTCGCCTTCAAGATAGCGGTCAAAGTACTCACCGCTGGCGTAGCGAGAGGCGGGAAAACCGGCAAAGGTCTGGCCGCGCTCGCGGGCGATCATCATCGAGGTATGCAGCGCATGCCAGGTGATGGTGTAGAAGTAGAAATTGGTGAAATCGAGCCCTTCCGGGCTGCCGTAGGCAATGCCTTCGCGCGCCAGATAGCCGTGCAGGTTCATCTGCCCAAGCCCAATCGCATGGGAGGCGGCATTGCCCGCTTCCACCGACGGCACCGAGCGGATATGGCTCATATCGGAGACGGCGGTTAAACCGCGGATCGCCGTCTCAACGGTGCGGCCGAAATCGGGCGAATCCATAGTGTGGGCAATATTCAGCGAGCCAAGATTGCAGGAGATATCGTGCCCGGTGTCGGCGTAATCGAGGTTGTCATCAAAGGTTGAGGCGCTGTTAACCTGCAAAATCTCCGAGCAGAGATTGCTCATATTGATGCGCCCGGCAATCGGGTTAGCGCGGTTAACCGTATCTTCAAACATGATGTAGGGGTAGCCGGACTCAAACTGGATCTCCGCCAGCGTCTGGAAGAAGTCGCGCGCGTTGATCCAGCTTTTGCTCACCCGCTCGTCGGCAACCAGCTGCTCGTAGTTTTCGCTGATCGCCATATCGCCAAACGGCTTGCCATACAGACGTTCTACATCGTAGGGGGAGAAGAGCGCCATCTGCGCATTCTCTTTCGCCAGCTGGAAGGTGATATCCGGGATCACCACGCCCAGCGACAGGGTTTTGATGCGGATCTTCTCATCGGCGTTTTCGCGCTTGGTATCAAGAAAACGCAGAATATCGGGGTGATGGGCATGCAGATAGACCGCACCTGCGCCCTGGCGTGCGCCCAACTGGTTGGCATAGGAGAAGGCATCTTCCAGCATCTTCATCACCGGGATCACGCCGGAAGACTGGTTTTCAATGCGCTTGATCGGCGCGCCTGCTTCACGCAGATTCGAGAGCAAAAAGGCCACGCCGCCGCCGCGCTTGGAGAGTTGCAGGGCGGAGTTCACCGCGCGACCAATCGACTCCATATTGTCTTCAATACGCAGCAGGAAACAGGAGACCAGTTCACCGCGCTGTTTCTTGCCGCAGTTGAGGAAGGTCGGCGTCGCAGGCTGGAAGCGGGCAGAGAGGATCTCCTCCACCAACTCCTGCGCCAGTGCGGTATCGCCCTGCGCCAGCGTTAAAGCCACCATGCAGGCGCGATCTTCAAAATCTTCCAGATAGCGTTTGCCATCGAAGGTTTTCAGCGTGTAGCTGGTGTAGAACTTCCAGGCGCCGAGGAAGGTCTGGAAGCGGAAACCGCGCGCCTTCGCTTTCGCCAGCAGATCGATGACAAACGCCCGCTCATAGCGCGCGAGCACGCTCTCATCGTAATAATTTTCCGCCACCAGCCAGTTAAGGCGCTCATCCTGGCTCGCAAAGTGAACGCTGTTGGGGCGAACGTGGTGCGCCATAAACGCCTCCACCGCCTGGTGGTCTTTTTCAAACTGAATGCGGCCATCGCGATCGTAAAGATTGAGCATGGCATTCAGGGCATGGAAATCGGGCGTGCTCTGCATCACGCGCGCTGCGGTTGTCGTTGCCAAAATTCGCTTACTCCTGTTCGCACGTTGATGATGTCCTGCGCAGTACCCATCAATTCAAACCGATAGAGATAGGGCACCGCACATTTTTGCGCGATCACATCGCCCGCACGGCAAAACGCATCGCCAAAGCTGCGATTGCCGGCGGCGATCACGCCGCGAATCAACGCCCGATTATGCGGATCGTTCAAAAAGCGGATCACCTGGCGCGGCACAGCACCGGCCGTACCGCCGCCGCCATAGCTGGGAACCACCAAAATATAGGGTTCGTCTACCTGAATGCGCTCACGCTCGTTAAGCGGAATGCGCACCGCCGGCAGCCCAAGACGCGCAATAAAGCGATGGGTGTTTTCCGAGCTGCTGGAAAAGTAGACGAGCGTGCTCATGCGGCTGCGCTGAGACGATTAATCATATCCGGGCGGAAGCCGGACCACTTTGTCTCGCCTGCAACCACCACCGGCAACTGGCGAAAACCCATCGCGCGCAGGTGGTCTGCGGCATCCGGAACATGATCAATGTTCACCATCTCAAACTCAAAACCGCGGCTCTCCATCGCCCGTTTGGTGGCGTGGCACTGAACACAATCATCTCGAGTGTAAATAGTAATGCGCATGATTCGTATTTCCGTTAAAAGTAGTAGAGCGGCGCGATATGTCGCGTCAGTTAGTGTATTGAGTACAAGAAGAGATACTAGATGTAGTTATAAATTTTATCAACCATACAATATATGGGAAAAAGACACAGGCCGTGCCCAGGAGAGTGGCTGAATGGGTAAGGGCGAAATGTCGCCGCGTATTGTAAAGCGGGGCGGGAAAAGGACAAAGAAAAACCCCTGCCATCCGGCAGGATGGGCAGAGGTTTCAGATTATTTGTATAAATTAACGACGGAAGCTGAGCAGCGCGCCGACAAAAATACCAACGGCAGCAGCAGCACCTACGCTGCACCACGGACGGTCTTTCACAAAGCTATCGGCACAGCCGACGGCGTCACGTGCAGCTTGTTGCACACGGTTGCGACCATGCATGCGGGCGCGAGTCTCTTTCAGCAGCGCCTGCGCTTTACGGCGCGCAGATTCGCCTTCCTCTTTCGCGTCGCTGCCCCAGGATTTAAGCAAATCTTCCAGGCTATCAGCTAACTGGTTGACATCGTTATTGATATCATCAACACCTTCATCTACTTCACGGCGTGTGGGTTTGTTTAACATAGTAGCCTCCCTTTTTTTGGTGTGCTTTTAAGCGTAGACCATAATTTTACAGGCCAAACGGCAAACGCCCATTTACGCGCAGTTTGTGGAATTTTCTGAGTCACTGACCATGCTCAGTACTGTAAGGTTGCGAAGCAGTTGAGAGATGATGAGGAAAATCTATGTATTTACGACCCGATGAAGTGGCGCGCGTGCTGGAGAATGTCGGCTTTACGATGGATGTGGCGACCAACAAAGCGTACGGTTATCGCCGTGGCGAAAACTATGTATATGTTAACCGTGAAGCTCGTATGGGCCGCACGGCGCTGATTATCCATCCCACCCTGAAAGAGCGCAGTTCATCGCTGGCCGATCCCGCATCGGACATTAAGTTGTGCGATCACTACCACAATTTCCCGCTCTACCTGGGCGGTCATGAACAGGACCATTACGGCATTCCGCATGGTTTCAGTTCGCGTATGGCGCTCGAGCGCTTCCTGAACGGCCTGTTCGGCGAACAGCACTAACCCAGAGCTGCCATCAGGCTTTCGCCTGGTGGTAATGACTCACCCGGAAGAGACGGCGGCAGTAATCGAGGAAGTAGCCGTACACCGCACCCATCAACATCGATATCACGATATTTGAACTGACCGCCGCCATAATCTGCTGCCAGTCTGCCCCTACCGACCACAAAATCGTTACATATACCGGCGACTGAAAAGTGACATACGCCAGCACATCTGCCAGATTTTTCATCCAGCCTGCGGGGCTTATGCGGCGCGCATAGCGCATAAAGAGATCGCGATAGAAGCCGTAAGGCCAGGCAATAATGATGTTAACCGGGATCGCCACCAGACGAGAGGAAAGGGACTGCTCAAAGCTCATTCCGGAGAGGAATATTTCAATCACCATGTTCACTACTGAACAGTAGACCACCATCGCGAAAGTGTCCGCAGCGGCGTGGCGCAGGCGAGACTGCGAAGAGAACATGATGAAGCTCCTTGAAAAAATGATGGCGCAATGAAGAGATGTAGCGTTTTAAAACGGACTTATTTACGCGCATAGCGTATCTGTCTGATTTGAAACTCTCAACTAGCGATTAATTTTTATTTTTGACCACCGCCTGGATAAAGTGCTCTGCATCCGCTGCAATCTTCGGCATTGCCCTATTATTGTTGGGTTAGTATTGGAAAGCTTTTATTTTCATGTGGTTACATGAATTCACGGCAGGGCGTAGCGGTCAGCGTAGCGCGCTATGCTTTGGCGAAGAGTGAAAAGCGTTGAGGCAGTATGTTTTATGCTATTAAGGCGTTTTTAGCAGCATAAGATGCGGTCTGGAAGGGATGGAGTTTTACGCGTCAGAAGTGGGTATGTATGCCGTTACGCGGCGGGCGAGCCCACCGCAATCACTCAGCAGACACCAAAGTCGCCCTCTTCTTTGTACAGCTCGACGTCATCGGCTTTAAGCGTCAGCTTTTCCGCCTGTTCGTCGTGAGTGGGCACCGCAACAATCTGGTCATCATGCACTTCGAGCACTTTGAGTTTCGGGCCGCCAATGCGCGGTTGAACGATATCGCCTACAGCAAACATACGTCTCTCCTTTGTAACGAGGTTGTAAGAGTAAACATAGACTGAACAGTGAGAGTGGTACAGCGTAAAAGAGGGTAAACCTCTTGTTGGCTGATTGGCACTGTGGCCTGTAGCGGCTACGCTTAAACAGATTGTGTAAATTATCAATCACCTGGAATTTACTTTGCACAGGAGGCTATATGGGCTTTTGGCGTATTGTCATTACGATTCTTCTTCCGCCGCTGGGCGTACTGCTCGGGAAAGGCTTAGGCCTGGCGTTTCTTCTTAACATTCTGCTCACGCTGCTGGGTTACATCCCGGGCCTGATCCACGCCTTCTGGGTGCAATCCCGCGACTGATCCTTCCGGGGCGGTTCTCCGCCCCACGCCGATCAAGTGCACATTTTTTCGCCAAAACCTTAAAGGGATTGTTGATGACGTCGATAAATATCACGTTAGCAATCACTTTAAGGAAGCGAAATGAGCATTCAGGAAGTCAGTGCCTCTGCGGCAGCGCAGTCGCAGTATGAGGTGCGTGCGTCAAAAACAATAACGTTTGGTGGCAAAGAGATTGTCACCGAGAGTTCGATTTCTGTCTCTATCTCTGCAGAAGCGCTGGCGCGCGGCGCAGAGAGCCAGCCAAAACCAACCAAAGAGCAGAGCGAAAAGGTCGCCCGCGAGATGGCCGTCCTGCGTAATAACGATATGGCCTCTTATGCGCGTGGGCCGAGCCTTGCCAGCGCCTTCTATGGCGACCCGGCAACGGCCAGCGACGCGGTAAGCTTTATCGACTTTTTCCAGCACTCCACTATCAATGCTGATGACATGGCCACGGCGCTGCACCAGGCGTTGACCTCGCCGCAAGGCAGCGGTGATGAGACCACCCTCGGGATGGATGTGGCGATGACCCAGGCGAAACTCAATTATGTGGTGGATAAGTTTGTCTCTGCGGATTACCAGCAGCAGGCACGCGATTTCGTCGCCGGGTTTGTGGCTAAAAAAGGCGAGCAGGCGGATCAGACCAACCGCGCGGCACTGACCCAGTCGGCGGCGCTGGCGCAAAGCCGTGGCGACACTGCTCAGGCGAAACAGAGCCAGCAGGCGATCGAACAGCTCGATGCCGGGACACACTCCTCACAGACGGACCGTAAGGCGATGCTGGCGATCACCGCCAACGCTGACGACAGTAGCAACTGGTTTGCGCAGATGAATCAGCGGGTGGAAAACAGCAGTTCGCTGCCATTTGTCACCGCGCTTGAGAAAAACCACATCGGCGCGTTACAGCAGCAGTGGTCGCAGTTCACCACCCTGTTGAAAGCGGCGGAGCAACCGGCGGGCGACGAAAGCCAGCACGCTTAATATCCGACGGTAAAGGTGCGCCCTGTCTGCACGCCGTAAACACTGCGTCGATAGGCCAGTGCAGCGCGCGCGGCAGGCACACTTTCAAACCCCGGGAAGAAGGCGCCATATTTTTCAACGGATTCGCTGAGCACCGTCGGGCTAACCACGTTAATGCGTAAGCCGCGCGGTAACTCGCACGCCGCGGCACGCACAAACCCCTCCAGTGCCGCATTGACCGCGGTAGCATTCACCCCCTGCGCAATGGGTTCACTGCCGATAATGCCGCTGGTCAACGTGATCGAGCCGCCATCATTGAGATAGTGCTGACCTATAAGCGACAGCCGTACCTGCCCCAGCAGTTTGTCGTTAAGGCCGGAAGCAAAATCCTCTGCGCGCATCGCCGTTAGCGGGCCGAAAAAGAGTGAGCCGGTGGTGGCGATAATCGCGTCAACGCGTCCGGTCTGCGCAAACAGCGCCTCGACACTCTCATCACGCGTTAAATCGACCTGTAACTCGCCATGCGTTAACCCGACGCTTATCACCTCGTTATCCTGACCCAGCTCGGCCACCACTGCGCGGCCAAGGGTGCCGGTAGCACCTATTACGATAATCTTCATTGCAACTCTCCTTCAGTGTGCGGAGTGGTCATTTTTTCGCTAATCATTGATAAGATAAATGCTCTGAATGTTTATTCATTCCTAACTAATGGTTTGCACTATGGATAAGCTGCGCAGTATGGCGGTGTTTATCGCCGTGGTAGAGGCGGGGTCATTTACTCAGGCCGCCGCCAGGCTGGAGATCTCGGCGGTAATGGTCGGGAAATACATTGCTCAACTCGAAAACAGCCTGGCGACACGCCTGCTGGCGCGCAACACCCGACGTCAGCGCCTGACGGATGCCGGTCGCGTCTTCTATGAGGAGGCGCGGCGGGTGCTGGAGCAGGTGCATATTGCCGAAACCTCGGTCGAGCGGCTGCGCGCGGCACCTGCCGGTACGCTGCGCGTCAGCGCCTCAACTACCTTTGGCGGCTGCGTTATCGCACCCATCACCGCCACCTTTCTCACGGTGTGGCCGCAGGTGCGGGTCGATCTCGATTTGAGTAATCGCAGCGTTGATCTGCTGGAGGAGGGGTTCGATCTGGCGATCCGCATCGGCGCGGTGAACAGTGAGGATGTGGTGGTAAAACCACTCTGCCTCTACCGGATGGTGATCTGCGCCGCACCTGCTTATCTGGCGCGTTATGGCGAGCCGTCCTCACCCGAGGCGCTGCGCGATCATCGCTGTCTGTCGAACGGAGTATGGAACCGGCGTAATGAGTGGAAATTGCCGGGCGAAGCGGGAGAGATGAGCTGGCAGCGCGATCCGGTGCTGCGCTGTAATGACGGGCAGGGGTTGCGAATGGCGGCGATTGCCGGAGCGGGGCTGCTGTTGCAGCCTGAAATCCTGGTGCGCGAGGAGCTGGCAAACGGCACGCTGGTGCGCATTATGCAGCCCTTCACGCCCAGGCCGCGGCCGGTGAACCTGGTCTATCGCCAGGACAGCCGGCCGCTTCCAAAACTGACGCGGTATATCGAACACTTACACCACGAGATCACGCAGTGGGTGGCAGCGTAACCCGCGCGACAGCTTCATCGCGCGGGTGTCTGTCAGAAGGTTTCCCAGTTGCCGTCAACGCTGCCGGTGCTGGCGGTAGCCACCGGGCGCAGCGGCGCGACGCTCGGTTTACCCGGTCTGGCATTCAGCAGCGCGCTGTGCCCGTTGACGCGAAACACGGCAACGGCCTGACGCAGCTGCTCGGCCTGCTCTTCAAGGGCAGCGGACGCAGCGGCGGACTCCTGCACCAGCGAGGCGTTCTGCTGCGTGACGCTATCCATCTGCGACACGGCCAGGCTCACCTGCTCAATACCTTTGCTCTGCTCATCGGATGCTGAAGCAATCTCGCCCATAATATCCGTCACGCGGGTAACGGCATTGACGATCTCTTTCATGGTATCGCCCGCTTCCGCCACCAGCGTGGTGCCGGAGTTGACGCGGTTTACGGAGTTTTCAATCAGCGTTTTGATCTCTTTTGCCGCCTGCGCGCTGCGGCTTGCCAGCGTACGCACTTCGCCCGCCACCACGGCGAAGCCACGGCCCTGTTCACCCGCGCGCGCCGCTTCCACGGCAGCGTTGAGCGCCAGGATATTGGTCTGGAAGGCAATCCCGTCAATCACGCTGGTAATATGGGCGATCTGCTGGGAACTGTCAGAGATCTCGCTCATCGTACGCACCACATTGCTCACCACCTGGCCGCCACGTGCAGCGGTGTCAGACGCGGTTTTCGCCAACTGCGAGGCCTGACGGGCGTTATCGGTGTTCTGTTTCACCGTTGCGGTCAGCTGCTCCATGCTGGCAGCGGTCTCTTCCAGCGACGCCGCCTGCTGCTCGGTGCGTGAAGAGAGATCGTTATTGCCGGTCGAGATTTCGCTGGCACCGGTATAGATCGAATCCGAACTGTTGCGCACCGCGCTGACGGTTTTCACCAGCGAAGATTGCATCTCATGCAGACCGGCCGCCAGTTGGCTCATCTCATTACGCCCTTGCGCCGCAATGGACTGTGTCAAATCACCACCAGCAATGGCGCGAATATGGTTCATCACGCTGTGCAGCGGGCGCAGCAGCAGATGCTGCAGGCCGAGCCAGATCATCACCATCACCGCAATCACCACCAGCAGAATGACCCCCAGCGTCCACTGCATGCTGGTAAAGCTGTGCTGGTTCTGCTGCGCGGCTGCCTGCAAGAAGGTGTTGTTTTCGGTACGCCACTTGGCGTAGCTGGCATCCATATCATCCTGCGCCTGCTGCGCATCCAGGTTGCCATAGGCTTCATAATTGTTGGCGCGCAGGAAGGCGATCGACTGCTGCAACACATCGTGCATTTTAGTGATCTTTTGCGCGACGTCGTCCGCCAGGACGCTATCCTGCCCGGCGACGCGCGGTGTGCTTTTATAGTTATTGAAATAGGTTTCAGATTTCTGCAGGGAATCGGTTGCGGTGTTGAGCAGCTTTTCGATACTGGCGAGGGAAGCCGGATCGCGCTGGTTTTTCAGGAAGCGGATCGCCACGCGGGTGACGGTAACGCGGGTTTTGATCAGCGTATTCACGCTGTCGCCAAGGTTTTCTTGCTGCGCATTCAGCACGCCGGTGTTCTGGAAATTGACCCGGTCGTTATTGACCGCCGAGTAAAAAAGACCCCCGGTGACCAGTTGAAGAAGGCAAAATACCGAAAGGGCGATAATAATGCCGGTGATAACACGTATGTTTTTGAGCATGGCCATAGTCCGTAAGAGAGTCGGGATTGCTCAAGAATTATCGACCTGGCCAGGCTTAACTTTACGATCGCTTATCAAACACTTCACTCAGGCCGAGTGAAGTGTATTCTGCGTCACAGATTGCTCTTCTCTTTGCGCCGTTTCACCGCCAGATCGATGCGTGGTGCCAGCAGTTTTGCCACCGCGGCAAAGACCGGCACCACCACCGAATTGCCGAACTGGCGGTACGCCTGGGTGTCGGAAACCGGGATGCGAAACGGCTTTTCACCCACTTTCTCAAAGCCCATCAGGCGGGCGCATTCGCGCGGCGTCAGGCGACGCGGACGGCGAGCCTGGTTTTCAGCATGGGTAAAGTCCGCTTCGCCCAGCGCTTTATCCCAGCCGCGATCGATAAGAATTTCCGAACCATCTTTGTGATAGCGCGCCGACAGGGTGCGTGCCACGCTGCCCGCATTCGTTGGGTCGACCAGCCCGAAACCGAAACCGTTGCCTTTGGCGGCGTGCTTCTTCGCATAGCGATAGAGGTAATCCCACAGCTTGGGCGAGAGCACATATTTGCTGTCGACGGTCGGCTCCAGCAGTTCGCCAAAGGTCGGGCGCTGCTGCGGATAGAGGCGGTCGATATCGCGCAGCGTAAAGCCGTCGGCGAGATCGAGGTCGCGGCGAAAACCGACCAGCACAATGCGCTCGCGGTGCTGCGGCAGAAAATGTTTGCCGTCGATAATCTTCGGATCGTTCTTGCCCGAGGCTTCCGCGTCGGCGACGTCGTAACCCAGCTCATCAAGCGTATTCATGATTACGCTGAAGGTTTTGCCTTTGTCGTGGCTCTTGAGGTTTTTCACGTTCTCCAGCACGAAAATCGCCGGGCGGCGGGCTTTGATAATCCGCGCGACGTCGAAAAAGAGCGTCCCCTGCGCTTCGCACTCAAAGCCGTGCGCCCGCCCGAGGGCATTCTTCTTACTGACGCCCGCAAGGCTAAAGGGCTGGCAGGGGAAACCGGCTAATAACACATCGTGTTCAGGAATATGCTGCGCGATATGGGCATAAGCCTGCGCTTCAGAGATAGCAGGATTGCCGCTCAGCGTCACTTCGCGGATATCCTGATTAAAGGTGTGCGTGGCGCTGTCGTTATACCAGTTGGCTTTATAGGTGCGCACCGCGTTTTTGTTCCACTCGCTGGTAAAGACGCACTGCCCGCCAATCGCCTCAAAGCCGTTGCGGATGCCGCCGATACCGGCAAAGAGATCGATAAAACGAAAACGGTAATTGGGATGGTGCGCGGGCGGGGAGGGCAGCAGCTCGCGCAGCAGCTTCTCTTCGGTGGCGGTGAGGGTTTTCGCCGCGCCTTTGCCATTAACCCAGCGGTTGAGCGCTTCGCGGCTCCACTCCGATTTCCCTGCTTTCTTTAACTGCTCCGCCACATACTTTTGACCATAGATGTCGAGTACCTGGTTGAGCAGGGCACGATCCCGTGCCTGTTGCTGCAAAGCCTCTGCCTGCGCCAGCTCTTCCTGCGCGAGTGAATCAAATTCCGCCATGGCGTCTCCTTGGGTATAGGCCGGGAAATATATCACTCATTTGACCCGGAGGAGAAATGCCGCACATCAGGATCGGTTCCACGGCATCTTCGCCAGCAGCAGGGCCATACCGCACCAGCCGCTTAATCCGGCAAACAGCAGGCCTGCGCCGACAAAGCCTGAGAGCAGAAAGAAGGCCGGATTGAGCAGGTAGCCGAGCACCACGCCAAGTAGCACCAGGCTGCCCGCAACGATCTGTACCTGCTGCATCAGCGGACGCGGCTGAGCCTTATCCTGCACCGTCGGTAAGCCCGCGCGCTTCCAGTTCGCCAGCCCACCTTCAAGCAACAGCACCTGCGCAGGCGCGGCAGCCTGAATCAATGCTTCAACATTTTTCTGGGTACGCATCCCGGACTGGCAGTGGAAAATCACCGTTTGCGCGGGGGCTGCAGCGCTGAGGCGTTTACCAGCCAGCAGATCCTCCAGCGGCAGGGAGAGGGCATCGGGCAGATGTTCGCGGCGAAACTCATCCGGCTGGCGAATATCAATTAACGGCACGCCCTGCTGCTGTTGTATCCGCGCATCGTGCGGAGAAATGGATGTGTAGGACATATTCAGACCTCCGGGCAGTAGATGCCCTTAAGTGTGTTGACGATATGGTTCACGGCGGGATCTTTGATGAAGTAGGTGATGCGCTGCGCCTGGCGCACACTCTCAATCAGCCCCTCATCTTTCATACGCGTCAGGTGCTGCGAGGTGGCCGACGGGCTAAGGCCGGTCAACGCCGAGAGTTCGCCCGCAGGAGTGCCGGGCGCGTCACAGAGCATGCACAAAATCAGCAACCGGCGCGGGTGGCTCATCGCTTTCAGCAGCGCAGCGGCCTGCTCTGCCTGGTTCTGTAACTGGGTAATATTCGATGGTGGCATTTTTATTTTAGCTTTTTCTAAATTTAGGAAAATCTAAAATACAAATTGGAAAGAAGCAAGCGCAACGTACTCCCGTTGCGCTTAAATGCTAAGCCGATTCTTATCTGGCTGGCGCGGTAATATCGCGCCAGGGGGATGAGTTAAGGATGACGCCAGCGCAGCGTGGCGGGGAGAATGCGCTGCGGCGTGGTCGGTTCGTTACCGTCCACGAGTTGCGTGATGATCTCGAAGCAGTCCTGCGCCAGGCGTGGAATATTCTGCTCGACGGTATCGATGGGCAGCGAGAGCGAATCATAGAGATAGTGATCGTCAAAGCTGGCGATATGGATATTGCTCTCCAGCAGGTGATGCTGGCTCATATAGCGCAGCACCCCTTCCAGCAGCCCGCAGGCGGCGGTAAACAGCGCTTTCGGCGGGCGGCCAAGGCGCGCGCAGAGGGCGGCGAACATCTCATACCCACTGCTTGGGTGATAATTGCCGTGAATGATCCACTCCGGGCGTGGGGGGACACCGGCGCGCTCAAGCCCCTGCATAAAGCCCGCCAGGCGATCTTTGGTCGGTGATAAGCGCGGCTGGCCGCCAAGAAAATAGATCTCGTCCGGGTTGGCGCGCGCCAGGCGCTCGACCAGCTCAGCGGTGGGCGTCAGTGAATCGGTGATCACCAGCGGTAGCTGGGTGTCACTGATATGGCGGTCAAACAACACCACCGGCAGCTGCTCGCTCAGTTTTACGTAGTCGGCGTCGTTCAACATGCTGGAGGCGACAATCAGGCCATCGACCTGGCGCGACACCAGGTTATTGACCACCACGGTCTCCTGGCTGGCGTTTTCATCGGTGCAGGAGATAAGCAGTTGCAGGCCCGCTTCGCGACAGAGGTTTTCCAGTTCGTGAGAGAAGACGGCGAAACCATAGTTGATGATCTCTGGCACCACCAGTCCCAGCGTATGGCTGCGGTTTTCGCGCAGCAAGCGCGCGTAAATACTGGGCTGATAGTGGTGCTGCTGGGCAATCGCCTGCACGCGATCGCGCGTCTCCTGGGCGACGCGCAGCTCTTTGCCGCGGCCGTTAAGCACCAGGCTGGCGGTGGCTTTTGACACCCCCGCCAGCGCGGCAATATCACTGATGGTAACGCGTTTAGGTTTTCTCACGGTTTTGCATCGCTTAAGGAAACAAGCGCTTATTCTACCATGCAAGCTCGTAACGACCAGTAGCGCGCCCGCACTTCTGCATCACCCGCAAACGTTAAGCGCGCAGGCTGCTGCGGGAAGTAGCGGCTACTCATCACCCCTTCGCCATCATTAATAAAGATCTCGACGCTTGAGCGGTCGCAGAGGATCTGCAACTTGTGCGCCGCGCCTTGCCAGTAGCGGTAGTGCCACTCGCCGCTCTCGAGGCTTCTGCGCGCGAGGCGCAGTTCACTCTGACTCCACTCAAGGATCAGCGTGTCAGCAAAGTTCAGCGTGAGATCGCCTGCACTCTCTACGATCAGTTCCAGCGACGTGGCATCCAGCGCCGGTAGCGCGTCGGCCTGGCCGTTGAAGGTCTGCTGCTCGCCGCGCAGCGCCTGAAGCTCAACGACCGGCTGTTGATAAAGCTTGCCGTTGCGCGAGGTTAAGTGGCGCAGGCAGGTCATCTGGTGGATCCAGCCGTTGGCGACGGTGGGCTGGCGCATCTCTTCCCCGTCCGGCACGCCCATCCAGCCGACCAGTAAACGGCGGCCATCTTCGCTCTGCGTGGTTTGCGGTGCGTAGAACTCAAACCCGGCGTCCAGCTCGTGAAACTCGCCGTGGCGGAACTGCGCGTTGTCGTAATCCAGCTCGCCGCTGAGATAAGCGCTCGGGTGGGTGTTGAGCCAGCGTTTCTCATCACGCGTGATCCCCTGCGGGCAGCAGATAAGATAGGTACTATCGCCGAGCGCGAAGAGATCCGGGCACTCCCACATATAGCCCGCATCACCCAGGCCGTTGAGGCCGCTGCCGGCGATCTCACCGAGGTTCTGCCAGTTCCACAGGTTCTCCGAGCGCAGCAGCAGCACTTTGCCCTGCAAGGTGAGATCCTGCGCGCCGAGCACCATGTACCAGAAGTCGCCGTGTCGCCACACTTTCGGGTCGCGCACGTGTCCGGTGTAGCCGTTTGGCAGCGGGATCGCCGGGCCGAGCTTATCGAAGCCGCCGTCACGGTTCTGCACCGCCAGACACTGCCAGGCGGTGCGCGTGCCGTCGTCAAACTTGACGTTACCGGTGTAGCAGAGCGTCAGCACGCCGTCGTTATCCACGGCGCTACCGGAGTAGCAGCCGCTGCGGTCATACTCTTCGTCCGGCATCAGCGCAATCGGCTCATGCTGCCAGTGGAGTAAATCCGCTGAGCTCCAGTGCCCCCAGCATTTGTGGTTGTGCTGGCAGCCCAGCGCGTTCCATTGATAAAACAGGTGGTAACGCCCGCCCATCTGGATAAATCCATTGGGATCGTTGAGCAGCCCGGTGACCGGCGCCAGGTGCCAGTTCGGGTAGAAGGGGTCGCTCAGCGCTTTCGGCTGGCCTTTCATCACCGCCTGTAAAATGGCGGGCAGCAGAGAGTCAGATGCCATTATTCCGCGTCCGTTTTGTATTTCAGCAAGAAGGAGAGAATGAAGGCGACGCTAAAGGCGATAGCCATACCGATAATATAGTTAAGCAGCGAGCTGGCCTGCACAATCGCCAGACCCGGCAGCCCGGTGAGGCCCACCGCCGTCATATAGACATGCATCGACACCACCCACGCGCCGCCGACCGCACCGCCAATTAACCCGGCGATAAACGGCTTCATAAAGCGCAGGTTGATACCAAAGATCGCCGCTTCGGTAATACCGAGCATCGCCGAGAAGGCCGAGGGCAGGGTAATCGCTTTGATCTTTGCATCCTTGGTTTTAAACCACACCGCCAGGCAGGCACCGCCCTGCGCAAAGTTGGCCATCGCCCAGATTGGCAGCAGGAAGTTAACGCCAATCGACGGGTTGCCGAGCAGCCCAGCCTCAATGGCGTGGAAGCTGTGGTGCACGCCGGTAATCACAATCACCGAGTAGAGCCCACCAAACAGCAGACCCGCCAGCCAGCCCGCGTGGGCAATCAGCGTGCTGAGCACAAACGAGATGCCGTCGCCCAGCGCGCGACCCGCCGGGCCGATAATCAGCATGGCGATAAAGCCGGAGATAATCACCGTCAGGAACGGGGTGAGGATCAGATCCAGCGCGTCCGGGATCACCCGGCGCAGCTGTTTTTCCAGCATGCTCATAAACCACACCGCCAGCAGCACCGGGAAGACTGTCCCCTGGTAGCCGATCATCGCCACTTCGATGCCGAAGAAGTTCATGGTGTGGAAGCCTGCCGCCACGCCCCAGGCGTTGGTCAGCGCCGGGTGGGTAAGGATGCCGCCAAGCGTTGCGCCAAGATAGGGGTTGCCACCAAACTCGCGCGCGGCGGTAAAGCCAATCAGGATCGGCAGAATGATAAACGCCGCCGAGCTGAACATGTCGAGCATGATATAGAGCGCGTTATCCGGGTTGACCCAGCCGTAGGTCTTCACCATCCCCAGCAGGCCCATCAGCAGGCCCGACGCAACAATCGCCGGAATGATCGGCACGAAGATGTTCGACAGCAAACGGGCGATGCGCTGGAACGGGTTTAGCTTGCGCGCAGCGATATCCGCCGCTTCCGATTTGCTCGACTCGCTGATCCCCGCCTCGGTAATAAACGCGGCGTAAACTTTGTTCACTACCCCGGTGCCGAAGATGACCTGTAGCTGCCCGGCATTACGAAAACAGCCTTTCACACCGTCGATTTTGCCAATCGCGGCGGTGTCTGCTTTCGCGTCGTCCACCAGCACCAGGCGCAGGCGCGTCGCACAGTGCGCGGCGCTGGCGATATTCTCTTTGCCGCCGAGCAAGTGGAGCAGCGAGCGGGAAATTTGTGCAAAATCCATAACAACCTCTGTCTTATTTTTAGGCTTTCAAGCTACGCAAACGGCCCCCGCAGGGGCCGCGCTATCAGAACCAGGTTTCCATCTGTACGCCGAAGTTCCATTCGCCGCCGGCCTTGAAGCCAGCGCTGCCGAAGGCGTCATCCCCGGCGTAGTTATCCAGCCGGTGATCCCAGTCCATCCAGGTGGCAAACAGGCGTATTTCCGGGCGTTTCAGGAACTCACCGACATCGCCCGCTTTCAGCGTTGGCGCAACGGTCAGTTTGTAGAAGCTGCCGCTCACGTTATTGCGGCCGTTGTACCCTTCCGGGCGCAGATCCATGTACTGATACGTCCCTTCATACTGCATTTCAAAGTTTTCCGTCAGCCCCTGAATCAGGCGCACGTTGGCGGTCGCCCACTGGTAGCTGTCGCCTTTGACGTAACGATCTTTACTGCTCTGTGCCAGCACCGCCGGAGCAATGTGCCAGCCGCCGCCGAGCGGCGTAATGCCGTAGCTCGCCAAGCGCCAGGTGTCGGCCTGCGACAGCAGCGCGCCGTCGGAGCCGATGGCTTTCACCTCCGCACCGAGGCCGTGACCGTAGAGCAGCGCGGTTTTCGCCGACCCTTCACGCAGGCCGTAGAAGCTGTCGTTATGCAGGCCGAGCAGGGCGTGAACGCCGTTGTCCGCCGCGTCGCTCTTCACTTTATTGCCTTCCAGATCGAGGCGGTCGTCATTATCCTTCGCGCGCATGCCGCTGACCATCAGCTGCACCGGGCCGTAGTAGTTGTTCAGGGAGAGGATGTAGTTCTGCGCGGTGTTTTCGCTGTTTTCGATATCGCCAAAGGTGCGGCCATAGATAGAGAGGTTGCTGCGCGCCTCGTCGCTCCACTTCATGTCGTAGACCCCGGCGCCGGTCCCGGCGAGGAACACCACATCGGAGTCGATCCAGTGGATATCAAAGTTATCGCGGTCGAAGCGTTTCCCGGCCCAGACGGTGGAGTCTTTGAACGCGCCGGTAAAGCTCGGCAGATGGCCGATTTCCGTAAAGGCCTGGCGCAGGTTGAGATCGCTGCTGGAGGCGGTCCAGTCGTTATAGGTGCGCTGGCCGTCGGCAAGCATCACTTTAAAGCGGGTGGTCGCACCGTTGGCGAGGGTCTGTTTATGTTCGAGGTTCATCTCGACATAGGTATCCGGTTCGTTACCCAGACGACCCACATGGCCGCCGGTCTCACCGGCTGGCGTGACGGTTGGGCCGCCCTGGGTTTTGCTTGCCGAATCGCTCATCAGCAGACCGGAGCGCGCATAGCCGTGAAACTCAAAGCCGCCTTCGTCGCTGGCTTTCTGCTCCAGTTTGGCGGTGCGCTGCTCCACTTGTGTGGTGGTGGTGTCGGTTTTTTGCTGTGCGGCTGCCAGCTGCTGGGCCTGTTTTTCCGCGGCCTGCGCGCGGCTTTCGGCGGCGTTGGCGCGCTGTTCCGCAGCCTGTAAACGCTGCTCCAGCGCGGCAAGACGGGCTTCAATGCTGCTCATGCTCGGGTCGGCGGCCTGGGCCGCTCCCGCGCTGAGAATAAGACCAAGGGTTATGGCGAGCGTGCTTTTTTTCATCATTTTGCATCCCTAAGGAAGAGCCATCATCACAGAGTTATTTTTGCTAAACCGGTTTAGGTGTCGAATCATAATCGCGCATAATTTCAGGACGCAATGAAATTAGCTAAACCGGTTTAGTGAATGTGAGACGGCTCGCAAAACGAGACGTAAGCCCGCAGGTGTCAGGCGAGTTGCTCCTCAAGCTGGTGGCGCCAGGGCAGGGCGGTCATTGCCCCTTTGGCGGTGGTTGCCAGCGCACCGCAGATCTGCGCGCTCGCCAGCCGCGCGGCTAACTGCGGTTCGCTATCGGGCAGGCCGTGCTGCGCCAGCCCCCACAGCAGACCGGCAACAAAGGCGTCGCCCGCGCCGGTGGTGTCCACGCTTATCACCGGCAGCGTCGGGTAGTGGTAGCACTTGCCGTTCAGGCAGGCTTTCACCCCGGCTTTGCCCTGGGTGACCAGCAGCAGGGTGATGCCGTAACGCGCCGCCAGTTCGGGCAGGCTCACCTCCTCAGCAGGCGCGTCGGCGATAAACGCCAGCTCCTCTTCCGAGAGTTTCACCACATCCGCCAGCACCAGCCCGCGCTCGATGCAGTGGCGAAGCTGGGCGCTGTCGGCCCACAAATCGTGGCGAATATTGGGGTCGAAGCTGACAAACCCGCCCGCGCCGCGCACCCGCTCCATGGCGCTGAAGGTGGTGGAGCGCGAAGGCTCAGCCGCCAGCGCAATCGAGCAGCAGTGCAGCCATTCGCCGCGGGCAAACGGGGGCAGATCCGTTTCAGCCAGGAACAGGTCGGCGCTCGGACGCACCATAAAGGTAAAGGAGCGCTCACCCTCTTCATCCAGAGCCACCACCACCGTTGAGGTGCGGTGCTGCGCATCGGCACGCATAAAAGCAGTGTCGACCTGCTCTTTCGCCAGCGTCTGACGCATAAAGTGGCCGAAGGGATCGTCGCCGACGCGCCCGATAAAACCGCTATTTCCCTGTAAGCGCGCAATGCCGACCGCGACGTTGGCCGGCGCGCCGCCGGGGCACTGCATCAGGCAGGCATCGCCCTGCGGCAATAGATCCACCACGGCGTCACCCAGACACCAGACTCGAGCTGACATGATTTTCTCCCGATAATGAGTACCGCTAAACATTAACTAAACCGGTTTAGCTGTTCAACTAGGTCGTTGCGTTAATTGTGGGCTCAAGCAACTATTTAAGGTGAAATAACGTGATCGGCTTCTGGTGCATAACGGTTATGCTTGCACTCAATGTCTTTAATAGCGCAACACGATGGTCCTTTTACTTGCTGAGATAATAGAGGAGGTTTTATGGAGTTTGAATGGATCTACCTGGCCTACCTTTTTTTCTTTTTGGTTGCGATGGGCATGCTGCGCTTAGCCTGGACGATGATAATGCCCGGCATTCGCCAGTTCATAATGGAGTCTGCGGTGCGCAAAACGGGCATTGGCGTGAATGCGGATATCATCCATCGCCGCAAAACCGATCTCATTGATGGCGAAATGCCGGTTTATCAGCTCACTTTCGCATTCAAAACACGCGAAGGCGTTGAAGTTCAGGCGAGACTTGAGAGGCCGTTAGATATGGATGGTTTTATGCGGTACGCGCCTGGAAACGGCGTAGCGCTGAAATATGATCCTCAAAATCCGCAGCGTATAGCGCTCTACCCGAACGATCGCCCCCTTATCCTCGGCGATTAATTTGTTAAAAAGCGTAAACAACTCTTACCTCTTTTCCCCGCCATTTTTCATCCTGAGCAAAACGCCGTTCTGAATAAAATGCCGCTAACTCTCGGTAAAATAACGGCGTAATTGGCTTAAATCCCTTCAATGTCACAAAACCCGCAAAAAAGACCCTGGCGCGTTGCATCGGGTGGCTAAGGCGCTATATGTTAAATTTGTGTTTACAAAATGATAAATAGGGGTTTGTTCATGGAGATGAAAAAAAGCGTACTGGCGGGCGTAGTAGCGGCGCTCTTTTCCTCTGCCGCACTCGCAGCTGTCCCTGCGGGCTACCCGGCGGATTATCAGAAAATCGTCGATGCCGGCACCAAAGAGGGCAAAGTGGTGGTCTACTCAACGACCGACACCAAAGCCGCTGGCCCGCTGATCAAAGGGTTTGAAGCGCAATATCCCGGTATCAAAGTTGAATATAACGATATGAACAGCACCGAGCTGTATAACCGTTATCTTAGCGAGCAGGCCTCCGGCGGCGGCAGCGGCGACGTGGTCTGGAGTTCGTCGATGGACACCGCGCTGAAGCTGGCAACCGAGTACGCCGATGAGTATGCCTCCCCTGAACAGAGCAAACTGCCGAAATGGGCGGTCTGGAAAAACAAAGCCTATGGCACCACCTACGAGCCGGTGGTCTTTATCTACAACAAACGCCTGATCCCGCAGGGCGACGTCCCGGATTCCCACACTGCGCTGGCGAAGCTGATTGCCAGCCAGACCGATAAATTCAAGAGCAAAGTGACCACCTACGATATTGAAAAATCGGGGCTCGGCTTTATGCTCGCCGTTGAAGACAGCAAACACGATAAAGAGTATTTCACCCACCTTGCGGATATCGCCAAAGGCGGCCTGACGGTGCAATCCTCCACCGGCACCATGATGGAGCGCGTCTCCTCAGGTGAAAACCTGGTCGGCTACAACATCCTCGGCTCCTACGCCGAAGCGCGTGCGAAAGCGGATAAATCCTTGGGCGTCTCCTACCCGAAAGATTATGTGCTGGTGCTGTCGCGCGTCTCCTTTATCAGTGCCGAAGCGGAGCACAGCAACGCGGCGAAATTGTGGTTTGACTATGTACTGTCGGAAAAAGGGCAGAGCATTCTTGCAAGCCAGGCGGATATCCCCTCCCTGCGTAACGATATTGAAGGCAGCAATGATATCGACGGCATGACCAAACTGCTCGGCGATGCGCTGAAACCGATCCCGGTTGATGAGTCGCTGCTTGAGTATCTGGAGCCGAAAAAGCGTCTCGAATTTATTAAACAGTGGCGCACCGCCGCCGGGAAATAGAGGCGTTGCCGGTTGTGTGCGGCGCTGTTCGCACACAACCCTTTATCTCTCATCTTCTGACCACAGGGATTTTCTATGAATATCGTGCGCAGAAAATGGCAAGGGTTACCGCGCGGCGTAACGGTCCTGATTACCGCCCTGGTGATCTACGTTCCGTTATTATTTATCGTCGTACAGAGTTTTCTTTCAGCGCCTTTCTTCTCCCGCAGTAAGGAGCTGAGCCTCGAATCCTTCGCCTTTATCTTCACCGACCCCGATTTTTACCTCGCCTTAAAGTCCGGCTTTATTCTCGCCTTTGGGCTGGTGTTTATTGCCATTCCGCTCGGCGGCATTCTCGCCTTCTTAATGGTGCGTACTGACCTGCCGGGACGGCGCTTTATTGAGCCGCTGATCCTGGTGCCCATTTTCGTCTCGCCGATGGTGCTTGGCTTTGGCTATGTCGTCTCTGCCGGGCCGGTGGGCTTCTTGTCGCAATGGGCGCAACAGCTGCTGGGGTTTGTGCCGTGGAATATCTACTCGATGTTCAGCATCGTGGTGATCGCCGGGTTGACGCACGTGCCGCACGCCTATCTCTATATCTCGTCGGCGCTGCGCAGCGTTGGCTCAGATGTCGAGGAGGCCGCGCGCACGGTGGGGGCCTCGCCTTTACAGGTGATGACCTCTGTCAGCCTGCCGATGGTGCGCCCCTCAATCCTTTATGCCTGCGTACTGCTCTTTTTCCTCGGGCTGGAGGTGTTCGGCCTGATGCTGGTGCTTGGCGATCCCGAAGGCAACATGGTGCTGGCGACCTATCTCTATAAGTTGACCAACAAGCTCGGCACCCCTTCTTATCACCTGATGGCCGCCGTGGCGGTAGTGCTGATCTGCATCACCATTCCGCTGGTAATGCTGCAACGTCGCTTAATGCGTACCGCGAACCGCTTTGTCACCATGAAAGGCAAAGCGTCGCAGGCACGCGCGCTGCCGCTGGGCAAATGGCGCTGGGTGGCAGGTGCAGTGGTGGTGGCGTGGCTGACGGTCACAATCGGTGTGCCGCTGCTGGGCGTGGTGCTGCGCGCCTTTATCTCCCACTGGGGGGTTGGCGTGCCGCTGTGGGATAACGTCTCGCTGGAGACCTTCCGCAATATCTGGCAGCAGCCGAACTTGCTGCGGGCGATCGTCAACTCGATGGCGATTGGCGTCTTCGGCGGCGCGCTGGCGGTGATCTGCTATCTGTTTGTCGGCATCGCGATGCACCGCAAGCAGGATAACGTTACCCGTTTCCTCGACTACAGCGTGCTGGTGCCGCGCGCGGTGCCGGGTCTGCTCGCCGGTCTCGCCTTTTTGTGGGTCTTCCTCTTCTTACCGATGTGGCTCGATCAATCCCTGAAAAACGGCTGGCTGTCGGGGCTGCCGGTCTCTGAGTGGCTGCGTGACAACCTGATTGTCTGGTTGCGTTCGCTGCGCAACACCATCTTCAGCGTCTGGCTGGCCTACACCGTGGTGTGGATGGCTTATGGCCTGCGCCTTATCTCCTCGACGTTGCTGCAAGTCGGCCCGGAGCTGGAAGAGGCGGCGCGTAGCACCGGCGCAACACCGGGGCAGGTGACCCGCCATGTGACGGTGCCGCTGTCGCGCTATGGCCTGATCGGCTCCTGGCTGCTGATGTTTTTGATCTTTGAGCGCGAATACTCCACTGGGGTATATCTGCTCTCGCCCGGCACGGAAACCATCGGCTCGATGCTGGTGTCGCTGTGGGCAGCGGGCGCTATCGATATTGTCGCGGCCCTCTCGTTTATCAATATTTTGCTGGTGGTCATCGGTCTTGGTGTGGCCCTGCGTTTTGGAGTGAAATTACATGATTGAGCTAACGGTAGAGAACTTACACCTGACCTACGGCGACAACCCGGTGTTAAAGGGCGTGTCGATGGATCTCAAACGTGGCGAAGTGGTCTCCCTGCTTGGCCCCTCCGGCAGCGGGAAAACCACGCTACTGCGCGCCGTTGCCGGGCTGGAGAAGCCCACCCAGGGGCGCATCACCATTGGCAAAAATATGGTTTACGATGGCACACCGCGCAGCGAAGTGCCGGCGGAGGAGCGTAACCTCGGGCTGGTGTTCCAGTCCTACGCCCTGTGGCCGCACAAAACCGTGTTTGAGAATGTCGCCTACCCGCTGAAGCTGCGCAAAATTGCCGCTCACGAGATTAGCCAGCGGGTGCAGAGTGTGCTCGATCAACTTGGCCTCGGCGCACTCGGCCAGCGCCACCCTCATCAGCTTTCGGGCGGTCAGCAGCAGCGCGTCGCCATTGGCCGCGCGCTGGTCTATAACCCGCCGGTGATCCTGCTTGATGAACCGCTCTCTAACCTCGATGCCAAGCTGCGCGAAGAGGCTCGTGTCTTTCTGCGCGAGTTGATCGTCAAGCTCGGGCTGTCGGCGCTGATGGTGACTCACGATCAGAATGAGGCGATGGCGATTTCCGACCGCATTTTGCTGCTCAACAATGGGGTGATTGAGCAGCAGGGCACGCCGCAGGAGATGTACAGCAAGCCTTCAACACTCTTTACCGCCGAGTTTATGGGCAGCAACAACCGCCTGCATGGCAAAGTGACGGAAGTCTCCAATGGCCGCGCGCGCATTGAAGGGGCGCAGTGGGCGCTATGGGGCATGGCCGGGCCGGGCGTTAACGTGGGGCAAGAGGGGACGGCGGTGATCCGCGTGGAGAGCCTGCGGCTAACCGAGACGCCGCAGGATAACTCGCTGGATCTGCCGATGCTCACCAGCATGTACCTTGGTGACCGCTGGGAGTACCTCTTCCGCACGCCGGTTGATGACTATGTGGTGCGCGTCTACGGCACGCAGTCACGTGCGGCGCAAAACTACCGCGTGGTGCTGCCTGCCGATCAGTTGTGGATCTTCCCGAAAAAGTGACATTTACGGCAGGGAAACCCAGCGGTAACCGAGCACCACGGTGAGCAGCACAATGGTGCTCACCGCGGCGATATGCATCAGCAGATCCGCCGCGCTGATGTGCGTCGGGTGGCAGAGCGAGAGCAGGGTCAGCGCCATACAGGCGACCCCTGCACCCGCGGCGCCAAGGCTGCGGGCGGGAAAGAGCGTGCGGGTGCGGCGCAGGTAGCCGACCACGATTGCCGCCATCGGCACGCTCACCGCCAGCATAAAGAGGTAGCAGTTTGGCCCCTCGACCATGCCGCTCGCCGGAACGCGATGCAGATGCAGATTCAAAAACGTTGTTGCCAGCCAGAGGCTGACCAGCGGCGCAAACCAGCCCCAGCCGAGCGGACGCTGCCCGGCAATACTGAGCAGAAAGGCGTTGCGGATCGCCAGCGTGCCGGTGGCGAAGGTGAGCAGCAGTTGCAGCATCGCCCACGCAGCGCCGGCGTGCGACCAGTCAGTCTGTGTTCTGTTTAACAGCAGGCTGACTATCACCCCGCATGGCAATGCCACGGCAAGCCAGCTTGCCACCCGCCAGCCGCTGCGCCAGGGCCGTTTTACCGGCTCTGCCGAACGACCAAGTTTCTCAATTAACCACTCATGATCGGCCATGAAGGGCTCCTAACCGACGAAGATTATTCAGGGCGCGATGCAGCAGCGATTTGACGGCGGAGACCGTCAGGTTGTGCCGCGTCGCGGTTTCAGCAAGGCTCATTTCACGCAGGTGAAAATGCTCAATCACCTGGCGCTGGCGTGCGGGTAACTGGGCGAGCAGCGCCGCCAGCTCCTCTTCATGCAGAGTAGGGTGAGCATCTGCGACCGGTTCCGGCAGCAGCTCGTCCGCCACTTCCCGCTGTTGATGGCGACCGCGTTTTCGCAGCGCATCCACCGTGCGGGCATGAGCAATCGCCATCAGCCACGGTAAAAAGGGCGCAGCGGGATCGTAGGTGTGGCGAACCCGGTGCAGGGTCAGCAGCACATCCTGAATCACATCCTCGACCAGCTCGTCGTCGGCTACCTGCTTACGCGCAAGCGTGCGGATAACCGGCACCAGCGCTTTAAGCAGCCGGGTATAGGCCTGGCTGTCGCCAGCCTGCGCCTGAGCCATCAGATGCGGCCACTCTTCCCGCGCTGCCTCCGCTTTTTCCATCATCCGCCTTAGGTTTTTTTGCCGCTCGCTGCGTTCAGGGCATTGACCACAATTGTCGGCGTTAGCACCTGCGGCAGGATGGTCGGCGCGCCGCCATCCGCCGGGTAGACGACATAGAGCGGCAGGCTGCCCTGGCCCAGCTCGTTGAGCGCGTCATCAATATCGGCATTAAATTTCGTCGAGTCCGCCACCATGTAGAGGGTGCCACTCTTCGCCAGCGCCGTTTTGACCGCCTCGGTTGAGAGCGAGGTCTTCTCATTCACCTGGCAGGTGATGCACCAGGAGGCGGTGAAGTTGACGAAAATCGCTTTCCCGTGCCCGCGATTCTCCGCCACTTTTTGCGGCGACCAGCTGGTCTCCGCTACCTGCGACGAGGCCAGCGCCGCGCCGTTGTTCACCACCGTTGGCAGCGGGGCAAGGGCGGCGATGATCAGCAGTGCGGTGGCGGCGAACAACCCTTTATGGTCGCGCCCGGCGAAGCGGCGCTGCTGCGCCATGCCATAGAGCCAGGCGGCGAAGCTCACCACCACCGAGGCAGCAATGATCGCCGCCAGCGCCGTGGTGCCCGCCTGCTGCGCCAGCACCCACACCAGCCAGCCGAAGGCACCAAACATTGGAAAGGCCAGCCCGTGTTTCAGGGTGTTCATCCACGCGCCGGGTCGCGGCAGCCATTTGCCGAGAGCGGGGAAGAGCGAAATCAGGCTAAACGGTGCGGCAAAGCCGAGCGCGAGGGCGAAGAAGATCGCCAGCGCGACGGTGGGCGGTTGTACCAGCGCATAGCCAATGGCCCCCGCCATAAACGGTGCGGCGCAGGGGGTAGCAACAATAATGGAGAGCGCGCCGGTCAGCGCCGCGCGGATAAATGCCCCGCGTTCGACGCGGATCTCTCCGGCCCGCTGCACGGAGAGGCCCACTTCAAACACGCCGAGCAAGTTGAGCGCTGCCGCCAGCACAATCAGCGCCAGCGCGGCGATAACCAGCGGTGATTGCAGCTGAAAGCCCCAGCCAACGGCGCTGCCGCCGGCGCGCAGCGCAAGCAGGATGCCGGCGAGGATCAGCATGGTCGCCACGGTACCGAGTAAAAACCCCAGCCCTTCGCGGCGCGTCTGCGCTGGATCCCCGGTATGGCGCAGGAGGCCCAGCGCTTTCAGCGAGATAATCGGAAACACGCAGGGCATAAAGTTGAGAATAATGCCGCCTGCGAAGGCGGCGAGCATGGCGGTTAACATAATGATTCTCTGCCGGAAAAAGGGTTAGTTACGAATGGGATTTCGCATACTGTTTCACCGCGTCCATCGTTTTCTGGATATGCGTTTCCGGGTTTCTGTCAGTGTAGCTCAGCAGGATCTTGCCGTCCGGCGCGATAACGTAAGAGGTACGATCGGAGAGGGTTTTGCCCTTCATCTCCATCAGCGTGTCGTACTGCGCCGCCACTTTTGCGCCCGGATCGGCGGCAACGGTAAATTTATCGCGGCACTCCTCTTTGGAGAAGGCATCCACCTGCTCGGTATTACCGGCGGTAACGCCAATCACCGTCGCGCCAAGCTTTTTAAAATCATCCGTCGCTTCGGCAAAGGCGTGGGCTTCAATGGTGCACCCTTTACTGAATGCGGCCGGGAAGAAGTAGAGCACCACCGGCCCTTTTTGCAGCGCTTGCTTGAGTGAGAACGTGAGCGGTTTTCCCGCCAGCGCGCCCTGTAACTGGAAGTCGGGTGCCTGCGAACCGGTGGGCAGCGCCGCCTGTGCGCTGGCAACATTTAGCAGGGCTGCGGCAGAGAGGCTCAAAAAGAGTTTTTTCATCGGGGTCATCATGGGCTCCAGGTCAACGTTAAGTGTGCGTTCATCTACAGTTCGCTGGCGCAGAGGAAAAGGTTTCGCGGGCAGCGAAAAAAAAGTGAAAAATCTCATATGACCGCGCGGCGGGCGGGCAGAATCATAAGATTTATCTAATATGCTATATTCACTACTGCACTCTCCATCGTATCGAATCCCCTGTCGTCAGCTGTTTATCATGGTAAATAACCAATGGTTTATTACTCCGCTATTGAGAAGGGTAGCCTGCTGCGCCGTTATAACCGGCTGCTGGCGAAATACAGTACGCACCGACATGAGTTATCCCTGGCGCACATCGCTGACACCTTAGCCTGCACGGCGCGCTATGCACGATCCCTGCTGCAAGAGATGCAGGAGGAGGGGTGGCTCATCTGGCGCTCCAGACCGGGGCGCGGCGCGCTCGGCGTGTTGCAGTGCCAGATGAGCGTGGCAGCGCTGGAGAATATGCTTGGCAGCAATACCCCTGCGGCAGAGGTGAAAAGCGTGCCGGAAAACCACGGAACCTGTTACTCCCGCGACGGCTTTCACTATCACATCTCTTTCTATCGCCCGCTACAGGCGCCCGTGCCCTCTATTCATACCGATCGCGCCGGGCGGCATATTCTACAAATGGTGCATGCCGGGCTGACGCGCCATCTGCCGGAGCAGGCCGAGCCGGTTCCCTGTCTCGCACACACCATTCGGGTCAGTGATGATGGGCTGAGCTGGCACTTTATGCTGCGCCGCGGGCTGGTGTGGCACAACGGCGAGCCGTTAGATCCCGCGCAGTTGCAGACCACGCTTCAGCGTTACGCGGGCGGGCCTGGCTTGCCCCACGTGACGGATGTGATTGTGCAGGATTATGTGTTGATCATGCACCTCAGCCAACCGGATGCGATGCTGCTCTATCGGCTGGCAAGCCCGGTCTATGCGCTGGCGCACCCGGAAAATGGCGTGGTCGGCCTCGGGCCGTTTCAGCTTGGCAGCCATTCCGATGCGCAGATGACCCTCACCCGCGCACCCGGCTGGCATGGTGAAATGCCGCAGGCGAGCGAGATCGTCTACAACACGCCGCTGACCGCGACACCCTCTCCGGCGCTGGTGCGCCTCGATACCCCTCGCTCACACTTATCCCCCGAGCCGATGATCGTCCGCGAAAGTAGCGATGCGTTTTACTATGTCACCTTTAACCAACGGCGCGGCCGCCTGAGCCTCGCCCAGCAGGCGGTGATCCGCCAGATTGCGCAGTCGCTCGCCCGCGCGATGATGGAGCGGGAAGAGACGCTGGCACCGTTGCCGGCGTGGTTACTGCCGCCAACCGAGCCAGTGGCCCAGGCGCTGCTGCCAGCCACGCTCAATATCACCTACTTTCGATCTACCGAGATGAAAAAGCTGGTGGATGAGTTGATCAAAAGCCTGCGCTACCGCGGCTGTACGGTTAACACTAATCCGATCAGCGTTTCGCACTGGTTACTGCCCAACCAGCGCTGGGAAGAGGAGGATCTCTGTCTCGGCTTTCTGCGCTTTGACCAGCATGAAACCTTCAGCCTGGAGGAGCGCTATCGCCACAGCGAGATGTGGACCTGGTTCTGGGGGCATGCCCAGTGGCTGCGCGGCGTGCAACTGCTCGATCGCATCAATGCCGGGCCGGCGGCGCGTCACGGCGCGCGCATCCGGCGGCTGATGCGCTTTCTCAAAACCCACCATTTTGTGGTGCCGCTGTGTGCCCAGCGTTATCGCCTGACCACCCCCGTGTGCATCAAAAATATTGCCTGTTATTCGCAGGCCTGGCCCGACTACAGCCGTATCTGGACCGATGAACGGGAAGAGGAGGGGGGAACAACGCTTAATAAAGAGGTCGATGGCGAGTAAATTCGCAGTATACCCATTAACGGATAATGCACACGGGAAATAAGCCGGACGGTAAAACGAAACGGTAATTTAGCGAAGCGCTACGCTTACCTCTATTTACGGTGATAGCGATTTGGCAGCGTTTTTTTAGCCGTGCCCACACCTTGCTAACGCTATTGTTAATAGCGTTTTTTCTGTATTTAATTTTAATTATATGAAAAATAAGCAAAAAAAGCCACCCGAAGGTGGCTATCGAAAAGAGTGGTTATACATCACATATGACAGCTCACTACTGGTAATAAAAGTCAGTAATAGAGTTTGGTCACCGACCTTCCCGGCATAAGGCAACTGGAAAAATGGGCCTTTTCGAGAGGGAATTTTCACAGAGCCATCATTTCGTATTACCGGTAAAACGTCATGATGCAGTGCGTGGATGTATTTTCACGATTTCACGCTATGGCGTAAACAGGCTTTTTTTGTTTTGTTTCGTCAAATTTATAGAAGGAGTTTTTCGACCCTTTTCAATGGAGAAAGTGTGGCAATTAATCTACTGCAACCGCGCAGCCGTACAGTTTTTTTAACCGGAAAAAAGGGATCAAAATCAGCGCTTTTGTTTTTTCCTGCGCAGAGGGGCAATTCAGAGGGGGATTTTTAAGAAACATTTAGAAACATCTTGCTTTGTAAACCAGCGCGAAGCGTTGAGTGGCGCGGGATGGCGTAAAAAAGGGGTTGCAATTTGCGTCAGCAGAGGATGAGTAAAAAGCGTGCAGTGGAAAATGCTGGCTTGAGAGCACCGGAAATGAAACCGCGCGGTGTTTATTCCCGGTGCAGGTAGTGGGGCAAGCGCCTGAAAGCCGTGGTAAGGGTGATATGCGCGCTATACCGAGATGCGATAGACATTGCCGGAACCATCATTGCTGTGATTGCCGCTCTGCCCATAGAGTTGCGTCGTTGACGTCGCCCGGCTGACGATCTGCTTAACATCGTTAACCTTCTTCATATGCATCTCCAGCAGCTGATAGTTCTTCTGGTTCAGCTCGCTCGATTTTTTCACCACTAAAGTAATGCCTCTCCACAGCGCCGCCAGCTGCGGTTTATGGGGATAGGGTGAAGCGACACTCTGCTGGTTCTCCTCCTGCTTGCGCTGCTCATCATAAAAGTTGATGGCGGCAAGCAGGCGGCTTTTATTGTCAGAGATAATTTGCAGCGAAATCGGGTTGATCTGCGCCCGGCTTAGCTGCCCATTCTCTTCCACCAGCGTGCTCTCCAGCTCCTCCAGCAGGCCGGTGAGTTTTTTCAATATTACGGATAAATTTTCCATCTCTACTATTCGTCAGGTTTATGAGAACTGAAAGATGTCGCGGACCAGTGCGCTGGCAATCTTGTCGCTGTCCAGCGTTAACTCGCCCGCTTCCATCTTCGCCTTAACTTCAGCAACACGTGCGGTGTCGATATCACGGCTACTGTCAGCTTTAACGTGCTGCATCAATTGGCTCAGCTTGACCTGAGTACCGTTTGCACGATCGTCAGAAGTTGCTGCTGTGCCCATATCGTCATACTTTGCGCGCGGCTCGCCCTGCTGTTGTGCGGTGGTCGCCTGGATTGCGCGTGCTTGACTGGTGCGTTCAATGTTCATAAGTGTCCTGGTGATATCTTTTATGTGTGGCCTGTAATAAAGATATCGGCCCAGGCAAAATAAAACTGAAATCAGTTATCGATGTTGATGCTTACTGTCCCTTCTGAAACCGCGGTTGCCGCCACTACGCGGCCACTGCGCGTCTGTAGCCGTACCCGTTCATTTCGCGCCGCATTGTTCAACGCTTTGCCTTTGGCGTGGATCAAAAAACCATCACCGGGAGCGACAACCTCCACCTCCTGATTGGCCACCACCAGCCAGCGCTGACGCAGCTGATTTTCCGTCAGTGGCTGACCGGGGTGCAGGGTGCGTGTCGGCGTGCGCCCCACGATCTTACTGGCATCTAACAACAGCCCGGCGGGCAGCTTATCCAGCTCGCCGCGAAGGGGCTGAATATCACGCTGGCCAATGGTTTGCCCCGGTTTAAGCAGGCGGGCGGCGATCCAGTAGCGCCCGCTTGCGCTCACATTAACCTGAATAAAGTGCTGTTTCCTGCCGCATTTAGCGATCACGCTACGGTTACCGGTCAAACGCACCGGATGACCGGAAAGACGTAAATCAGGCTTTTCACACAGGGCGGCAAGTTTTGTGGCCGGGGTAAGAATGCGAATGCGCAGCTGCGGCGCGTTTTCCACCGATCCGTGATGATTAGCGGCCAGCAGTCCGGCAATGCGCGACGCAAGCTCGCCGTCGGGTGCACTCGCTGCCCGGACGGGAAGCGTGACGGCGCAGCAGAGCAGCAACAGGCAAAGCGGCCTTAATAGCATGTGCAGCATGTAGAACAACCTTATATATAAATAGAGGAAGGCGGATATCACGATTACTTTAATTGTAATCGAGGTCGGTAATTTGTTTATCGCGTAAATGCGCGCAGTTCTGTTTGTATATTGCCGATTTGCTGTTTCAGAGTATGTATAAAAACACTGTTTAGAAAACGATGCGTGTAACGAAGTATTCAAATGCGCTTATTTCTGTCGGATGTTTAAGGTATAGATTTATTAGGTTGTCTCTTAGACTATGCTCCGTAATCAATTAGCGAAGCAGGCGAGTCATTTCATGTTTGATAAACTTGATAATGAATTGCGTTTCCAGCAGCAGGCATTAAGCCTGATGTCACGGCGGCAGGATATTTTAGCCTCCAATATCGCGAATGCCGACACGCCGGGCTACCAGGCGCGAGACATTGATTTTTCAAAAGAGTTGAAAAATGCGATGACGCAGGAGACGCGAAATAATCATCCATTAACATTAGCTCTAACATCCGGGAAACATATTCCCGGCGTTGTGCCAAAAGCCGACGATCAACAATTACTTTACCGAATTCCGGATCAGCCAAGTGCGGATGGTAATACTGTCGATATGGACCGTGAGCGCGTTAATTTTGCAGATAACAATGTTAAGTATCAGTCGAGCTTAACCATCCTCGGCGCTCAAATTAAAGGTTTAATGAGCGTCATTAACCAGGGTTAATAATTTTCATGTCGCTGTTTAGTATTTTCGATATTTCCGGGTCGGCGATGACCGCCCAGTCAAAACGACTTAACGTCAGCGCCAGTAATATGGCAAATGCCGACAGTGTTGCCGGGCCGGATGGCAAACCCTATCGCGCCCGTCAGGTTATTTTCAATGTCGATAACGCTGCCGGTCAGGAGATTGGCGGCGTGAAAGTCAGCGGCGTGACGGAATCCGAAGCGCCCGATCGTCTGGTGTATGAACCGGCTAATCCGCTGGCGGATGAGCAGGGCTATGTGCATATGCCGAACGTCGATGTAGTGGGTGAGATGGTCAACACCATTTCGGCATCCCGCAGCTACCAGGCCAACGTCGAAGTGATGAACTCGGCGAAGAGTCTGATGCTGAAAACCCTGACGCTGGGTCAGTAAGGAGAAAACGATGGCAGTTTCACCGCTCATGACGCAAAGCGCCGTGACGACAAAAAGTACGTCAACCACGACGAACACCACTTCTTCCACGTCGTCGTCGAGCTCCAGCTCCGGGAGTGTCGGCACCGGTTCCACCGCGGATGAGCTGCTGGATAGTTTTATGACGCTGCTGGTGGCGCAGATGCAGAACCAGGACCCGACCGATCCGATGGATAACAACGACCTGACCGCTCAGCTGGCACAGTTCAACACGGCGGCGGGCGTGGAACAACTTAACACCACCATGAACAGCATGGGCACGCTGGTGGCCAGTATGCAGCAGATGAACTCCGCTGACTGGGTCGGCCGCGACATCATGATTCAGGGCGATCCGAAGGTCTCCACCGCCACCAATGGCAACCAGAAAGTGGGGCTTTCGCTGGACAGCGCCGCCGATGAAGTCACCGTCACGCTCACCGATGCGGCCGGCAATGCCTACAACGCGAAGCTGAAGAATGTGGAAGCGGGCGTGCATGAGTACACGCTGGATGATTTTGAAGATTTCCAGCCGAGCGACCCGCGTACCCAGGCGGACACCAGCTTTACGGTGTCGTTTACCGCCACCAATGCCGACGGCAGCGCGCCCGCGATTACCGCGCTGAAGCCGGCGAAAGTGCAGAGCGTCTCCTTCACCAGTTCAGGCGCTGTGCTGCAACTGGGCGTCGATGGCACCGCGTCGCTCAGCGATGTTTACCTTATTGAATAATTTTTCATTCAGAGTTGCGCGCTACGCGCACAGGACGTTTAACAAATGGGTTTCTCTCAAGGTCTTAGTGGATTAAACGCCTCATCGCAGGCGTTAGATGTGGTTGGTAACAACATCGCCAACTCGCAGACGGTAGGTTTTAAATCTGGCTCCGTGGCATTCGCCGACGTCTTCGCCGGCTCTCAGGTCGGGATGGGCGTACAGGTTGCCGGTGTAAACCAGAACTTCAGCGATGGCGTACTCGGCGCGGGCAGTAGCGCGCTGGATATGGGTATCCAGGGCAACGGCTTCTTCCGCATGGTGACAGAAGCGGGGCGCGTTTTTTATAGCCGCAATGGTCAGTTCCAGACCGATGAAAGCGGTTATGTGGTCAACAACCAGGGCATGCGTCTGACCGGTTATATGGCCACCGGCACACCGCCGGCGATCCAGCAGGGCGCACCGGTAGGCGCGATCCAGATCCCGACCGGGCAGATGCCGGCGCGTGCCTCTGACGCGGGTTCTATCTCCGGTAACCTCGACTCCGGTAACGACGTTGTCTCCGTGACCCCGTTCGATCCGACGGATGGCGACTCCTATACCTACTCCACGCAGGTGAACGCCTACGACAGCCTCGGTAACGAGCACGCGATTAACGTCTACTACGTGAAAACCGCGGATAACCAGTGGACGGCTTACTCGGTGGACTCTACATCACCGGGCACCACCAGCTCCGTGAATCTGACGTTTGATACCTCCGGCAAGCTGACCACCAACCCGGCTGAACTGGCCGTCGACGGCGCGGCTTACCAGGGCGGCGCGGCGCTCAACTTCAACCTCGATCTCTCTGGCCTCAGCCAGCAGGCATCGGAAAACACCATGGACAGCCCGAGCACCACCGGTTATCCGCCGGGATTGATGAACGGCTACACCGTCGGGGATAACGGCCAGATCATCGCCTCCTACAGCAACGGCGAAAGCCAGCTACTGGGCCAGGTGGTGCTGAGCAACTTCACCAACCCGGGCGGCCTCCAGTCTGCGGGCAACAACTGCTGGACCGAGACGCCGGAATCCGGGCAGCCGGTAATCGGTATTGCCGACACCGGTAACCTCGGTTCGCTGCGCGGCAACATGCTGGAAGCCTCCAACGTGGATCTGAGTAAAGAGATGGTGAACATGATCGTTTACCAGCGTAACTACCAGTCCAACTCGCAAACCATCAAAACCCAGTCTGAGCTGCTGCAGACGCTGGTTAACCTGGGTTAATGGCTGATGGATCGCGCGATATATACCGCAATGGGTGCCGCTAACGCGGCCCTTAACCGCCAGGCGGTGACCTCAAACAACCTGGCAAACGCGTCGACCAACGGGTTTCGGGCGCAGATCGCCGCGTATCGCGCGATCCCGGTGCACGGCCCGTCGCTGGAGACCCGCACCATGGTGACAGAGTCAACGCCATGGAGCGATAACACCATGGGCGCGATGCAGGCCACCGGGCGCAACCTCGACGTGGCGATGCCGCAGAACGGCTGGCTGGCAGTGCAACTGCCCGACGGCAGTGAAGGCTACACCAAAGATGGCAACATCGAAGTGGACGCCGACGGCCAGTTGCGCGTGCACGGCATGCCGCTGATTGGCGATGGCGGCCCGATTGCCGTCCCACCGCAGGCAGAACTGACGCTCGCCGCCGACGGCACCATTACCGCGCTGGGCGCCGGCGATGAGCCTTCTGCGCTGGCACAGGTTGGCCGCCTGAAAATGGTCAATGCCACGCCTGGCGTACTGAAACATGGCGACGACGGTCTGTTTCACGTCGCCGATCCGGCCGCTGCCGCCGTGCTGCCCGCCGATGCCGATCTGCGTCTGATGCCCGGCATGCTGGAGGGGAGCAATGTCAGCCCGGTGAAATCGATGGTGGAGATGATCGCCACCTCACGCGGCTTTGACATGAACATGAAAGTCATCACCACCGTCGATGACAACGAACAGAAAGCCAACCAGTTACTGAGCGCCAGTTAGGCCGCGGTAAGGAGAAATACAGCATGATCCGCTCTTTATGGATTGCGAAAACCGGCCTCGAAGCCCAGCAAACCAATATGGATGTGATTTCCAACAACCTGGCGAACGTCAGCACCAACGGCTTTAAACGCCAGCGGGCGGTGTTTGAGGATCTGATCTATCAGACCCTGCGCCAGCCGGGCGCGCAGTCGTCCGAGCAGACCACCATCCCGTCCGGTTTACAGCTGGGGACCGGTGTGCGTCCGGTGGCGACCGAGCGCATTCACAGCCAGGGCAGCCTGACGCAGACCAACAACAGCAAGGATGTCGCCATTGAAGGCGGCGGCTTCTTCCAGGTGCTGCTGCCGGACGGCACCACCGCCTATACCCGCGATGGCTCTTTCCAGTTTGACCAGAACGGTCAGCTGGTGACCTCCAGCGGTTATCAGGTTCAGCCGGCTATCACCATCCCGCAGGATGCGCAGAGCCTGACCATCGGCAACGACGGTACGGTAAGCGTCACGGTGCCTGGCCAGACCGCGCCGCAGCAGGTGGGACAGCTGACGCTGAGTTCGTTTATCAACGACTCCGGCCTTGAAAGTATTGGTGAAAACCTCTATCGCGAAACGCAATCGTCGGGTGCACCGAATGAATCCACGCCGGGTCTCAACGGCGCGGGCACCCTGAAGCAGGGCTATGTCGAAACCTCCAACGTTAACGTGGCGGAAGAGCTGGTCAACATGATCCAGACCCAGCGCGCCTATGAAATTAACAGTAAGGCGGTCTCGGCCTCTGACCAGATGCTGCAACGATTGTCACAACTTTGAACCCTGGCCGCGGGCACGCTCGCGGCTGCATTACCTGTAGTGAATATGATGACTAATCTCCCTTGCTCTGAAACCACGCTGGGCCGTATGGCCTCAACGCTCCTGTTAATGAGTCTGTTAACCGGCTGCGCCTACATTCCACAAAAACCACTGGTAGGGGGGGAAACCTCTGCCGCGCCTACGCCGGTTGCTGCCGCATCGGTTAACGGCGCAATTTTTCAGTCAGGGCAGGCGATGAATTATGGTTATCAACCGATGTTTGAGGACCGCCGTCCGCGCAATGTCGGTGACACGCTGACCATTGCGTTGCAGGAAAACGTCAGCGCCAGCAAAAGCTCCTCCGCCACCGCCTCGCGCGATGGCTCGACGGATGTGGGCATGAGCACCGTACCGGGCTTCCTCTCCGGGCTGGTGGGCGGCGGCAAAGCCGATGCCTCACTGAGCGGCACCAACGACTTCGCCGGTAAAGGCGGAGCGGCAGCGAAAAATACCTTTAGCGGCACCATCACCGTGACGGTGAAACAGGTGCTGGAAAACGGCAACCTGGCCGTGGTCGGGGAAAAACAGATCGCCATTAATCAGGGAACGGAGTTCATCCGCTTCTCCGGCATTGTGAACCCGCGCACCATCAGCGCCAGCAACACCGTTGTATCCACCCAGGTGGCAGATGCGCGCATTGAATATGTCGGTAACGGCTATATCAACGAAGCGCAGCAGATGGGCTGGTTGCAACGCCTGTTCCTTAACCTTTCTCCTTTTTGATTGATGATGAAAATGTTTTCCTTTACGCGTTACCTGGCGCTCTTCTGCTGTCTGTCGGCACTCATTGCCGGCCAGGCCAGCGCTGAGCGGATCCGGGATCTCACCTCGATTCAGGGCGTTCGCGGCAACTCCCTGATGGGCTACGGCCTGGTGGTAGGTCTGGATGGCACCGGCGATCAGACCATGCAGACGCCGTTTACCACCCAGAGCCTCAACAATATGCTCTCGCAGCTCGGTATAACCGTGCCTGCGGGGGTCAATATGCAGCTGAAAAACGTCGCCGCAGTAATGGTGACGGCGGAGCTGCCGCCCTTTGCCCGTGCAGGGGAGAAGATCGACGTCGTGGTCTCCTCCATGGGCAACGCCAAAAGTTTACGCGGCGGTACGCTGCTGATGACGCCGCTGAAAGGCGCGGACAGCCAGATCTACGCCCTGGCGCAGGGGAACCTGCTGGTTTCCGGCGCAGGCGCGCAGGCGGGCGGCAACCGGGTGCAGGTTAACCAGCTGAACGGCGCACGAATCAGCGGCGGCGCAACGGTTGAGCGCGAGGTGCCCTCTAACTTCGCTGGGCAGAGCACGCTGAAACTGGTGCTGAACCAGGATGACTTCACCGTTGCCCAGCAGATCAGCGATGCCATTAACCGTCGCTATGGCGGTGCAGCGGTGGCGGAAGATGCCCGTACCGTGAGCCTGCGTGCTCCGGCCGACAGCGCGGCTCGCGTACGCTTCCTCTCGGCGGTGCAGGATCTGCCGCTGCGGGTCGACGCGGGTGATGCGCGCATCATTATTAACTCCCGTACCGGTTCGGTGGTGATGAATGGTCATGTCTCCCTCGATACCTGCGCCGTGGCGCAGGGGGATTTGACGGTGGAAGTGGCGCAAAACCAGCAGGTTAACCAGCCCAATACGCCGCTGGCAGGCGGGCAGACGGTGGTGACGCAAAATACGCAGCTCTCAGTGCGTGAACAGAACGGCTCCCTGCAACGTGTGCAGACCAGCACCGATCTCAACAATGTCGTCCGCGCCCTTAATGGCCTTGGCGCAACGCCGAATGATTTGATGGCAATCCTGCAATCGATGAAAAGCGCAGGCTGTCTGCATGCCCGTCTGGAGATCAACTGATGATTGGCCCATCCGTGCCGCAAGATGCGGCGTTTGATGCCCACAGTCTCGATAAGTTAAAGCTGGCGGCGCGCAATGATTCGCCGCAGGCGCTCAAAGCCGTCGCGAAACAGATGGAGGGCCTGTTCGTGCAGATGATGCTGAAAAGCATGCGACAGGCCAGCTTTAAGGATGGGCTGTTCAACACTCAGCAGTCGGAGATGTTCACCTCGCTGTATGACCAGCAGATTTCGCAGAATATCGCCGACAAAGGCAAGATGGGCTTCGCCGATCTGATGGTCAAACAGCTGAGCGGCAAAAGCGATGCGGTGGCGGAAACGGCCACCGCGACGCGTGAAGTTCCCCTTAATATCAGCCCGGCACGCTTTATTGGCGTGCCGCTGCGTCTGCAAACAGAGGTTCCGCAACAGGCGCAGGCCAACAATGAACGGGCAGCGCAGCCCGAGGTCCCTGCGATCCCCGGCGGCGGTTTTATTTCCCGCATGATGGCGCCAGCAATGGCGGTGGCCCGTTTAAGCGGCATTCCTCATCAATTAATTATTGCCCAGGCGGCGCTGGAGTCCGGCTGGGGTAAACGGGAAATACTCACCGAGGAGGGTAAACCGAGCCATAACTTATTTGGCGTAAAAGCTACCGCAGAGTGGCACGGTGAAACGACCGAAATAACCACTACCGAATATGAAAATGGCGTGGCGCAAAAAATAAAGGATAAATTTAAAGTCTATTCCTCTTATGCCGAAGCGCTAGAAGATTATACGTCGTTAATTAGTCGTAATCCTCGTTATAAAAATGTTGTGAAATCGGAAACGCCGGAAATAGCGGCAAAAGCGTTGCAGACCGCGGGATATGCAACGGATCCGGCCTATGCGAAAAAATTGATCAATATCATTCAGCAGGTGCGAAATAAGGTGAGTGAAGCGACTGAGGCATATTCCTCGGATTTTTCCTCATTATTTTAGGCTGCGGGCTTTAGCGAAATTTTACAGGGCCGATAAATATAGAGAGCACTACTTTTATCGGGGGCTTCTTATCTCCTCCTCCTCTGGTAAGGATCGATACCAATGAATTTAATCAATCTGGCCCAGTCCGGGCTTAACGCCGCGCAGAACGCGTTAAATGTGGTGGGTAATAACTTGTCAAATGCCACAACAACAGGCTACAGCCGCCAGAATATTATTCTCGGCGAGGCGGGTGGGAAATCCACAAGCTATGGCTTCTTCGGCTATGGCGTAAAAGTGGGCGATGTACAGCGCGCTTACGACGGTTTTATGACCAACCAGGTACGTGGCGCGACCACCGAATTTTACTCCCTTAATAGCCGCTATCAGCAGGTCAGCCAAATCGATGACATGCTCGGCGACAACACCAACAATATCTCCGTCACCATGGATAGCTTATTTGAAGCCATGGAATCGGTCAGTAAAGACCCCGTCGATCCGGCCGCGCGCCAAAGTGTGCTTGCCGAGTTTAACGCGCTGGCGAACCAGTATCGCAGCAACAGCAAAACGTTAAACGGCCTTGAGCAGAGCACCAACACGCAGATTAGCCAGAGCGTTGACGACATCAACTCCTACACCAAACAGCTGGCAACCCTCAATAAACAGATTGAGAAGGTTCACGGCCAGACCGGCGGTATGCCTGCCGACCTGCTGGATCAGCGCGACCAGTTACTCAGCCAGCTGAGCGAAAAGATCGGCATTAAAGTGACTGAAAACAGCGATACCGGCGCGGTTAACATCTCGATGCAAAACGGCATGGCGCTGGTGAGCGGCGGGAAATCCTATGAATTAGAAGCCAGCGCCTCGGCAAGCGATCCGAACACCACCGTGGTGGCCTACGTTGACGCCTCCGGCAACGCCTTACCGCTGGATGAAGAGAAAACCACCGGCGAGCTGGGCGGGCTGTTCAAGTTCCGTAATGAAGATCTGGTCTCGGCGCGCGATCAGCTTAACCAGCTGGCGTTGCAGATGGCGAACAAATTCAACGAAGTGAATGCTCAGGGTTACGATCTTGACGGCAATCCCGGCGGCGATCTCTTCAACATTGCCGATCCGCTGGCGGTGGGCAACATCAACAACACCGGTACCGGTTCGCTGGATGTCAATTTCACGGACATTCCGTCGGTGAAAGCTGAAGATTACGAACTGGTCTATAACGGCCCGGGCAGCACCGACTGGAGTATCACCACCAGCGATGGCCGCAGCATCACGCCGACGATTGGCACAAATGGCGAACTGGAGTTTGAAGGCATCTCCGTAACGCCAGGCGGCACTCCGCAGCCGGGCGACAGCTTCACCCTCAACCCGACCGACGGCGCGGCGGATAACCTGTCCGTGGCGATCACCGACGGCGATCAGATCGCGGCGGCGAAATCTGCCGATCCCGACGATCAGAGCGATAACGAAAACATCCTCGATCTGATTGCGATTAAAGATGAAGAGGTGGTCGATGGTAAGACGCTCTCCGGCGCCTACGCCAGCCTGGTCAGCTCCGTTGGCTCCTCGGTCAGTGCGCTGAAAGCGGACATGTCGACTGCCGCGAACGTTTATGACGAGTGGGCGTTGCAGCAGCAGTCCGTTTCCGGGGTGGATATCACGGAAGAGTACGTCAACTTGCAGATGTTCTCTCAGTACTACCAGGCGAACGCGCAGGTGCTGCAAACCGCGAATACGCTGTTCGACACCATTTTAAATATCCGTTAATCGCGCCCGGGTAACCGGGTTGCTTAACCTTTGATCGGGAAATAACGATGCGTCTTAGCACAAGTTATATTTTTCAAAACCGCATAGACAGCCTGGGCGACGCGATGACGGGTTACAACGACCTGGCGACCCGCCTCTCTGCTGGCCAGACGCTGCTGAAGCCCTCTGACGATCCAACCGGCGCGTCGCAGTCTGTCACTTTACAAACGGCGCTGTCGCGCATGAGCCAGTTCGACACCGCGCGCACCTACGCGCAGGATGCATTAGGCCAGGAAGATAACACCCTGGACTCTATCGGCAACTTGCTGACAGAGAACCTGACGCAGAAAGTGATTGCCGGTGGTAACGGTGCTTACTCTGACGAAGATCGCGCCGCGCTGGCGGAAGAGTTACAGGGCATCCGCGATAACCTGCTGGATCTGGCGAACACCAAAAACAGCGACGGTCGCTACATTTTTGCCGGCTATAAAACCGGCAGCGCGCCGTTCCAGGCCGATGGCACCTATGTCGGCGGCGATACCGCCATGACGCAGGTGGTCTCTGACAGCACCGAAATGCAGGTCGGTCATACCGGCTCAGAGGTGTTTATGAGCGGCACGCCGGACGATCTGTTTGAAGCCCTCGACAACGCGATTGCGCAGTTGAAACAGCCGGTCACCAGCGATGCCGACAGGGACGCGCTGCAGGCTGTGCTGGATGATTCCAATGTCAGCATCAAGAAGAATATTGATAACCTCGGCAAGGTGCGCGCCACCGTCGGTACCAATATGCAGCAGATTGAATCGCTGGGATTCAGCGCTGAGGCTCAAAGCATCAATGTGCAGAGCCGCCTGCAGGAAACCTTAGGTTCGGACTGGGACTCGATGATTACCCTGTTATCCCAGTCAAAGATGTCGGAATTCGCGCTTAATTCTTCCATGACGGTATTTCAGTCAATGCAGCAGCTCTCTATTTTCAAAGTAATGGGTTGATGCCTGCCGCTGATTGTTAATGCCATAAGCTTTAATGGAATTGTTATTAGACGCTTATTCTTCAATGCATTCTTCCTGCGCGGAGGGTGCATTTTATTCCCTATTATTCAGGTTCAGCTATGTTTAAAGATTTGAAAATATCCACAGGAATAAACCTCCTGCTTGGTCTGTTAATTGTATGTATTATTGCGGTGTCAAGTTATGCCTTGACCAGCGCCAAATCATCATCAGATAACTTTGATGATGCGGTAATGACCAACAATAATATCGATACGTTAAATAGCGCTATTCTTGGCCTCACTAACGCCATGGCGCAGGTCAATGCCGGGATGCTGGCGACAATGATTAACCAGCCGGTTAATCAGGGCGATATTGATAATGCGAAAAAGATGTTCGCCCAGGCCGAAAAGGACATGAGCGAATTTTTGTCCACGCCTTTCAAAACGGAAAAAGAGGAGCTTATTGCCAAGGATATTCATAAGCGTTTTGAAAGCGTTCTGGAGTTTTCGCTGAAAAAAATTAACTACATTAACAACCCAACCAGTTACACCAATGACGTTGTTGATGAAGCGAAACAGCGTATTGCTTTAAAAGAGCTGGCGGATGAGTACCTCACTTTTGCCGAAGAGCTGGTGACAGGGTTTGGCGAGACAGCCCAAAGCGATGCGCAGCGTATGACGATGTTCGCCATGTTTGCGCTGATTCTTGCGGTCATCTGCGCAGTGGTTTCCCGCATCTGGTTAAAACGTACTATTTTCACCCGCCTGGATCAGGCGATTGCCGCCTTCCAGTCCATCGCTTCCGGTAACCTGAGCACCCGCATTGAGGCTGGCGCGCAGAATGAGATCGGCAAAATGCTGACGGAAGTAGAAGGTATGCGCCAGTCGCTGACCGACACCGTCTACGGCATTCGTAACGGCGTGAAGCACATCTATAGCAACGCGCAGGAGATTGCGACCAGCAACAACGATCTCTCTTCTCGTACCGAGCAGCAGGCCTCTGCGCTGCAGGAAACCGCCGCCAGCATGGAAGAGCTGAAAATCACCGTTCGTCAGAATGCCGACAACGCCCATAGCGCACAGCAACTGGCGGAAAGCGCCAGCGTCAGCGCGCAGAAAGGCGGCGAAGTGATGAGCAATCTTGACAAGATCATGGTGGAAATCACCGCCAACTCCCGTCAAATTGCTGACATCAACAGCGTTATTGATAGCATTGCGAACCAGACCAATATCCTCGCGCTGAACGCCGCAGTTGAAGCGGCTCGTGCGGGCGAACAGGGTCGCGGTTTTGCGGTGGTCGCGGGTGAAGTGCGTAACCTGGCGAAACGCAGCGCCGACGCGGCGAAAGAGATCCGCCAGCTGATCAACACCTGTGTTACCAATATGAATACCGGCTCCCAGGAAGTTGAACTGGCCGGGGCATCAATGCAGGAGATTGTGAAATCCGTAGTGCAGGTGACCGACATTATGGCGGAAATCACCTCGGCGTCCGATGAGCAGAGCACCGGTATTAACCAGATTGCTCAGGCGGTAAATGAGATGGATCTGGTTACCCAACAGAATGCCCAGATGGTAGAGAACGCGGCGAAAACCGCCACCAGCGTTGAGCAGCATGCCAGCAATCTTGATCAAATCGTGGCGCAATTTGTGGTTAATGAACATCACGTTTCCGTAAGTGCGCGTGAACAGCATGGTATAGAAACAGTGCGTCCTGTTATTTCCACCACACGAAAAGATTTCGTTCCTGTTAAAAAATCCGAAGGTGATTGGGAAACGTTTTAATTTCGCGAAGTTCGGGCGGGAAATAAAGTCGCAATATGTTCAACTTTACGGTTTCTTATCAGGCTATTTGATTTGGCGATAATCAATAATAATTTAATTCTATTATTATCATCCCGGAAATTGTAATAGTGAATGGCTTATACAGTCCCGAAGGGACAATTCAAAAAGAGCAACTGTGGGCTAAATATGGTTATTTAGTCCGCTATGAAGCACTGAAAATGCAATCAAGATTATCAGCCAGCGTGGAAATTGACGATCTTATTCAGGCCGGTGCTATTGCTCTGCTTGACGCAATCGATCAGTTTGACCCGAAAAAAGGGGTCAAACTTAGCGTCTATATTGCCCAGCGTCTGCGTTGGGCATTTATGGATGAACTGCGTGAACATGATTGGGTTCCGCGACGCGTGCGCCGTAAAACCCGCGAAGTCTCCTCCGCCATTATGCGCGTTGAACAACGTTCCGGCGGCGCGGCCTCGGAATCCGATGTGGCCGCTGAGCTTGGCATGACGCTGCAGGAGTATCAGCAGATCCTCGCCGACACTAACACCAGCATGCTCTGTTCGCTGGACGAGTTGCAGGAGTTGCTGGCCGATGGTGTCGAGCTGGCGGAGCTTGAGCAGGATCACCTTGATCCCCTCAATGACGCCGTGCTGGGCGATTTAACCCGGCAGGTCAGTAATGAGATCCGCGAGCTGCCGGAGCGCGAACAGATGTTGCTCAATCTCTATTATCAACAAGAGCTGAATATGAAGGAGGTGGGATCGCTACTGGGCATTACCGAAACTCGCGTCAGCCAATTACATAGCCAGACGATTAAACGTTTGCGTGCGCGGCTGGAAGGTCGGGGCTGGGAATCATAAGGTTATAAGTAATATCTCATGCCGATAATAAATTAATCCTCGATGAATGACGCTGCCTGATTATTTTTAATTTTATTTATTTTTATTGTTACTCATTAGTTACGAATTGCAGGACGGTAACTGCGTTATTGGTTACAAAATACAAGGGGCAGTTGAAGTGAACGTAACGAATTTTGATGAGCCGATGCAGTGTATTCGGGATATGAATCTTTCCTACCTGCTTTTGGCGCAGCGTTTGATTCTGGAAGACCGCCTTGCCGCTAAGTTTCGGCTTGGATTGAGTGAAGCCACAATCGATATTATCAAAGGGTTAACCTTTCCCCAATTAATCAAGCTTGCATCCACCGGGCAACTTATTTGCCAGCTGCGAATTGATAATGAAACGGTTATTGAGTGTTTAACCAGGGATTCCCGTATTGATGCTTTGCAGAGTATCCATACCGGAATCATCCTATCCACTGATTTGCTTAATTCTCTTTCCGGGGAAGAGCCGTCGACAACCTGAAAGCGGAGTTTATGATGTGTGAAAAAAGCATAATGTCGGAAATCAGGGATGCGCAGATTGCCATGGAATTGATCTCCTTTGGCGCAAGGATGCAGGTTCTGGAAAGCGAAACGAGCTTAAGCCGCAGGCGTTTATTAAAGCTTTATAAAGAGCTTAAAGGCTGTTCGCCGCCGAAAGGCATGTTGCCGTTTTCCACAGACTGGTATATGGCGTGGGAGCAGAATATCCATTCGTCAATGTTTTATAACATCTACTGTTATTTGCAAAAGACCGAATCGGGCCGCCCTGTTGAAATTATGCTTAAAGGCTACCGCCTCTATTTAGAAAATATCCTGAACGGTGCCACGCAAAAGCCGGTATTAGGTTTAACCCGCGCCTGGACGCTGCTGCGTTTTATTGACTGCGGCATGATCAAACATATCGAGTGTTGCACCTGCGGCGGGCGTTTTATTACCGCGCCAGAAAGTACCCAGGGCGTCTTTACCTGCAGTTTATGTTTTCCGCCCTCCAGGGCAATTAAACGCGCAGGCCCCGAGCGAACGCTCATCACCCCCCGGCTATAACCGGGTTGGGCATGCGCTGCGCGCACTATTCAGCGTGGCAGGTTGTTTTATTCAATGATTAAGGAGTTGCAGTGTTAGTCATTATTGGCTATGTCGTCGTCTTCGCTACCGTATTTGGCGGGTTTGTGCTGAGCGGCGGTAATCTCGCGTCACTATTTCAGCCGACCGAGCTATTAATTATCGGCGGAGCCGGAGCCGGGGCTTTTATTGTCGGTAATAATGGCAAAGCGATCCGCGCTACCCTTAAAGCCCTTCCCTCGCTGTTTAAAGGCTCGCATTTCAGCAAATCACTCTATCTGGATCTGCTGGGCATGCTCTATCTGCTGCTGGCAAAAAGCCGCCAGAGCGGGCTGGTCGCGCTGGAAAACGATATTGAAGATCCGCAAAACAGCCCGATCTTCTCTGCCTATCCGCGCCTGCTGGCCGATGCCGACATCATGAACTTTATCGTCGATTATCTGCGCCTGATGGTCAGCGGCAACATGAACGCCTTTGAAATTGAGGCGTTGATGGATGAAGAGATTGAGACCTGCGAGCACGAGCATGAAGTGCCGGCGCACAGCCTGAACGCCGTCGGCGATGGCCTGCCGGCGTTTGGTATCGTCGCGGCGGTAATGGGTGTGGTGAACGCGCTGGCGGCGGCGGATCGTCCGGCGGCAGAGCTTGGCGCGCTGATCGCGCACGCCATGGTCGGCACCTTCCTTGGTATTCTGCTCGCCTACGGCATGGTACTGCCGCTGGCGACCCTGCTGCGTCAGCGTAGCGCTGAACATCTGAAGATGATGGAGTGCATCAAAACCACGCTGCTCTCCAGCATTAACGGTTATGCGCCGCAAATCGCCGTCGAGTTTGGTCGTAAAACGCTCTTCTCGACCGAGCGCCCAAGCTTTGCCGAGCTGGAAGATCACGTGCGGGAAGTCCGCTCCTCTTCCTCCTCCTCAGGCGCCTCCTCGTCTGCGAGTGACGCAGCATGAGAAGGAAGCCCGTAGAGACCATCGTCGTTCGTAAAACCATCAAAAAAGGGCATGGTTCGCACGGCGGCTCGTGGAAGATTGCCTATGCGGACTTTATGACCGCAATGATGGCCTTCTTCCTCGTGATGTGGCTGCTCTCCTCCTCAAGCCCCGAACAGCGCCAGCAGATTGCTGACTACTTTAAGGTGCCGCTGAAGAACACGCTGGCGCACGGCACCAAGGCAAGTCTGAGCGACAGTATTGTCCCCGGCGGCGGCGATGATGCGATGAAGCAGGATGGTGAGGTGTTTAAGCGAACGCTGCAAAAACTCGATCAGAAGAAGAGCGAAGCCAACCTCAAGCGGGCGCGCGAGAAGCTGGAGAACCTGATTGAGGTCGATCCAAGGCTGAATAACTTCACCTCGAACCTGCGGCTCTCCCTGACCGACGACGGGCTGCTGTTGCAGATCACCGACAGCGCCGACCGGCCGATGTTTAAGGTCGGACGCCCGACGCCGGAAAACTATATGGTCAATATTCTGCAGGCGCTGGTGCCGGTGCTTAACGATATGCCCAACCGCATCATTTTGACCGGTCATACGGATTCACTCCCTTACGCCAACGGCGAACAGGGCTACAGCAACTGGGAGCTCTCTTCCGATCGCGCCAACGCCTCGCGCCGCATCCTCTCTGGCGCGGGCCTTGCCAGTAAAAAATTCATCCGGGTGGTCGGTACGGCGGACACCATGATGCAGGCTGGTTCCGATGCCGCCGATCCCATCAACCGCCGCATCAGCATCCTGGTATTAAGCCAGCAGAAAGAGAAACAGATCATGCAAGAAGATGTGCTTTTACGCGACACGCTGGTCAGCCCCGCACCGCAGGCAGCCAGCGGCAAAGGCACGCCAGAGCCCGCCGCTAAGCGCGCTCCTGAGGAGATCAAATAATGGATATAAGCGATTTTTATCAGGCCTTTTTCGACGAGGCGGATGAGCTGATGGCGGATATGGAGAAGTATCTGCTTGAGTTGGATCTCGAGGCTCCGGACAGGGAAGTACTTAACGCCATTTTTCGTGCCGCCCACTCCATCAAGGGTGGGGCGGGTACTTTTGGTTTTACCGTCTTACAACAGACCATGCATATTCTTGAAAACCTGCTGGACGATGTACGGAGCGGTAAATTGCAGATCAACGACCCGATCCGCGATCTGTTTCTGGAGAGCAAAGATATTATGCAGGACCAACTGGACGCCTATAAAGCTTCCGCTGAGCCCGATCAGGAGGCGTTCCGCTACATTTGTGAAGCGCTGCGCCAGATTGCCCTCGACAGTGCCGAACCGACTATGCTGCCTGCTGAAGTCGCCGCGCCTGTGGCCGTCGAACCGGTTGCACCGCCCGTCGCTGCGGCGAAGCCGGAGGGCGAGCGTTTACGTATTATCCTCAGCGCTATTAAAGAGGAGGATCAGCAGCCGCTGATTGACGAACTGGGCAACCTGGGTAAGGTCAGCGACTTGCAGACGGAGCAAACGGGTTTGCAACTGACGCTGGCGACCACCGCCACGCCGGACGATATCCTGGCGGTACTCTGTTTTATCCTCGAGCCCGAGCAGATTGCGATCTCTCCCGCCCCCGTGGAAGAGCCCACCGTTCCCGCTACTGAGACCACCGCGCCTGCACAAAGCAGCGCAGCCCCGGCGGTGCGCGCCGCGCGCCCGGAAACCGCGCGTGCGAAACCGCATCAGGCGGAGGCGAGCAGCATTCGCGTGGCGGTAGAGAAGGTGGATCAGATTATCAACCAGGTCGGCGAGTTGATCATCACCCAGGCGATGCTCTCGCAGCTCTCTGGCATGCTCGACTCCTCCACCCACGACATCCTGATTACCACCATCGCTCAGCTGGAGCGCAACGCCCGCGATCTGCAGGAGTCGGTGATGTCGATTCGCATGATGCCGATGGATTATGTCTTCAGCCGCTTCCCGCGACTGGTACACGATCTCGCCGGCAAGCTGAATAAAGAGGTAGAGCTGACGCTGGTTGGCGGATCCGCCGAGCTGGATAAGCGGCTGATCGAACAGATCGTCGATCCCTTAACGCACCTGGTGCGCAACAGCCTCGATCACGGCATTGAGCCGGTTGAGGTGCGTCGCGCCAACGGTAAAGCGGAGAAGGGTAACCTGGTGCTGTCGGCCGAACATCACGGCGGCAACATTATTATTGAAGTGACCGACGACGGTGCCGGGCTGAATCGCGAGAAGATCCTCGCCCGCGCGCAGCAGCAGGGGATGGCGATCAGCGACAACATGAGCGATGAAGATGTCTGGATGCTGATTTTTGCGCCGGGCTTCTCCACCGCCGAAAAGGTGACCGATGTCTCCGGGCGCGGCGTCGGCATGGACGTGGTGCGGCGTAACATTCAGGAGATGGGCGGCCATGTGACGATCCACTCCGAGCAGGGGCGCGGCTCCAAGATCCGCATCATTTTGCCGCTGACGCTGGCGATCCTCGACGGCATGTCGGTGCGCGTCGGCTCTGAGATCTACGTCCTGCCGCTCGGCAGCATGATGGAATCCCTGATGCTCTCCGAAAACACTCTGCACCGGATGACCGGTGGCGAGCGCATGTTGCAGGTGCGCGAAGAGTATCTGCCGCTGGTTGAGCTGGGCAAACTGTTTGGCATTCACGATGACGATTATGACTTCAGCGAAGGGATCGCCGTGATTGTGCAGAGCGCCGGCAGCCGCTACGCGTTGCTGGTCGATCAGCTGATTGGCCAACACCAGGTGGTGGTGAAAAACCTCGAACAGAACTATCGCAAAATCCCCGGTATTTCGGCGGCGACAATCCTTGGCGACGGCAGCGTGGCGCTCATTCTGGATGTGGCCGTGTTAACAACATTGGCGAAAAACGCGAAACCTCACTGACAGCAAGCCTGAAGGGCGTTTTTGAAAAGGTTAAAAGATGAACGTATCTGACTCAGACAAACAGTTATCGGGCGACAACGCCGGGAATGAGTTCCTGGTGTTTACCCTGGGCAATGAAGAGTACGGGATTGAGATCCTGAAGGTGCAGGAGATCCGCGGCTACGATCGCGTGACGCGGATCGCTAACACGCCTGATTTTATTGCTGGCGTCACCAACCTGCGCGGCGTGATCGTGCCGATCGTCGATCTGCGCGTGAAGTTTACCCTCGGATCGGCAGAGTTTGATCAAAATACCGTGGTGATCGTGCTAAGCCTCGACAGCGGTCGCGTGGTGGGGATTGTGGTAGACGGCGTTTCTGACGTGCTTGCGCTGAACGCGGCGCAGATTAAGCCCGCGCCGGAGTATACCGTTACGCTTTCCACGCAGTATCTGCTCGGTCTCGGCTCGCTGGATGAGCGGATGCTGATTCTGGTGGATATTGAGAAGCTGCTGAACAGCGAAGAGATGGAGCTGATTGAGCGCGTGACCGAGAACGCGTTTTAACGCTCCGCGCTCAGGCATTGGCACAAAGCCCCTCCCGGCAACGGGAGGGGCTTTTTTGTTGCCTGTTTCAGCGCCCGTAGGTCGGATAAGGCGGAGCCGCCATCCGGCATAATGCACCGTACCATTGCCGGATGGCATGTTTAATTGGTGGAAGGGTTCCGTTCACCAGGCGCTGGGGAGTTTCATTAACCCCTTATGCGGTGAACGGGACAAGGGGGGGATCGCTCCCCCCTTGTCAATCCCCGCGGCCCCGCGAGGAAATCGGTGCTGCGCACTGCGCTCACCTCCCGCGTGCCTGACTTCGGCCGGCTCGACTCGACATCCTGTCTCGGTTCGCCTCTGTCCGCCATCCATGGCGTCCAGACCTTGTCATTCACGCTTCGGTTCGCCGATTTCAGCGGGGACACAACCCCATCGCTGTCATATTGCAGATAAAAGTAAAGTCTGTGTCGCTGATATATTGCCGGATGGCGCGTACCGCTTATCCGGCCTACGGGGTGGAGCGGTTTTGTAGGCCGGATAAGGCGCAGCCGCAATCCGGCAAAGGTGCCCTGGGGATAATGCTGGTGAACGGAACCCTTCCACCAAAGCCACATGCAAACCCCATTGCCGGATGGCGCGTACCGCTTATCCGGCCTACGGGGTCGGAGTGGTTTTGTAGGCCGGATAAGGCGCAGCCGCCATCCGGCAGTGAATGCCGACCAACTAGGTCTAACAAAACGCAGGCATAAAAAAACCGCCCGGTGAGGGGCGGTTGAAGGATAAGGCAGGAACACCTGCCTTAAGCGGCAGAGATTAGCCCAGCAGGGACAGCACGTTCTGCGGAACCTGGTTAGCCTGTGCCAGCACGGTGGTGCCTGCAGACTGCAGAATGTTCGCGCGGCTCATTTCAGATACTTCAGACGCGAAGTCAGCATCCAGAATACGAGAGCGAGATTCAGACAGGTTGTTAACGGTGTTGTTCAGGTTGCTGATAACAGACGCGAAACGGTTCTGTACTGCACCCAGACCGGAACGCATTTCATCAACCTGCGCCAGTGCTTCGTCGATTTTGGTCAGCGGATCGGAAGTTGCCGGAGTAGTAGAAACAGCTTTACCGGTATCCGTTGCAGTCCAGGTAGTGGTATCAATAGTCGCTTCAGTCAGGTTGCCGGCACCGTCGTCAACGTAGTAGTTACCTTTACCATCTTCCATTAACGTACCGGTGATACCGGTCATGTTAATAGCCTGGTCTTTCATCATATCTTCACCAACAACGCTGGTCGGTGTGCCCACAACAGAGCTGGCAACGTCGTTATCGGAGTTGAAGGAGATTTCACCAGTAGTCGGATCTTCGGTTACGGCGTACATTTCAGCGCCTTTCACTGCAAACACGTCGCCGTTATCATCAACCACGATATCGTCGATGCTGGTTGCTGCGGTCGCGCCACTGTCGGTGAATTTAGCTGCATCGTAGTCGAAACCACTGTCAACTTTCACTGTACCGGTGCTTGCAGTCAGAGTAGTAGTGTCAATGCCGTTAGCTACGCTGAAGCCGTCCATACCCAGAGTAGAAGAGTCCATCTGGTTCAGTTCGATATCGATAGTCTGGCCATCGTTAGAACCAACCTGGATAGAGAGCTTCTGGTCTTTGCTCAGTACTTTCACGCCGTTGAACTCGGTCTGTTCAGAGATACGGTTGATCTCGTCCAGACGCGCGTCGATTTCGTCCTGGATGGACTGACGGTCAGAATCGGAGTTGGTGCCGTTCTGTGCCTGTACTGACAGACGACGGATGTTCTGCAGGTTGTCGTTGATTTCGTTCAGCGCGCCTTCAGTGGTCTGCGCGATGGAGATACCATCGTTGGCGTTACGGGAAGCCTGAGTCAGACCGTTGATGTTGGCGGTGAAACGGTTAGAGATCGCCTGACCTGCTGCATCGTCTTTCGCGCTATTAATACGCAGACCAGAAGAGAGACGTTCAATTGCAGTACCCAGAGAGTCCTGAGATTTGTTCAGGTTGTTCTGAGCGACGAGGCTAAGGGCGTTAGTATTAATAACCTGGGACATGATAGTTCCTTATACACAATTTACTATACAGAGTATGGTTATGCGTCATTTCGTTCGCATACTAAATAAATCGGCCTTTTAAAAAATGACTAAAGTTTTTCAGGGCAAAAACTTTTTATTGAGTCGGCCGTTTTTTGATTAAACACGCCGTTTTGATGCAATTCTGTCTCTTATTTATACGTTTTTTGTTTTTATTTTAAGAATTGGCGCCAGGAGTGGCATTATATCGAGTATTTAGTTGTGGGTTAGTAGTTGGTGATTTCTTTGGTGACTCTTCCTATATAAAGAAGAAAAGATGAGGAGAGGGCGATAGGCCAAATTAAAGTCATTTTTGCTGCCATTTAAAGGCAATAAATTAATGCTTTTTCAAAACCCGCTTGATGGCCTGTTAATACGCAAGGGAAGGCTGCTGGCTATATATTTGTTGTTTTTTAGATAACGGTAAAAAATTCATCTTTTATTTTCCTGCGCCGATAGCTTAATAGAGAACCACCGCAAAACGAGATTTCCGACAGGAGAAAAAATGGGTATTTCATCACTAGGCGTCGGTACCGGCGGGATTGATACAGCCTCGATGCTTGATCAAATTCAGGCGGCCGAGCAAACGCGACTGACGCCTTACACAAACCTTAAGAGCAAATATGAGTCGCAGATTTCCGACTGGGGCAAAATCTCCAGCCTGATGTCGACGCTGCAAAAAAGCATCACCACCATGAGCGGTGATGCCTTTAATAAATTAAACGTCAGCAGCAACGAAGCGTTCACCGCCACGGCAACCAGCAGCGCGCAAGCCGACAGCCATTCGGTGACCATCTCTCAGTTAGCTGCCGCGCACAAGCTAAAAACCCAGGCGCAAGCCAGTGCTGATACCGCGCTTGGCACCAGTAACACCGGCGGTACGCGCACCATTACCATCACCCAGAACGACGGCAAAACCATGGAAGTTGAACTGGAAGATGATGAAACCTCCCTGAACCAGATTGCGAAAGCGATCAATAAAGAGAAGGGCAACGTCACCGCCTCGGTACAGCGTACAGATGATGGTTACCAGTTAGTGCTGAGCTCGAAAACTACCGGTTCCGATGGCGAAATGTCGGTAAAAGTGGATGGCGACAGCGCGCTGGCGGGCGTGCTTGATACCGCTAACGGTGGTCAGCATATTGACGATCAGGGCCAGGTGATTAATGACCCGGGCCAGAGTGACAATATGATTTCGGTTTCCGACGCCAAAGATGCCAAACTGCGCGTCGACGGCTCGGACTACACCCGTTCCAGCAACAACATCACCGACATCATTGATGGCGTCACGCTGAACCTGAAAACCGTGTCGGAAAATGGTGAAGCTGAGCAGTTAACGCTGACCAACGATACCTCGGCGATCAAAACCAGCCTGCAAGACTTCGTCAGTAAATACAACGCGTTGCTCAAGCAAACCACCTCTTCCAGCAAGTATGTCGCGGCAGATACCTCCGATCTGGGCGATGAAGAAGTGGCGACCGAAAACTCCGACAACGGTTCGCTGATGGGCGACTCCACGCTGCGTGGGCTGGTGAGCGAGCTGCGTTCGACCGTCAACGGTGTGTATGGCGATGCGGGCGCAACTTACGGTTCACTGGCAGATTTAGGCATTACTATCGATGCCGCTACCGGCCAGATGACGCTGGATGAAGATACGCTGGACGAAGCGATTGCCGATAACCCGGAAGAGATCGCCACCATGTTCACCGGACGCAGCGATAGCGAAGGTATGGCCACGTCGCTCGGCAAAATCATGACCGATTACCTGGGTGATTCGAAAACCGACACCGACGGCATCATCGAAGGGGCGACTGACAGCCTGGAAGATCAGACTGAAATCGTACAGGCGCAGATCGATAAAACCCAGAAGCTGATTGATGCGCAGGTGGAGGTTTACCGCGTGCAGTTCCAGAACCTCGACTCCCTGATGTCGAACCTCAACAGCATGAGCTCGCAGCTCACCTCGCTGCTCTCCACACTCTAATTTTTATTTATAGCAGGCCGTTATCGGCCTGCTTTGAGGAGCTTTTTATGTATGCATCACAAGGCGCCAACGCCTACGCCCGGATTTCGCTGCAAAGCAAACTCGCTGGCGCGACGCCGCACCAACTGATCACCATGCTGTTTGACGGCGCGCACAGCGCCATCCTGCAGGCCGCCATCCATTTTGAGAACGGTAATGTCGCCCAGCGCGGCAAAATGATTTCGAAAGCGATCAATATTATTGATAACGGCCTGCGCGCCGCGCTCGATCATGAAACCGGAAAAGGTATCGCCGCTGACCTCGAACAGATGTATGAATATATGTCGCGCACGCTGCTTGAGGCCAATCTGCATAATAATCCCGAGCCGTTAAAACATATTGATGGTTTATTAATGAAGCTGGCAGCGACCTGGAAAGAGATTGAACCGGCACAGAAAAGGGTGCGCTATGGCTGAAATAATCCCTCATTACTATCGCGAGCTGTATGAGATGAACCTGGCGATCCTCGCAATGGCGAGAGAAGCGCGCTGGGATGATTTTATTGAGGTTGCTTCGCGTTATGTCATCAAGAAGCAGGATATTTTAAATAACAGTACGGATGCCCTTTCGGCCAGTGAAAAAGAGGCGCTGAAAGGTCTGCTACAACAGTTGCTCGATAATGAAGCTGAAATCACCCGCAATTTACGGGCGCGTCTTGATACGTTAAAGCAGAACTTATCCTCTATACATCGTGGTGCCCGGTGCAGCCAACTTTATACCCTTCATCAAGCCCCTTCGTTACATTGAGTTTATAAAAAAGGCTGTAGGTTGATTCTAAACCTGGAGCCTTTTTAATTACCTTAACGATAATTCACGGTTAATTGATTGCGCAGCACAGTAAGCGGCGGCTGCAGTTGACCGGCACGGTTCACAGAATAGATAAAACGAAACTCCCCGCTGGCTGGAAAAGGTATCGCCACGCGTTGCGTTCCCGCAAGCGCGGGTAATATGACGCAGCGCTCGATGCGGCAGAGCTTAATCTCTAATCCCGGTGGGGGAGGGGTGAGCAGAGTAATGCGCCAGGAGAAGTGCGTCACGCGCGCAGAAGGGGAGAGATGGTCAGGGGCATGCAGCGGGCGGCCGCGCAGGATCGCTTTACCGAGGCTGACGCTGCCCCCCATGCTTGTGGCGCTCCAGGCGCCTTGTGGCGGTTGAGCCGCTGCCGGCAATGCCAGCAGCAGGCTTATCAGCAGGGCGCGTTTCATGCACTGGTGCCAATCACGGCGGTCATCTGCACCGTTTTATTGTTGCTGATCTCCATGGTCGACAGCACGCCAAGCTGCGGGAAGGCGCGGCGCAGGAAGCGCGACACCATCGTGCGCAGCGCCGGATTGACCAGCACCACCGGCGAGACGCCGAGGGATTGCTGTTCGGTAATGGCGCGATCGGCCTGACGCATCAGGTTTTCCGCGATACCCGGCTCAATGGCGCTGCCGCTTTGCAATGACTGAATCAGCAATCTCTCCAGCGCGCTGTCGAGGCCAATCACTTTGATATCGTCATCATTGCGGAACCACTGGGCGGTGATCGCGCGGCCCAGACGCACGCGCACCTGCGAGGTGAGTTCATCTGGATCGCTCTGTACCGGCGCATACTCCGCCAGCGTATCAATAATGGTGCGCATATCGCGGATCGACACGCGCTCGGCCAGCAGGTTCTGCAACACTTTGTGGAACAGCGTTACGGAGATAACGCCCGGGATCAGATCTTCCACCAGCTTCGGCATCTCTTTGGTGATGCGATCGAGCAGCTGCTGCGTCTCCTGGCGGCTGAACAGCTCTTCGGTATGCAGCGTGATGAGATGGTTCAGGTGGGTGGCGATCACCGAGCTGGGATCGACCACCGTAAAGCCCTGGATCTGCGCCTGTTCACGCAACACCTCATCGATCCAGCAGGCGGGCAGGCCGAACGCCGGATCGACGCACGGCGTACCGGGCAGCGTCCCTTCGGCATAGCCGGGGTTGATCGCCATCCAGCGATCGGACTCAATATCGCCGCTGCCAATCTCCACGCCCTTCAGCAGAATGCGGTAATGGCCGGGTGCCAGATCGAGGTTATCGCGAATATGGATCGGCGGCGGCAGAAAGCCCATCTCCTGCGCGAACTTCTTACGGATACCGCGTACGCGCACCAGCAACTGGCCATCCTGGGTGCTGTCAACCAGCGGGATCAGGCGGTAACCCACTTCGAGGCCGAGCACATCTTCCATCTCGACATCTTCCCACGAGGCTTCGGCAGACGCGTGATCGTTGGCGGCCTGCGCGCTGGCGCTATCTTTATCATCAGCAACACCGCGCCTGGCGGCGGCGGGCTGTTTCATTTGGCGTCCACGCATCCACCAGGCAAGCCCCAGCAGAATGGCGGTAAACATCAGGAAGACAAAGTTTGGCATGCCGGGGATCAGCCCCAGCAGGCCGATAACGCCAGCAGAAAGCACCATCACCCGCGGGTTATTGAACAGCTGGCTGACCATCTGCTCGCCGATATCTTCATCGTTGGAGACGCGGGTGACAATCACACCGGCGGCGGTCGAGATAATCAGCGCCGGGATCTGCGCCACCAGGCCGTCACCGATGGTCAGCAGGGTGTAAGTCTCGCCCGCTTCGGCGACGCTCAGGCCGTGCTGAAGCACGCCGATGGTCAGACCGCCGATGACGTTAATCGCCATGATCAGCAGCCCGGCGATCGCATCCCCGCGCACGAACTTACTCGCACCATCCATCGAGCCGTAAAAGTCGGACTCCTGGGTCACTTCGCTGCGGCGACGTTTGGCCTCGGCTTCGCCGATAAGCCCGGCGTTGAGGTCGGCGTCAATCGCCATCTGTTTGCCGGGCATGCCGTCGAGCACAAAGCGCGCGCCCACTTCGGCGATACGCCCGGCACCTTTGGTGATGACCATAAAGTTGATGATGATGAGGATGGCGAACACCACGATACCAATCGCGAAGTTGCCGCCCACCAGGAAGTGGCCGAAGGCCTCAACCACGCGGCCCGCGGCGGCGGCACCGGTGTGGCCCTCCATCAAAATAATACGCGTTGAGGCGATGTTAAGTGCCAGTCGCAACAGGGTTGAGAAGAGCAGCACGGTCGGGAAGGCGGAAAACTCGAGGGTTTTCTGCGTAAACATCGCCACCAGCAAGATCATCAACGACAGGACGATATTGAAGGTGAAGAGCGTATCGAGCAAAAAGGCGGGCAGCGGCAGCACCATCATTGCCAGAATCAGCATGATCAGCACCGGGCCGGCCATAATTTGCCATTCGGTTTCTTTAAACGCCGGTAAGCGTAGTTTGCTGGCGAGATTAGCCATCAGTCTTTACTCTCAGTTGCGAAATCCATCGACGCAGGAACCGCAAGGTTCCCGGGTTTTTTCGGCGGAATGCCGCCGCTACTGCGCCAGCGTCGCAGGCCGTAAACCCAGGCCAGAACTTCCGCGACGGCGCTATAAAGCTCACCCGGAATCTGCTCGCCAATGTCACAGTGGCGGTAGAGCGCGCGGGCAAGCGGGGGCGCTTCGAGCATCGGCACGCGGTGTTGCGCGCCCAGCTCACGTATTTTTAAGGCGATATCACCGGCACCTTTCGCCACCACCGTCGGCGCACTCATGCCGCCCTCTTTGTAGGAGAGCGCCACCGAGTAGTGCGTCGGGTTATTGACGATGACATCCGCTTGTGGGATGTCGGCCATCATCCGGCTGCGAGCCGCTGCGCGCTGCATCTGCTTGATGCGGCTCTTGATATGCGGATCGCCCTCTTGTTGTTTAAACTCATCGCGGATCTCCTGGCGGCTCATGCGCAGCTTCTTCAGGTGACTCGTGATTTGGTAAAAGACGTCGTAGCCCACCACCGGCAGCAGGAAGAAGATCACTATCAGCAGGCAGTTAAGTACCATGCTCATGGCGTGGGCGACGGCCATCGGTAACGCTTCGTTAACCAGCTGGATGAAATGCGCTTTGTTGTTGTAGAGGTAGAGCGCGAAGGCGCACGCCACCAGCGCCACCCTCAGGCTGCCTTTGAGCATTTCCGACATCACCTGCGCGGAGAAGAGCCGTTTCAACCCCTGCAACAGCGACAACCGCTTGAGATCGACCTTCAGCGATTTGCCGCTTAAATTGACCCCGCCCAGCAGCATCGGCGCGGCAATCCCGGTGACGAAGAGACCGAATAAGATGGGCAGCAGCGCACTGCCCATCATCTCCAGTAAAAAGCGCGCCTGATGGAACATCGACTGCGGATCCATCACCGGTAACCGGTTGAGCACCAGCCCGCTGCGCAGCAGTTGCATCATGCTGTGGGCAAACTGATTGCCGCCGGAGAGCATCAGCGCCCAGCCGGCCAGCAGCATCAGTAACGAACTCAGCTCTTTCGAGCGTGGGATCTGCCCCTCTTCACGCGCCTTCTGTTTTCGGTGGGGCGTGGGTTCTTCGGTTTTTTCTACGTCGCTCTCTTCTGACATGATCTGCTCAGTGCACGGGCCGCGCCCGCTGCTTTAGAAGCCCAGCGAATCAAGCAGGTCATCGACCTGATCTTGCGTCGCCATCACTCCGGCTTTGTTGCTGTCGACCTGCGGACCGTTGACCAGCGTCACTTCATCCTCTTTCACTCTCTTCTCCTGCGGCGCATCTGGCACGTACTCCAGCAGCACCTGGATAAGCTCGGTCTCGACCGTTTCGATCAGCGACATCATGCGGCGAATCACCTGGCCGGTAAGATCCTGGAAGTCCTGCGCCATCATGATCTCCATCAGGTGCTCATCGCTTTTGCGTGCCGCCTGCGGTGCCTGCGTCAGGTAGTCACGGGTTGCGGTGACTAATTCCCGGGCATCAGCGAGTTCCACGGGCGCGGCAAACCAGGCATCCCAACGTGTCGCCAGCTGCTCGCCGTCATTAACGATCCTCTCCTGCAGCGGGCGCGCCTCTTCGACGCAGGTCAGCACGCGCTCGGCGGCCTGCGCGGTTTTGCCTACCACATAGTTCAATCGCTCACGGGTATCCGGGATGGCGTCGGCCGCTTCGATAATGGTGCGATCCAGCCCGAGGTCGACCAGGCTGTCGCGCAGCAGTCGCGCCAGTTGCCCGACGCGGGAGAAGATGCCTTTGAAATCCTCTTCAGGTTGCGTATGTTCCGCCGTCATGGGTTACCAGCCGATCTTTTCAAAAATTTTGTTCAGCTTCTCTTCAAGCGTCGCCGCGGTGAACGGTTTCACCACGTAGCCGCTGGCACCGGCCTGCGCGGCGGCGATGATGTTCTCTTTCTTCGCTTCGGCAGTGACCATCAGCACCGGCATGGTTTTCAAGTTCGCATCGTTGCGAATTTCCGTCAGCAGCTGTAAGCCGTCCATGTTGGGCATGTTCCAGTCGCTGATCACAAAGTCGAAGGCGTCTTCGCGCAGCTTGTTCAGCGCATCCAGGCCATCTTCCGCCTCTTCAACGCGGTTGAAGCCCAAATCTTTCAAAAGGTTGCGCACAATGCGTCGCATGGTGGCGAAGTCATCGACAACTAAAAAACGTAAGTTCTTGTCGGCCATCTCTATTTCCTAAACTCAGTAAGTGGAACGGGTAGTGGGGTGGTGGTTAAATTCTGCGAGCCTGATCGGCCGAGTGGTTCAAAATGTGCTGGCCAATATGGTCCAGATCGACCGTTTCACAGGCGGCGCCAAGGGCAATCGCTTCGCGCGGCATACCAAAGACCACGCAGCTGCGTTCGCTCTGGGCGATGGTCCATGCGCCGGCTTCACGCATCGCCAGCAGGCCGGCGGCACCGTCGCTGCCCATGCCGGTTAAAATGGCCCCGACGGCGTTTTTCCCCGCGCAGCGTGCGACGGAGTGAAAGAGCGCATCCACCGACGGGCGATGGCGGTTGATCGGCGAGTCATCACTCAATTTGATGTGATAGTTCGCCCCGCTGCGCGTTAGCTCCATATGGAAGCCGCCCGGCGCGATGTAAACATGACCGGGCAGTACGCGGTCGCCCTCTTCAGCCTCCTGTACCGACATCTGACAGAGATGGTCGAGTCGGTTGGCGAACGAGCGGGTAAAACCGCCCGGCATATGCTGTGCAATCACGATGCCGGGGCTGGTGGCCGGCATCGGTACCAGCAGCTGGCGCAGCGCCTCGGTGCCACCGGTCGATGAACCAATGGCAATAATCTTTTCGCTGCCAATCAGCGGGCCATGCACAATCCGTCGCGGCAGCGGCTTGCCGTCGCGGCGGGCGACGCGCGCTTTCGCCGCCATACGGATTTTGTCGACAATCATCTCGCTGTAGTGCGCCATGCCGTCCTGCAAACCGGTTTCCGGCTTGGTAATAAAATCAACCGCCCCCAACTCCAGCGCGCTGAGGGTAATATCCGAGCCTTTGTTGGTCAGCGATGAGAGCATCACCACCGGCATCGGGCGCAGACGCATCAGGCGCTCAAGAAAATCGAGGCCATCCATGCGCGGCATTTCAACATCCAGCGTCAGCACATCCGGGTTGTGCTGCTTAATCAGATCGCGGGCGATGATGGGATCGAGGGCAGTCGCTACCATTTCCATATCCGGTTGTTCATTGACGATGCGCGTCATGATTTTGCGAATCAGCGACGAGTCATCAATGCAGAGCACCTTAATCTTTTTCATCCTTCTCACTCCGCGAGGCGATAGACGGACTGTCCGAGCAAACGAAATGGACTGTTCATGTTTTGAAAATGTTCAGAGTGACCCACGAACAGCAGCCCGCCAGGCTTGAGCATTTTCGCGAAGCGCTGAAGCAGTTTCCCCTGGGTGTTGTGATCGAAATAGATCATCACGTTGCGGCAAAAAATCGCATCGAACGGGGCGGGAATATCCCACTGGCTTTCGATCAGGTTGAGCTGGCGAAACTGCACGCTGTTGCGCAGTTCGCTTTTGATTTTCACCATATTTGCCTGATCGCCAGTGCCGCGTAAAAACCAGCTTTTTTTCTGCTGCTCGCTCAGGTTGTCGATATCCGCCAGGCGATAAACGCCCTGTACCGCTCGTTCCAGCACGTCGGTGTCGATATCGGTCGCCAGCACGCGCGGGCCGGTAATACTGCGGCCCAGCGCTGCCTCCAGCGTCATGGCGATCGACCACGGCTCTTCGCCGGTTGAGGCCGCCGCGCACCAGACGCTGTACATTCCCGGTCGCGACTGGGCATGTTTCGCCAGCGTCGGAAAGTGGTACGCCTCGCGAAAAAAGGAGGTCAAATTGGTGGTCAGGGCGTTAATAAACTCCTGCCACTCGCGGCTGGCCGGGTTGTTCACCAGCAGCGCAATGTAGTCGTCGAATCTGCGCAGATTCAGCTCGCGCAGGCGGCGGGAGAGGCGGTTGAACACCATGTCTTTTTTTTGCGGCGTCAACACAATGCCCGCGCGCTGGTAAATCAGCGCGCTGATCTTTTCTAATTCATGGCCGGTCAACGTGCCCGGAGTGGGCGCTGCGCTATCGGCAGATGAAAATCTATTTTTCTGGCTCTTTGTCATAAGTGTTGGCTTAAACCCATGGGTTTTTTAAACGCACATTGCTGGTGACGCTAAAATGAATCACCGGCGATATGCCGGCTATTTTATTAAAAGTTATAAAACAGCCGGACTTATTCAGCCGTGAAAAATAGCAGCACTATTTTCGCGTTAATCGAGAATAAGATATTGCTTAGGCGTTATACCGGCATGCTCATTATTTCCTGGTAGGCGCTGACGAGTTTATTTCGCACCTGCACGCCCAGGTTTAGCGCCACCGACGATTTTTGAATGGAGACCATCACATCATTCAGGCCGATCCCCTCGGCACCGGTGAGATAAGCCTGTGACTGTTGCTTAGCAAATGTCTGCATCCCGCTAATATTGTTAATGCTGTTAAGCAAAATATTAGAAAATTGTGAACTGCTTTCTGTTTTACGCGTCGCGTTAAAGGGGTTTAACGCACTGATATCTGAGACTTGTCTGGCCTGCGACTGAATCTGATCCAATACGCCGCCTAATGTATTCATCGACATGAAAATGACCTTATTAGTTATTGGCCGCAAGCTTACCATGTGGTCTGAAAAACGACATAACGTGAATAGCTGACACAAATTTCACCTTATTACCACTTAGAAAAACGGGCTTTCTGTAGATAATACGCATCCGGGAATTTTCCTGAGAAATACATTTGCTTTTATTAATTGCATACCAGATGAGCCGAGCCGTAATTATTTTTACTTTTAATTCCGGCATTCACTTTTACAGGACATTGGCATGACTGCCACAATCACCGGTAGTAAAAAGAAAGGCATTGTCGATGTAAAGGCAGTGCTCGAAAATATTCGGGCTAACCCCCGCATCCTCTTTTTTGTCGCGGCTGCGGCCGCTATTTCTATTGTTATTGCGCTGATGTTCTGGGCGAAAGAACCAGACTACCGCGTGCTCTATAGCAATATCAGCGAGGAGGATGGCGGCGCGGTTGTCACTCAACTGAAACAGATGCAGGTGCCGTACCGTTTTGCCGAGCATGACGGCTCCATCGAGATCCCCTCAGAGCAGATCTACGAAGTGCGTCTCAAGCTGGCGCAGCAAGGGTTGCCGAAGGGCGGCTCGGTCGGTTTTGAACTGCTGGACCAGGAGAAGTTTGGTATCAGCCAGTTTAACGAGCAGGTCAATTTCCAGCGCGCGCTGGAGGGCGAACTGTCTCGCACTATCGAAACCCTGGGGCCGGTGCGCTCGGCGCGCGTCCACTTGGCGATGCCGAAGCCGTCGCTCTTTTTGCAGGATCGCAAAGAGCCTTCCGCTTCGGTGACGCTGAACCTGATTAACGGCAGAACGCTCGATTCAGGGCAGGTGAGTGCCATAACTTTCATGATCTCCAGCGCTGTGCCGGGACTGAGCGCCGATCGGGTAACGATTGTCGATCAGAGCGGCCACATGATGTCGCAGAACGGCGCACAGGCCACCCAGACCACGCAGCTGCAATATGTGCGCAAGATGGAGTCCGATTATCAGCGCCGTATTCAGGCGATCCTCGCGCCGATTGTTGGCACGCAGAACGTCAGAACCCAGGTGACCGCGCAGGTTGACTTCACCCAGCATGAGCAGACGGCGGAGCAGTATCAGCCGAACAGCCGCCCGGAAAATATGGCGATTCGCAGCCGTCAGAGCAGCAACAACGAGCAGGGCGGCAAAAATGCAGTCGGCGGCGTGCCGGGCGCGTTAAGCAACCAGCCACCGGCCCCGGTCTCCACACCGATTGAAGATCCCGCAGCGCAGCAGGCCAACAGGCAGGGCGGCGCGAACGGTAATAACGCAGCACCCGCTGCGGCACCGACACCGGCACCGACGCTGACGCCGTACAACAAGCAGAGCGATGAGACCACCAACTACGAGGTGGATAAAACGCTGACCCACATTAAGCGCAACACCGGCGTGCTTGAGCGCCTCTCCGTTGCGGTGGTGGTGAACTATAAGCAGGGCAAAGATGGCAAGCCGGTGGCGCTCAACAAAGCGCAGCTGGATCAGATCAATGCGCTGGTTAAAGAGGTGATGGGCTTCTCCGACAAACGCGGCGATACGCTGAACGTCGTCAACACCATCTTCACCGACCAGGAAGAGGAAGCGCCTGTTCCGCTGTGGAAACAGCCGGAATTTATCAAGCTGATGCTCTCCGGCGCACGCTATCTGTTTGTGGCACTGATCGCCTGGATCCTGTGGCGCAAGGCGGTGCAACCCTTCTGGATCCGCCATCAGGAGATGCTGATCCAGCGTCTGGAGATGGAGAAAGAGGTGCGCCAGGCGGAGCTGGATGAGCAGGTGCGTAAACGCCAGAGCGCGGAAACCGCCAAAGCGCAGCAGCGCGTCGAAACCGAACAACAGGCGCAGCACCTGCGTGAAATGGCTGACCAGGAGCCGCAGGTCATCGCCCTGGTGATTCGCCAATGGTTAAATAAGGAGCAGAAGTCGTCATGAACGCCGCCGAGAAATGCGCCATAGTCATGCTGACGCTCGGTGACGAGCGTGCAGCCGAAGTCTTTAAGCACCTGAATACCCACGAAGTGACCATGATCAGTAGCGCCATGGTCTCGATGGGCACCTACACCCACGACCAGCTGGCGGTAGTGATGAAGGAGTTCCGCCGCGATTCCGGTGAATTTGCGGTGCTCGATGTCAACACCAATGAATACCTGCGCAGCGTGCTGGTGAAAGCGCTGGGCGAAGAGCGCGCTAACAGCCTGCTCGAAGATCTGCTTGAGGCCAATGATGATCGTAACGGCATCGAAACGCTCAACTTTATGGAACCGCAGATGGTCTTCGATCTCATCCGTGATGAGCATCCGCAGATTATCGCCACCATCCTTGTCCACCTGAAACGCAGCCAGGCAGCCGATCTGCTGGCGAAATTCGACGAGCGCGAACGCAACGACATTCTGCTGCGTATCGCCACCTTCGGCGGCGTGCAGCCGGTGGCGCTGCAGGAGCTGACGGAAGTGCTCAACAACCTGCTGCATGGTCAGAACATCAAGCGCAACAAGATGGGCGGCGTGCGTCCGGCGGCGGAGATCCTCAACCTGATGAAATCTCACCAGGAAGATGCGGCTATCGAAGCGGTACGCGAATACGACCAGGAGCTGGCGCAGAAAATTATCGACGAGATGTTCCTCTTCGAGAACCTGGTCGAGATGGAAGATCGCAGCATCCAGCGCATCCTGCAGGATATCGACAACGAATCGCTGATCGTCGCGCTGAAAGGCGTGGACGACGCGCTGCGCGACAAGTTCTTCCGCAATATGTCCAAACGTCAGGCCGACATTATGCGTGACGATCTGAACTCCCGTGGCCCTGTGCGTATGTCGCAGGTCGAAAACGAACAGAAAGCGATCCTGCTGGTGGTACGTCGTCTGGCGGAGACCGGCGAGATTGTGATTGGTGGAGGCGACGATGCCTACGTCTAAGACCCAGTGGCACGCCTGGCGGCCTGAAAACCTGCTCGACGACGCGTTAAGCAGCGAGCCCGAGCTGCGCACCGCCGTGCCGGCCAGCGATCCGGCGAGTGAAGCGGCGCTGCAAATGGAACTCTCACGTCTGCGTAAGCAGGCCGAGCAGAAAGGGTTTGCCCAGGGCCAGACGCGCGGCGTGGAAGAGGGGACAAAGCTCGGCTACGCCAAAGGCTTTGAAGAGGGGCGCGAAGAGGGCATCGAGAAAGGGAAGGCCGAGTACCGTCAGTTACAGCAAGCGCAGGCACAGGAGTTCGCGCAACTGGTTGATAACGTCAAAATTACCCTTGATAGCCTCGACAGCGTGATGCCCGCGCGGCTGGTGCAGGTGGCGCTGATGGCGGCGCGCAGCCTGCTCGGCGAAAGCGTGGTCTCAACCACCACTAACGCCTGGCTGCTGACCCGCATTCAACAGCTGTTGCAGGAAGATACTAAACAGCTGGGGCAGGTGAAGCTGTGGATCAGCCCGGAGGCGTCGGCGTCGGTTCAGGAGCAACTGGGCGAAGTGCTGCATGCCCGTGGCTGGGAGTTGTGCACCGATGCGCAGATGCTGCCGGGCGGCTGCCGCCTGACTACCGACGGCGGTGAGCTTGATGCCACCACCGAAACCCGCTGGAACGAACTCTGCATCCTGAGCCGGGAGGACTTCTCCTTATGACCGCGCGGCTGAAGACATGGCTTGATGGCGTGGATCTGCGCGAGAAGCGCATCGCGGCGCTGCCGCTGTTTCGCCGCTACGGCCGCCTGACCCGCGCCACCGGTCTGGTGATGGAAGCCGTCGGCCTGAAGCTGCCCATCGGCACGCTCTGCATTGTCGAGCGTGAAAGTGAAGAGGGGATCCAGCGCGTCGAGAGCGAAGTGGTCGGCTTTAATGGTGAGATCCTCTATCTGATGCCCCTTGAGAACGTCGAGGGCGTGTTGCCGGGGGCGCGCGTTTACGCGCTGGGCAGCAACACCAAAGGCAAACAGTTACCGTTGGGGCCGGAACTGCTCGGGCGTGTGCTCGATGCCAGCGCCCGCCCGCTCGACGGCCTGCCGCCGCCGAACACCAGCGATCGCGGGCCGCTCTTTACGCCGCCGTTTAACCCGTTACAGCGCGATCCGATTAAAAACGTGCTTGATGTCGGCGTGCGTGCCATTAACGGCCTGCTTACCGTCGGGCGCGGGCAGCGCATGGGCCTGTTTGCCGGTTCCGGCGTCGGCAAAAGCGTACTGCTGGGCATGATGGCGCGCTTTACCAAAGCGGATGTGATTGTCGTCGGTCTGATTGGCGAACGTGGCCGCGAAGTGAAAGATTTTATCGAAAACATTCTTGGCAAAGACGGACTTAAACGCTCGGTGGTAATTGCTGCCCCGGCCGATGTTTCGCCGATTTTGCGTATGCAGGGCGCGGTTTACGCCACGCGCCTGGCGGAGGATTTCCGCGATCGCGGCCTCAACGTTCTGCTGATTATGGATTCCCTGACCCGTTACGCGATGGCACAGCGTGAGATCGCGCTGGCGATTGGCGAGCCGCCCGCCACCAAAGGCTATCCGCCCTCGGTGTTTGCCAAACTGCCCGCGCTGGTGGAGCGCGCCGGGAACGGCATTAAAGGCGGCGGTTCGATCACCGCCTTCTATACCGTGTTGACGGAAGGGGACGATCAGCAGGATCCGATCGCCGACTCGGCGCGCGCGATCCTCGATGGTCACGTGGTGCTCTCCCGTCGTCTGGCCGAGTCGGGCCACTATCCGGCGATCGATATCGAAGCCTCGATCAGCCGTGCGATGACCGAACTGATTGACCCGGCGCACTACAAAAAGGTGCAGCGCTTTAAGCAGATGCTCTCCTCGTATCAGCGCAACCGCGATCTGGTGAGCGTAGGGGCCTATGCCGCCGGCAGCGATCCGCTGCTGGATCAGGCGATTACCCTCTATCCAAAAATGGAGGCTTATCTGCACCAGGGCATTCATGAGTCCTGCGAATATGACGACTCCTATCGCGAGCTGTCGGCGCTCTTTCCACAGGGCAATAACGCGTAATGTGAAGGTGAAATGATGGCGAGCCAAAACCCGATGGATGTCCTGCGCGAGTTGGCAGAGAAGAAACTGAACGACACCACGACCCGCCTCGGTTCGGCGCGCCAGACCCACCTTAACGAAACCGCACGACTCGATCAGCTTAAGACCTATGCGCAAGAGTATCGCGAGCAGATGCAGTCGACGATTGTCGATCAGGGCGTATCGATTATGGCCCTACAGGCGCACCAGCACTTTTTGACCTCGCTGGATGGCGTCGTGGCGCAACAAGTCAGGAGAGTATCTGCCAGTCAGTACACGGTGGATAACGTGCAGGAAGCATGGAGAAAAGATAAGCAGCGGCTGAATGCTTTCGAAGCACTGAAAAACCGTGCCGACGCACAGCGATTGTTAAAAGAGAACCGACTGGAACAGAAGATGATGGATGAGTTCGCCCGTCGCGCCAGTCAAAGGAATAAATAAGATGATTATCCGACATTCACTCCCGGCCTCGCCCGTTGACGCGGGACGTCAGACCGCTTCCGCGTCCTCCGCGCAGGAAGAGGGGCACTTCGCTGGCGAACTGAAAAAGCAGCTCTCATCAGGAGAGGCTCAGGAAACCCGGCAGCACGGTGCGCCGCAGGATAAGGTGAAAAAACCTGCTGATAAAAAAGCGCAGCTCGCTGACGCCATGCCTGCGACTCAGGCTTTACCTGCCGACCTGCTTACCCAGGCGGCGACTACCCTGACGATGCCGCTTGATGCCTCTGCCACCACGGCGGACGCGCTGCTGGCGCAGGGCGTGCAGACGGCGCAGGCCGATCTGGCGGCACTGCCGCAGGTGAGTGCCGATCCGACGCTGGCTGCCGCCGTACCGGCAAGCCCGCTTCTTGCCGCGGCGCTGCCGGTTGAGCCGCAGGCTGGCGATCCGCTGACTCAGGTCAATTTCACCGCCGTGCTGGATAATGAAAAGCCGACCCAGGATCTGCCTGCTGGCGTTAAGCCGCAGCCGACACGGCCCGAGGCACAACCCGCCATGCCAGTAACGGAGAGTGCCGTTGAGGGTAAAGCGCAATCGTTAACCCCTGCTGATAGCAGCACCCAGCCGACTACGCCTGTGGCGGCCCCCGTCAGCGAGAGCCTGACGCAGGCGCTGCATAACTTAAAAAGTGCCGAGCCGGTAGCCACGCCGCATATCGTCGCTCAGGCCGCACCAGTGACGGCGACCGCTCCCGCAACCGCGATCGCCACCTCAACCGTTGCAACCGCTACGTTACAGGCGGAAGTCGGCACCCCGGCCTGGCAGCAATCTTTAGGTCAGCAGATTGCCGTCTTTAGCCGTAACGGCGTGCATCACGCCGAGCTGCGCCTCCATCCGGAAGAGCTGGGCGCGTTGCAGGTGAGCCTGCGGGTGAATAACGATCAGGCGCAGGTGCATTTTGTCTCCGAGAGCCATCACGTTCGCGCGGCGCTGGAGTCGGCAATGCCGAACCTGCGCACCATGCTTGAGGAGTCCGGTATTTCCCTCGGGCAGAGCAGCGTGGGCGCAGACACCTCCTCTTCGGCAGGGGATGCCCACTCTGGTCATACATCCGGACAAGGAAAGTCTGAGAGCGGGCAGGGCGATCTGAGTGTTTCCTCCGAGGAAGAGAGCCCGGTCATCACGCGCGTTATGCATTATTCGCGCGGAATCAACACCTTTGCGTAATTGCCAGGCGTGAACTGGCAAGGTGCCGTCACTAATTTCAGTTTTTCAATGAATTGTCCTGGATGGGTGCTGTATTAAAATAACGGCATTCCATCAGGTCATTCGCCAGTCGCGTGATTGCTGATTTAATTTTTACTACAGAGTTATCCATCAAATGCCGAAGAAAAAACATGCAGCGCAAGGCGGGAAAAAAAGTCCGCTATTAATTTTACTCATCCTGTTAGTTATCCTGGGTGTCTGCGCAATTGGCGCGTATGCCTATGTGGAAATCAGTAAATTAAAAAATCAGGTCACCCATATTAATAGTGGCAAGCCGCCCGCAGCACCGGTAGTGGAAGCGACGCCGGTTTATATGGATCTCGACACCTTTACCGTCAGCCTGAAACCCGATGCCCATGACAGCGATCGTATTCTTTATATCGGTCTGACCTTCAAGGTTGCGAGTGCTGAAGCGAAAGTCGCGCTGGAAAAACATCTGCCGGAAATTCGTAGCCATTTACTGGTGCTCTTTTCTCAACAAACTGCGGCTGAATTAACCGGCGATCAGGCAAAAGCTTTACTCGCGGCGAAAACCAAAGATGCGGTTAATGCCTCACTCCCAGGCCAGCATAAACCGATGGTAACAAACGTCCTGTTTAATGCATTTATCTTACGGTAATCATAATGTCGGACAGTATTTTATCCCAGGATGAGATCGACAATCTTCTGAATGGCGGTCCCAGCAGCAGTCAAAATAGTGCGCCGGCCACCCCCGCATCGCCAGAAGATAATATTAAGCCTTACGATCCGAATACGCAGCGTCGTGTTGTCCGTGAACGTTTATATTCGTTAGAGATTATCAACGAACGTTTTGCGCGCCAGTTTCGCATCGGCTTATTTAATATTTTGCGTCGTAGCCCGGATGTCACCGCAGGAAACATTAAGATTCAGCCGTACCATGAGTTTGCGCGTAATCTGCCGGTGATGACCAGCCTGAACCTGATGAACATGAACCCGCTACGCGGCACGGCGCTCTTCGTCTTCTCGCCGAATCTGGTCTTTACGGCGGTGGATAACCTGTTTGGCGGTGACGGTCGCTTCCCGACCAAGGCGGACGGACGCGAATTTACCCCAACGGAACAGCGCATTATTCAGCGCATGTTAGCGATGGCGCGCGAGGCCTATGACTATGCCTGGACCTCAATTTTCAAAATTAAAACCGAGTTTGTGCGTTCTGAATTACAGGTGAAATTTACCAATATCACCTCATCACCGAACGATATTGTGGTGACGACGCCTTTTCAGGTGGATATCGGCTCGCACAGCGGTGAGTTACAGATCTGTATTCCGTTTAGCATTATTGAGCCGATTCGCGAATTGTTGACCAATCCGCCGCTGGAAAATTCGCAGCATGAAAATAATCAGTGGCGCAGTTCGTTAGCATCACAAATGCGTGATACCGAACTGGAGTTGGTGGTGAAATTTGCTGAGATCTCCACCCGTCTCTCAAGAATTATGAAGCTGAAACCGGATGACATTATTCCGCTGGATAAGCCCGAGCAGCTTGGCGGGTTTGTTAATGATGTACCGGTAATGACCGGTAAATACGGCAGCGCAAATAATCAATACGCCATCCAGGTTGATGCGTTACAGAATTCAACATTGTTAGGTTTCAAGAAGGAGTAATTGTCGTATGAGCGATATGGAACATGATTCAGGCTCAAATAAGTCTTCGCTCGGCGACATCTGGGGCGACGCAATGAGTGAACAGTTTTCCAGTGAAAACAGTGCCGAGGTGCTTTCCCAGGCGGAAGATGTAATGGTTAATTTATCTGAAGATTTAAATCTGGTGCTCGATATCCCGGTGAAAATGACCGTGGAATTAGGCCGCACCAAAATGACGATCAAAGAGTTATTGCGATTAAGCCCAGGCTCCATTGTTTCTCTGGATGGCCTCGCGGGCGAGCCGCTTGATATTTTGATCAATGGTTATTTAATTGCGCAGGGCGAGGTCGTGGTGGTTTCCGATAAATTCGGCATCCGTATTACCGACATTATTACCCCGTCTGAGCGCATGCATCGTTTGAGCAGATAATGAATACGCCGTCGCTTAATGCTGTTCAGCCCGTCTCCGCAGCGCCAGCAATGGCGCCTGTTGGCACCGGCAATATTATCGGCGCACTGGCGCTGGTGATCCTGTTAATGGCGGCTATCGCCTGGATCGCCCGCCGCAGTGGCGTCGCTACGCGAATGGTAAAGGGACATAACATTCTTTGTGTGAAACACACCCAGTCAATCGGTGCGCGCGAGCGCCTGGTGGTGGTCGAAGTGGACGACAAATGGCTGCTGCTGGGCGTGACGCAGGACAATATCACTAACCTGATGACCATGGAGAAACGGGCAGACGTTGAAGACGTTAAAGCAGCGTCGTTCCTGCCGACTTTCCAGAGCGCGTTAGTGAACTGCATTGCCCGGCGCAAAGGTGAGAGCAAATAAGATGAAACGTAACGCACGCCTGCTGATGCCCCTCTGCGGCCTTGGCCTGGCGCTCGCCGGATGGCTGCTCCCGGCCCAGATGGCGTTGGCGGCCAACAATGACATTCTGCTCTCGCACTCCGCAAACGGCGAAAGCTGGTCGCTGCCGGTGCAGACCCTGGTGCTGCTGACATCGCTCACCTTTTTGCCCGCCATCCTGCTGATGATGACCGGCTTTACCCGCATTGTGATTGTGCTGGGGCTGCTGCGCAGCGCGCTCGGTACGGCAAGCACGCCGCCCAACCAGGTGCTGCTCGGGCTGGCGCTCTTTTTGACCTTCTTCGTGATGTCGCCGGTGCTGAACCGGGTCTATGACGACGCCTGGGTGCCGCTGTCGCAGGACAAGATCTCTATGGAAGTCGCCATAGAGAAGGGGTCGCAGCCGCTGCGCGCCTTCATGCTGAAGCAGACCCGTGAAGGCGATCTGGCGCTCTTCTCCCGCATCGCCAACGCTGGAGACTTTGCTAACGCCGACGCGGTGCCGATGAGCATCCTGGTGCCTGCGTTTGTCACCAGCGAGCTAAAAACCGGCTTCCAGATTGGCTTCACGCTGTTTATCCCGTTTCTCATCATTGACCTGGTGGTCGCCAGCATTCTGATGGCGCTGGGGATGATGATGGTGCCGCCGGCGACGATTTCGCTGCCCTTTAAGCTGATGCTGTTTGTGCTGGTCGATGGCTGGCAGCTGATTATTGGTTCCCTCGCGCAGAGCTTCTTTTAGCAAGAGAGTAAAAAATGACACCTGAAAGTGTAATGTCGCTGGGGTTCCAGGCCACCAAAGTGGGGCTGATGATTGCCACCCCGCTGCTGTTAGCCGCACTGGCAGCTGGCCTGCTGGTCAGCATTCTGCAGGCTTCAACGCAGATCAACGAAATGACCCTGTCGTTTATTCCCAAGATCCTGACGCTGGTGGTGGTGCTTATCGCCTGCGGCCCGTGGATGTTAACCACGCTGGTTGACTACATGCGCGGGCTCTTTACCAGCTTGCCGTACCTTATTCGCTAACTATGTTTACGCTCTCGCTGGTTCACCTCTATGACAACGTAAACCAGTACTTCTGGCCCTGCCTGCGCATGCTGGCGCTGTTTGGCGCCGCGCCGATTTTCAGCGAGAAGCCGCTCAGCGCCCGTTTTAAAGTAGCGCTGGCGCTGTTAACCGCTTTTCTTATTGCGCCGCAACTGCCCGCCAGCAACATTGCCATCGCCTCGCTGGATGGCTTCTGGGCCTGCTGCCAGCAGCTGATTATCGGCATCGCCATTGGCCTTTCCGTGCAGCTGATTTTTGTCGCCGTGCGCCACGCGGGCGAGATTATCGGTATGCAGATGGGGCTCTCCTTTGCCATGGTTTACGATCCTGCCGGCGGCCCGAGTATGCCGGTGGTCGCGCGCCTGTTAAACCTCTTTGTCACGCTGCTGTTTCTCACCTTTGACGGCCATCTCTATATGCTGGAAGTGCTGGCCAGCAGTTTCACCGCGTTTCCGATCAACGCCGCACCGCTGGGTGCAAACGGCTTTATGGCGATGGTCAGCGCCGGGGAGATGATCTTCCGTTACGGCATGATGCTCGGCCTGCCGGTTATCACACTGCTGCTGTGCCTCAACCTGACCATGGGGCTGCTCAACCGCCTCTCGCCGCAGCTCTCCATCTTCGTCATTGGTTTTCCGATTTCGTTAACCGTCGGCATGGTCGCCATGTCGCTGGTGATGTTCACGCTGGCTCCCTTCTTCGAAAATATGATGGGCGGCATTTTTGACCGCCTGTTCGTGATCCTTACGGGGTTCAGATAGCCATGAAGGGATGCTGCTATTTACCGTGCTGTTATTCACTTTTCGTCACCGGAGGTGACGTTTGCCAGGGAAGGGGTTATGAGCCTGAAATCCTCCGTCAGTAACGCTAATGTTTTGATTTACAGCGAAGATCACTTTTCGGCGATGGGGCTGATCACGCTGATAAAGCTCTATCGCCCCAATTTACGCGTCAGCTATATCAGCAGCCTTGAGGAGGCGAGCCGGGCGACGGGGAGTAAGCTGCGTATTCTGGTGGCGGTGGCCACTCAGGCCACTAATCTGATGTCGTTGATGCAGACCACCCACTATTTGCGTGAGCTGAAAGAGGGGTTGCCCTGCCTGCTGCTGTGCGAGGATTTCGATCCCGTGCTGCCCGCGCTGCTGCCGGATATGCTGCGGCTCAGCCTCAACGCGCCGATCCGCACGGTATTTGAGTCGATTACCGGCCTAATGTCGAAAAAGCGCGCGAAACCGCAGGAACTTTCGGTGCTGCCGCTGCTGACTCACCGCCAGCGCGAAGTGTTATGCCTGCTGGCGTCCGGCTCCAGCGCGCAGGAGGTCTCCTCTACGCTCGGCATCAGCCTGAAAACCGCCTACGTTCACCGGCGCGATATTCTCACGCGTCTTAATATCGGCCCGAGCTACTACCGCGGCGTCTTTACCGGCCGCCTGGCGTAATCTCGTCGGTTCAGAAACAGGAAAGCCCGGCGGGCCGCACTATAGCTGACCCGTCGGGGCTTTCATTGATAACCCGCTGTAACGCCTGTTATTGCAGGGTTGTCATGGTGCCGGCAGCGAAATCGAGCTGCGGGCTTCTTTTCATCGCCCGTGAAGGCGGTACACAAAGACTACAGGTAAAACCGTTAAACATATGCTCTGGCGTGCTGACAAAATTGCCGCCGCAGCAGTCGCACTGGGTCTGCTTCAGCATGCCGCCCTCCATAAAACGCAGTAGCGTCCATGCGCGGGTCAGCCCCAGTACCGGCTCCTCGTCCGCCTGCGCCAGACCGTGTTCCAGATAGATACGGTAGGCTTTAATCATCAGCTCTACAGAGCGACCCTTTTCCGCTCTCTGCAAATAGCGGTAAATATTGTAGAAAATTGACGAGTGAATATTCTGCTCCCACGACATATACCAGTCAGCGGAGAACGGCAGCATACCTTTCGGCGGCGAATCGCCTTTCAACTCTTTATAGAGTTTTAACAGACGACGGCGGCTTAAATTAGTTTCACTCTCCAGAACCTGCATCCTCGCACCGAAATTAATTAACTCCATCGCGATTTGCGCGTCTTTAATTTCAGACATGATGCTTTTTTCGTGCAGCATTATCTCGCTCATTACGCTGCCTCGTCGCCGTTATTATCAACCGTGTTGAGCAGGTTGCTCGACAGAATAATCCCGGTGTGCAGACGTTGCAGTGCATCGATACGGGACTCTTTAGTCAGGCAGTTAATCACTACATCATCATCGATACGCAGGCGGCTGATCAGCTGCCCGGTAGAGGCGAGTTTAATCAGTTGCGGCAGCGATAAGTGGCTTAGCGTCTCCAGCGTGGCATCGTTCAGGCCAAGGCGGAAACCGGCGGCAATCTTATCTTCACGGATCAAACGCTGAGCCAGTAATAAATAGGAGAGGTTCAGATCCTGAATAGACTGCATTTGTTCTTCAAAATTGTGTTCGTTCATAAGTTGCTCCCGTAACACCACACCGGATGCGGAATTACTATTATTTAACAATAAATATGCGAGCAACCACTTTATTTCGATAAGAATAAACTAACTAATAAATGAAACTTGACACTCTTATTGTGCAGGCGATGTTTTTTATTCCTGCATCTGTTTGTCTTTACGTTGTTCCCTAAGACGGAAATAAGATTACACATTTGACTTAATTCAAACAATCGCCTAAATGCGGAAAAAAGCGGATCATTGCAGTTCCGCTTTTATTGTTTCTGATTGATGCCTTTATTTTCAATATGTTGCCTTAACATTGCCTGTGCGTTTACTTTAATTACATAATCGAAGCCGTTGAAATGAAAAAGATTCTATTTTCCAGAAAGTTGTTATCTTATTGAATTATCTGAACTACAGAAAATATATTATGTAACGGCACCGTCATTCACGAAGAGTGAAAAAGTATGGTGGTAACGCATTAAATAAACACCTTTGTTGTGGTTTTTACCGTGGCGAACAACGTTTTTCCCGGTAAAGCGAGGATACTCCCGCACCCGGCGTTAATGGTAATTTCACCTTTGTTAACCAGGAGCTTCAGCGATGCGTGCAGTGATAGCGTTAGCCATGATGTTGTCAGGCGCTTTGCCCGCCTTAGCGGATACCACCCCTGCGCCGGAAAACCAACAGATTGCGGGCCTGAGCCGCACGCCGCTGATGCTGCCGGTGACGCTTGCAAACGACAAGCCTGCGCTGCTGGAGGCGTTTGTTACCCGCCCGGCGAACAACGACCCTGCGCCAGTTGCACTTATTACCAACGGCACGGCGGACACTGCCGACTTTGACCGCTTTGTGATGAACCCCAACCGTTATGCTTCGACGGCGATAGCGTTTGCCCGCCACGGCTATGCGGCGGTGGTGCTGCTGCGCCAGGGGTATGGGCAGTCGAGCGGGGCGGCGGAGTATGCGGGCGGATCGTGCGCGCAGCCGCATCATCAACTGGCAGGTGAGCGCGATCGCGACACTTTGCTGGCGGCGCTGAAGGCGATCCGTCAGCAGCCGTGGGCGTCGCCGAAGCAGGCGGTGCTGGTGGGGATGTCCTCCGGCGGTTTCGCCATGCTGGCGACCGGCGCGGCCAACCCGCCCGGCGTGCAGGCGGTGATTAACTTCGACGGCGGGCGCGGAGCGCTGGATGGCAAATCCTTCTGCGACCAGCCCGGTTTGCTGAAGGCGCTTACTGATTACGGTAAGAGAACCACGATTCCGTCGCTGTGGCTCTACGCCGCCAACGACCGCGCCTTTCCCCCGGCGGCGGCGAAAGCGATGTTCAGCGCTTATCAGCAAAGCGGTGCGCCCGCGACGTTCGTCGCGATGCCAGCATTTGGGGAGAATGGCCATACCTTTATGGACTCCGCCCCTGAGGCGTTCTGGTGGAAGCAGGTTGCAAACTTCTTACAGCAGCAGGCGCTGCCCTATCAACCTATTGCCGAACTGCCGCAGACGCAACTTCCTGTGCCGTCGGTACTGAATGACGCAGGACGTAAGGCGTTTCAGGAATATGCTGCATCACAACGTTATGAAAAGGCGTTCGCCATCGATGCGCAGGGAGACTGGGGTGTTGCTTACTGGGCGAGAACGCGCGACGAGGCGGCGGAAAGCTCGCTCGGCTACTGCGCAAAGCAGCAGGAAGCTGGCAAGGCGGGATGCCACCTCTACACTATTAATAATGAGGTTGTACCTGAACAGACCGTGCAACGTTAGTGAAAATCAGGAGGAACGATGAGACCACCGATGACCGATGACGAAATCACGTTACTGAAAGCGGACCTCGATAAGCTGGGGGAGAGCCAGCTGGTGGGGATTGAGGCCTATGAGGCGCTGCATCTGTTGGAGATCCGCAGGATGACGGCGAAGCTGGAGCACATTAAGCGGCTGCTGGGGAGCGAAGAGAACGAAGTGTAACGCCGGGCAGGTTCCCTGAAGTTTTGCGAGAAGGGTTCCAGTTTCGAACGTATTCGCAGCCGTAAAGCGGTTTTCCTTGCCGGGCGTCGTTAGACGCGCCGGTAAGGCTGACCCTCGCGTGCCGGGTAAGCTTCTCAGATGATGGCAACTGAAAGGCAAATGGCGGTGCGCGACACGGCTTCAAGTGTGACGCGGTTGGCAGGGCCAGCTAAATGTCGAACCCTAACGCTTTGACCATCTCACAGACTTTTTTTGCACCGTTGAAGTTTAAATGGTCGGCATCGTAAAAATCTTCAGGCGCGAATGTCTTAAGCTTATTAAGATCCGTTATAAAGATATTGTTGTCATCGGTAACGCTTTTCAAATATGCCAGCGTTTCATCTTTCAGGTTTTTTTCGTAATTTTCGATATAGAATTCAGTGAACGGCATTACGATAATATTAAGCGTTGCATTTTTTTCTTTTATTAACGTAGCCAGCGATGACATGACACGCTTATTGTTCTCAAAGCTGTGCTTTCGTTGATAATTTCTTGATAGCTCCGATACCCGATTGAGAATTTCTGAGGAGGAGTATGTGAAATCCGTGCGGGAACTTCTGCCATTGATGAAATCCAGGGATTTTTTTACTGCCGACTCATCCTGCAGCAATCTGTCCAGCGTGGCTAACTCTTCATCATTGGAGAATTGCGGATAAATATGGTTTTTATAGGTTTGCTGAACAAGCAGATCCAGAGGGCCTAATATGTGCTGCGTGACGGGTGTCTGATTTAACGCTTCGTTTTTGTTTCTGTAATTGTATTCGATATCCTGGCTTTTGCAGAAATAGCGCGCCACAGGGAACATCGGCGACGCCCCCATCGATAGCTCATAAAAAGCGTCATACAGCCCCACGCAGAGGATGAAGTTTCTAATGCTGGTGGTGTCGGTTATGTGTTTTATCAGGCTGTATGTCCACGTAAAATCCCCAGAGAACATGGAAAGATTGACTGCTTTATCTAATAAAGCATCCGGGAACCCCTGGTATGCGTAGGATGATCCTATTATTACGCTCTTTACTTCAGCCTCGCCGTTAAGTTTCTGATAACGCGCGTTGAGAAGAGGGATAAATCCAACATCCATATCCAGATGCGTGCTTTTCTTTTCGGGCAGCAGTAACGTGGTAAGCGCCTCGGGGAGCTTGATATTGTTATTTTTAATAAAGTTGAAGCCTATATGATCCGTGATAACCACTGGAATGAGTGAGTCGTCCTCCGGGTTTATTTTTATGCTTGCCGGATCAGTATCTGCATCAATTTCAAAAAGCGTAATTTTTCCCATATTGGGTGGAAGGAACAGTACATTAAGCCGATAGGTGTCCCAGCTTTTTCCTACAAAATATACATGACAGGATTGCATTAAGAGGAAATTGACAAAGAAGTTGTCTAAGCTCGATATCAGATTATCAACGTCTTCAGGGGTAACGTTTTTTTCCGCACAATAAATAAGCGTGTTAATAAACGACGCTGTTATCTCATCATCATTTAGCAGGCTACTATTTTTGATAATTAACTCTTTTAATTCATCAACGACAGCATCACTATTAATCCAGCTGAGTTTTTGTGCCAGGACATGAACTTCTTTTAGGAAAATAACAGCGTTGCTCATTGTGTCACCTGATAGACGGTCAAAATAACGTAATTGTGATAAGCATACCTGTTTTTATTGGAACAGGAGTACAGAGAAGGCACTCCGACAGGTAAGCAATGCAAGGAAACCTGGATGCAGATCACAAAATGAACACTTCTTTACGATGAATTTGCTGAAGGCGATTTAGGCCATGCGGAAAATGAGCCTGGTTAGTTTTGGGGCTAAGAGGTCTTCAGGCGGTTTCTGTTCTTATCAACGGTGAGTCTCTCCTGAGTGCATTTTGATGTAGCGTAAAGAGTAAGTGTGCAGCCATTGCTCTGAAGTTTTGCGGGAAGGGTTCCAGTTTCGAAACGACGCGTTACTATAGAGCGGTTTTTTCCTTGCTGATTGTAGGGTTTTCTTTTTATTGTTTGGCAGCGCCTGCCACAGCAGGCGTCGGGATTGACCTCCTGAAAACCCTCATCGGCAACAGAGCTGTTCTGTTGTGCGTTCGGTTACATCTCAATGGTGGGCCGGGCGGGGGCGTCGCGAGACGCGCCGGTATCCGATGGGCCGGTAAGGTCAACCCCGTTCAGCCCGCCTCCCATGAGTTTGACCTCTCTGGTGGCGGAGATTATGACTGCCATTGGAGAATGTCTTATGACGAAAACCCTTACGAAAACCCAGCGTCACTGTATTGTCGGCTACCGCCCGAACCGCGGCGACACCAGCACACCCGCCCTGCAACTGAAAGGCAAATGGCTGCGCGAAGCAGGCTTTGAAACCGGCGTGCATGTCACGGTGCAGATATCGAAAGGCTGCATTGTACTTATTCCCGATAATGACACCGTGCATGAACTGCGTGTGCAGCTGGAACAGGCCAGGGCGGTGATTGATAACGTAAGGGAAGGGGTGAGGGGGTTTAGAGCTGGGGGTTATTTTGTTTAATGGTTTTGAAGGTTTAATTGACGGTAGCCTGGTGATTCGAACCATTCAAAAGGGGCGGTAAGCGCCCCTCAGTAGATTCTGATTTATACGCTAATTTTTGGTATGAGATTAATTGCGCAGGCTCTCATCATACACATCGATTTTGCTGTAATTAGGATCTTTGCGGTAATAGACAATCGGCACTTCTTTACCCACATGATATTCATTCAGGTCGAGGGTGTTGATATTTAATATCTGCTGCTCTTTGGTATAGGTTTTATTGTCCGCGACGAAGTTGTAAGTCATGACGATATCAAGGCGACCTTTTTCATTTGGCGTTTTCGGGAAGTAAGTGACAATTTTCGCCTTGGCATAGACCGGATCTTTTTTGATTATCCTGTGCAGGAAATAACCTTTAAATATAAATAAAATAATAAAGCCGAGTATAACGCAAGGCCCTATCATTGCGATGATTCCAGAGTACTTGGACATTGAAAACCTCATGTAATGATATTTAGCATAGCGGTCTTTAAAGACAGCGTGTTAAAAGCGATTGAATTGCCAAGCATTTCAAAACGCGCACCACCACCGCCTCTTGTTTTGAATTGAACCGGATTGGTTTCATATTTGACTCCCCTGGAGGCTATCTCAGTTAAACCAAAAGAGGTCTCATTCAATTTCAATGCCAGAGCAATGGCTTTGAATTCATACCAGTCAGGGGATTGTATATCAACCTTGGTGCCACCTTTAATTGTTATGGTGCCTGGCGTTGAAATAGTAATGTCACCGTTAGTTATTTTCTGTTCCCAGTTTCCTGTGATCGTTGTATTTACACCACCGGTAATCGTATTTTTTTGTCCACCACTGTGAACAAGTAGTTCATCACCATTTTGAATTTCAACACCGCGCCCACCCGTGGAGATCTTGACCCACATACTGCCATCTTCGAGGGTGAGGTATTGCCAACCATTCTTTATTTTCGTATCAACCGAGCCATCAATTGTTGTTGTAACATTTCCTTTAATATCAGAAATATCACCACTATCGGTGATTGTCAGTTTACGTCCCTTCGAGATGGTTGTTGTTGTGCCCTGATTAAACGTCGCCGTTTCTTCCTTATCAACAGTCGTCGTCCGTTTCGCCTGGTAATAGAAAGAGGCATCTCCGACGACCTCGTCATTTTGGGTTTTGCCTATTTTAGTTGTACGATGACCATCGATATTTACTGACTTATCATTTTCAACGGAAATATTCATATTTCGTTCTGAATGCAGGTCTACCGTCTCACCCCCAATCCGATCTTCAAAGAACAGATAACTGGCATTGTCTTTATTCCCATCTTTGCTACGTGTCATAAAGCCCATACGGGTGGCATCGCCTGGCAACTCCCAGGGCGGCATACTGGCTTCATTGTAAACACGGCCTGTTACGATGGGACGATCCGGGTCTCCGTTAATAAAATCGATGACCACCTCATCATTAACACGAGGAATTTGTACCCCACCAAACCCTTGCCCTGCCCAGGCACTTGAAACCCGTACCCAGCAAGAGCAGGTATCATCACCTTTACCTTGACGATCCCAATGGAATTTAACTTTTACCCGGCCATACCTGTCAGTCCAAATACTTTCACCTTGCGGGCCAACGACTTTCGCTGTTTGCGGTCCATATGTTCTCGGCCAGGATGTGGCTTGAGCAGGTCGGAATACCACCGTTGATGGAATGACGGAGAAATCGATTTGGTGATGCGTATTATTGTCCGCGCCACTGGCATAGCGGTTTTCCTCAAACTGATAATGGGCTTCGGTTGTGAGATATTCACCGTTATCACTAAAGAAGGGGGCATTGCTTAATACAAAAGTCGTGCCTGGCGCAATGCCGAGCGCCGTCGCAGTTCCATTAATACGATGATGTTCTACTTGCCATCTCTGCTGGCGGATCCGCGCATACGTTTCGCCGTGTCCATGCTCAACAAATCTCCCCGGCCAGTCATAAACATCTATTTTTCCGGGTTGCGGAGAGGAGGGATTCTGGCGAGCCTGATGCAGCCATGCATTTGGTTTACGGAAGTCATAGTCGTCCAGGCTGTAAAGGCCCGGCGTCACGAAGTCTGCGATAGCCCACTGAGCGATGCCTTCGGTCGTCGTGCTACCACCGGACGGAGTATGTTGGTAAGGGATTATTTCGTAACCTTTCGCAGGCTGATATTGTTCGGCGGAATCAACCAGCACAAGGGTATGCTTGTCCTTATCATGCCGGAAGTAGTATGCAATCCCCTCCAGTTCCATTAAGCGACTGATGAAGTCAAAGCTACTTTCCTGATACTGGACGCTGTAATCCCAGACCCGATGGTTTTCAATCAATGCATCTTCAACATTGACCTGATATTCAGCAAGCAGGGTTTTAACAATTTGCGGTACCGTTTGTTCCTGGAAAATACGCATATTACGATCGCGTTGCATCGGCCATAGATCAGACTCAACGGTGAGCGTATAGGCTGCATAACGGCTTCCAGATAATTCAACCGCGCTTACCGCAACGCCGGTAACTTTTCCATTAAAGTATCTTGGGCTTAAGGCGTTTTGCGTTGGGATTGTTACAGTGAGTGGCTGCCCTAGTAACGCGCTGCGATCGATCCGTGCATCTGTACCAAGCAGCACGACATTGAGTGAGAATGGTTGCGAAATGGCCTCATGGCCTGACATTTTCCAGAAAAGAAGCCCATCTATGGGCGTTTGAATTGTTATACGGTTTGGCATGAAAGAACTACTGGATGGGAGGGCCCTTCCTGGTATCTCCTGATAGGCATAATGGCGCTTATTAAACTGCAACAGGAAGCTGCTTTACTACACACTTTGTAAAAATTTTACCAAGGCTTTACAGAATAGGATTAATCCTGGGTTAGGGCGCTTTGGTTCCCTGTTGAGCATGCTGCATGTAACGCAAGCATTAATAAACAATATTTGACCGTTAGGGGGAAATGTCTATGGGAAACAAAAAAGCCCGCAGGGCTTGCGCCGTGCGGGCTCTTAGGACTTCATCGGATGACTCTGGTAATCACCGATGGAGAATTTTGGTGGAGCTGGCGGGAGTTGAACCCGCGTCCGAAATTCCTACATCCTCGGTACTACATGCTTAGTCCGTCTTTACATTCGCCGGCCAGCTGCGGAAGGACACGCCACTGACAGACTAGCCTGATTAGTTTTAGCACTTCAACCCCAGGCAGGGCATCCGCGCGATCTCTTTTGGGTTTGACCTCTCTTGATCCCCGTCCTAAGAGCGGAGGCTAGGGAGAGAGGGCTCTAAGCAGGTTATTAAGCTGCTAAAGCGTAGTTTTCGTCGTTTGCGACTATTTTTTTGCGGCTTTTTACGAGGCCAACCGCCCCTCGGCATGCACCTTGGGTTTCGCGAATCCCGTCGAATCCAGAATCAGCCCCAAAAGTGTGAAAAGGAGTATAGCAAACTTTCACCGTGACATGCCAGTCCATATCCGCAACGTTTTTACTTTCAACCATCTGCCTGTTTTCTAACCAACTGCTTAAGCAGGATAGTTATATAGAAAAGCAATTATTTCAGGCGTAAATAAATATGAAGAGAGACTAAGGGTAATATTAATTAGCGTTCTCTAATATATTATACATTGTAAATTTCTTTACATTTCTCGCGTCATTAATTCAACTTCTATTAATCAATTTATGCGCGAAATTAAGCGGCACTTAATTTGAGATATATCCCTTAAAATATATTCTGTATCGAAGGTAATTGTTATCAATTTGTGATTTAAAACGTTGCCTAAATAGAGAAGCTTGTTTATATCTTTCTTAATGTAAAAATTTATTAAATGATGATGGATTAACATAATAAATGAAAAACAACGACTTAGGTATTTTTCATCTCGTATGTCCCACATCCGCTTCCTGTCAATCCTGGTGAATTGGTAAACCGTAATCCTGCGCAAAAACAGATGCTCGCAGGCGCTCTAATATTGCTTTCGCTTCCGAGGTGAAAATATGGCCCCGCAAAATAGTCTTCCTGGTTCCGTCGATGTAATAAACCAAAAAACTGGCGATGTAGTTGCGCAATATGCAAAAGGCAGCGACAGAGTAGTAAATCTGACTGAAACCAGTATCGTCCGCGTTAATGCTTCGCAGGAGTCAGTGAATTTCTTCGAGCGTGAAGGGAACGACCTGATCGTACATATGAAAGATGGCTCCACGGTGCGCTACACCAGCTTCTTTGCCGTGGATGGCGAGGGCCTACACAGCGAGATGATTTTTGAAGATGAGCTGGGCACACATCAGGCCGCCTTCCCCTATGCGGCAGCTGCGGGGCCGGCCACTGCAGAGACCATCGTTCCGGCGTTTAGCGACGTAGCGCTGGGATCGCTGGTCGGTACCAGCGGCCTGTCGGCCCTGGCGGTACTCGGCGGCCTGGCTGCCGTTGGCGGTATTGTGGGCGTAGCCGCTGCAGCAAATAATAGCGGAGGTGGAGGCGGCAATAACAATAACGGCGGCGGTGACAACGGCGGCGGTGATAATGGCGGTGGCAACAACGGCGGCGGTAATAACGGCGGTGGCGACAACGGGGGAGGAGATAATGGCGGCGGCGAAACCCCGGTGGTTCCGACGCTCAGAATTAACACTATTGCCTCCGATAACATCATCAACCTTGCCGAATCAACCGAGCCGCAGCTCCTGAGCGGCATGACAGAAGCGATTCATGCCGGGAGTACTGTCACCATCAGCGCCAACGGCAAAAAGTGGACCACCACCGTTGCAGATGATGGCAGTTGGGGCGTCTGGCTCTCGCCAGCCGATCTGAACACCTTCTCACAGGGCTTCCATCTCTTACGCTTTGCGCTGGTGACCCCTGCGGGCGCGACCGCGGCGGCGGATACGCAAATCATGATCAGTACCACGCCGCCGGTGCTTGAGCTTACTCAGTTCACGCCGGGCGACGTCCTCGATCAGGATCAGCATGTGGCGGATAAAATCGTCCGCGGCTATGTCGGTGCAGAGGATGCCGGCAGCACGATTTACGTCACGCTTAATGGCCGCACCTACAGCGCAATTGCCGATGCTGACGGTCAGTGGCAGCTGGTTATTCCCGCAGCAGACATGGCGCTGCTGGTAGACCGTCAGAGTTACACCCTGCTTTATCGCGCGGTCGATATTGCCGGTAACGTCTCCGAAGAGACGCGCGACTTCAGTACCAACTTCAACACCCCGGATATCACCATCAATCCGGTTGCCACCGACAACATCATTAACAGCGCCGAAATCCTCATCACGCAGGTGCTCTCTGGTCAGACCTACAACATCCCGCCAGGGCAGGTGGTGACCATTACCCTTAATGGCAAAACCTACTATGCCGAAGTGATGGGTGATGGCAGCTGGAAAACCTCAATCCCTGCGGGCGATCTCGGCTTATTGCCGCAGGGCGACAGTGCACTGACCGTCAGCGTTAACGATGCGGATGGCAATGCGATCGTCAGGACAGTTCCGGTTAACGTCGATACCACGCTGACCGGTGTCGCCATCGCCATCCTCTCTACCGATGACTATCTCAATGCCAGCGAAGCGGAAAACCCGCTTGAAGTGCGCGGCGTAACTACCGTCTTTGGCGAAGGGGTGACGATTTATGTCACCGTCAACGGCATCAACTACCCGGTGACCAGCATTGATGCCTCCGGGCGCTGGAGCGTGACCATTCCGTCGGAAGACTTACTGCGCCTTGAAGATGGGGCAAATGTCATCACCGCTACGGTGGTACTTGACGATCAGAGCGCGCAAGACTCGCGCACGCTCAATGTGCAAGTTCACCGCTTGCCTGATCCGGTCATGGATGCGCCGTTTGGCGACGGTTATCTCAATGCCGCCGAGAAAGGGGTTGATCAGGTATTGAGCGGCAACACCGGCGTGACCAGCATCGGACAGCGCGTTACCGTCCAGGTGGCGGGTAAAACCTACCAGGCGACGGTCGATAACGACGGTACCTGGAAAGTGACCATTCCCGCCGGCGATCTGCAAAATATCCCGGATGGCCTCGTCACCGTGACGGTGAACGCCAGCGATGCGGCGGGTAACACTGCCCCGCTCACTCAGACGGCAATTGTGGATACGCAATTCCCGGCGCTGAGCGTGCTGCCGCTCACCAACGACGGCAAACTAAACGGCGCAGAACTGGGCCAGGATCAGGTTTTAAGGGGCGTAAGCGGCGTCAGTGAGCAGGGACAAACCGTCGTCGTCACCCTGAATGGCAAAACCTACACCACGGTTGTGGGCAGCGACGGTAACTGGCAACTCGCGTTGCCGTCGGCAGATCTGGGCGCGCTTCAAAGCGGCAGTTACCCGCTGACGGTTACGCTGACCGATGCGGCCGGTAACCGCACCACCGTTACGCAGCCGATCGCGGTGAAAACCAGCGGTGTGGAAATTGGCCTACAGGCGCTTACCGACGGCAACACGCTTGATGCGGCCGAAATCAAAGTTGACCAGATCCTGCATGGCACATCCAACGCGGAGGCGGGCAGTATCGTCACCGTGATTTTAAATGGCGTGCGTTACGAAGGGGTCACGGACATTCAGGGCAACTGGCAGGTGACCCTTCCTGCCGCTGAGCTGCAAAAGCTGGCCGATGGCGGGCAAACGCTCACCGTCAGCGTGACGGATGGCTTTGGGCAGAGCACCACTATTGAGTCGGGCTTTAATGTCGACACCACCAGCGATGCGGTGGCGATCAACATTATCGCCAGCGATGACTACCTCAACGCCAGTGAAGCGGCTGATGGTTTAACCATCCGGGGTAACAGCGCAGGCCTGCCTGCGGGCACGGTCGTTACCGTCACGCTGAACGGTGTGAACTATGCGGCGACGATTCAGGCGGATGGCTCCTGGCAAACTGTGGTCGATCCGGCCGCATTGAAGGCGCTTGCAGATGGCACCCAGACGGTAACTGCCACGGTCACCACCAGCGGCGGTACGGTGCTTGATAGCCACAACTTCACGGTAGCGATCAATACTTTGCCGAGCGTGTCGGTCGATCCGGCCTTTGTGGATAACATTGTGAGCCTGGCGGAATCGGGCCAGAGCCAGACGCTGACCGGCAACACCAATGTTGTCGGCGCCGGGCAAAAAGTGGTCGCCATCCTGAACGGCCAGCAATACAGCGGCGTGGTGAATGCTGACGGCAGCTGGTCACTGACCTTGCCGCAGGGTGCAATGGAGCTGTTAGCCGAAGGGCCTGGCAGTCTGACCGTAGTGGCGACCGATGTGGCAGGTAACAGTGCTAACAGCACCGTCAACTTTACGGTGGATAAAACCCCGCCGACATTAAGCGTTACGCCGATTAACGGTACCGATGTGCTGAACGGCAGCAATATCGCCGCCGGTATCACGCTTTCTGGCACCACCTCTGGCGATGCGGCTTCGGTGATCATCACCCTTAACGGCAAAAGCTACCCGGCAACCATCACCAATGGCAGCTGGAGCGTTAACCTCGGCAGCGGCGCGCTTGGCGCTCTGCCTGACGGTGCCAGTTCATGGACCGTCACGGCCACCGACAGCGCAGGTAACGTAACGACAACCATCCGCACGGTGACTGTCGATACCTCCGCGCCTAACGTGGTGATGGATCCGGTGGCCCGCGACAACATTATCGATCTGGCGGAGCAGAACACTGGCTTTAGCCTGACCGGACGCACGGTTCCGGCCGAGCCGGGTGCGACGGTCTCCGTCATACTCAACGGGCAAACACTCACCGGCGTGGTGGGCGGCGATGGCCTCTGGTCCATTCCTGTCGCTCCGTCAGTGCTCAGCAGCCTGACCAACGGTAGCTACACCATTTCAGTGACGGTAAAGGACAGCGCGGGCAACACCTCGCCGCCGGTCTCCAGCACCTTCAAAGTCGATACCACTGCCAGCGCAATTGCCATTAACCCGGTTGACGGCGATAACCGTATCAGCGCCGCAGACATTGCCGATGGCCTGACCATCAGCGGCACGTCGGTGCGTATCCCGGAAGGGAACACCATTACCGTGACCCTGAACGGTGTGCAGTACACCGCCACCGTGACGGCGGGTGGTGGCTGGCAGGTGACGGTGCCGAATGCGGATGCCGCCGCCATTGCCGATGGTACCGCGACGCTGACGGTCACCGGAGTGGATGCCAACAATGCGATTATCTCCAACGAACTGCCATTTACTATCATCACCCACGTGCTGCCGCAGCCTGCCGTCAATGCACCGTTCGGTGATGGCGTGGTTAACGCTCAGGAAGCGGCCGCAGGCGGTAACCTGGCGGGCAATACCGGTATCGTTGGCGCCGGTCAAAGTGTAACCATCACCCTTGATAACGGCACGCCGCTCACCGCCCAGGTGGATGCGAACGGCAACTGGACGCTGCCGCTAACGCCTGCACAACTCGGTGCTCTCTCCCAGGGCCCCCATACTGTGACGGTAACCGCGACCGATGCGGCAGGTAACACCGTCAGCAGTTCGGCGCCGATGACCGTCGATACGGTTTTACCGACCTTCGCTATCAATGACGTCACCGCCGATAACATTATTAACAGCGCAGAAGCCGCTGGCGCTGTCACCATCACCGGTACCGGCGTTTACGATGCGCAGTCGGCGCAAACCGTTATCGTGCTGGTCAACGGGCAGAATTATGATGCCATTATCCAGCCGGACGGCACCTGGAGCGTGGTGCTCCCTGCCGGTGCGCTGGCAGGCGTGCCGGATGGTCCGGTTGCGGTGCGCGTTACCGTTACCGATGCTGCGGGTAACAGCAGTACGCAAACCGAAACCTTTACGCTCGACGCCTCTCCTGCTAACGCGCCACAGGTGCAGATCGATAAAGTCGCCGGAGATGATTTTGTTAACCGCGCGGAAGCGAACGGGCAGAGCGGAGTGACCATCTCCGGCTCTTCACAGAATGTCGAAGCAGGCCAGACGCTGACGGTAACCTTAAACGGCAAAAATTATACGGCGACGGTTAACGCCGAGGGGCGCTGGTCGGTAACGGTACCGCCGGCCGATCTGGCGCAGGTGCCGGATGGTCGTCAGGCCATCTCGGTTACGGTGAACGATGTGGCGGGCAACAGCACCATCTCCAGCCATAACGTCACCTTCGCCGCGCAGCCCGCGGCGCAGCCGACCATCACCATTAACCCGGTCGCGCAGGATGATGTGATTAACGCCCTCGAGCGTGGTCAGCCGCTGAACATCAGCGGGTCATCAACGTCGCTGGCTGCAGGAACGGTAATCACCGTTCTGTTTAACGATAAAACCTACACCGGCAGCGTCAACAGCAGCGGTAACTGGACCATTACCGTGCCGCAGGCCGATATGCAGGCGCTGCAAGAGACGGCCAACGGCACGCCATATGTCGTCTCGGCGTCGGCGGTCGATGCCGCGCTGAACCCGGCGAGCGCCAGCAGCAGTGTAACGGTCGATCTCAGTGCGCCGACGCTGGCGGTGGATGTTGCGAATTCGTTCCTCAGTGATGGCAATATCAGCATCGCTGAAGCGGCCGTCGATCAGACGGTGAGTGGCACAGGTACCCCTGGCGAGACGGTGACGCTTACTCTCAACGGCACTACGCTCTCGGCGCTGGTCAATGAGCAGGGCGCGTGGAGCATGGTGATCCCGGCGGGGAGTTTGCAGGCGTTGCCGCAGGGCACGTCGCAAATCACCTTCGTCACCACCGATGCCGCGGGCAATAGCAACCCGCAGGCGGTCAACATCAATGTCAAAACCGTCGATGGTCCGACGATGACGCTTGACCCTATGTTCGGCAATAACATTGTCAGCATCAGTGAAGCCGCCAGCGACAGTACGCTCAGCGGCAGTGCCAGCGGCCTTGCCAACGGCACACAGGTTGTGGTGACCATCAATGGCGAGGAGTATACCGGAGAGGTCAACGATGGTGCCTGGTCGGCGGTGATCCCGCGCGATTCGCTGGACACCAGCGGTCAATACACCGTGACGGTCACCGGGGTGGATGCGTTTGGTAACCCGGCGACGGTCAATGGCAACCTCGATGTGGTGCTGACACGGCCAACGGCCACGGTCACCGAACCGCTGTTTGGCGATGACAATATTCTCGGTCAGGCGGAAGCCAACGCCGGTGTGCAACTGACTGGCTCCACCGGTCAGTCCGGCCCCGGGCAGACAGTGAGCATCATCCTTGATAACGGTCAGCAGTTTACCGGCGCCGTTGATAACAACGGCAACTGGATCGTCTCCCTGACACCGGCGCAGCTGATTGCCATCACCGACGGGACGCACGATGTGCAGATCTCGGTCACCGATCGCGCGGGTAACACGGCGGTTTCTGACCCGGTAAGCGTTGAAATCCGCACCGATCCGCTGCCTGAGCCGCAATTAGCGCCGCTCTTTACCGACGGCATTCTCAGCGCCACCGAGGCCGCGGGCACACAAACCCTGAGCGGGCAGCTTAACCTTGATCCGTCGCGCGTTGCCTCGGTTACCGTCAGCATTAATAACGGCGCGCCGCTGGCGGCGACCATCAATGCGGATGGCACCTGGTCACTGAATGTCGACAGCGCCACGTTGCAGGCACTGCCGGATGGCGTGCTGCCTGTCACCGTCACGGTGACTGATACGGCGGATAACCAGTCGACCGGGCAGGGCAGTTTTGAAGCGATTATCAATGCGCTACCGCAGGCCAACTATGTGACGCCGTTTGGCGATTTCACCATTAACAGCGCTGAAACCAAGAGCGATCAGCTGATCAGCGGTAACACCGGGGTGATTGGCACCGGGCAAACTGTGTCGGTAGTGCTGGGGACGAAAACCTACACGGGCACGGTCAATGAGAATGGCGACTGGACGGTGACGGTTCCGCAGGCGGATTTAGCGGCGCTGAGCGATAACGACTCGCTGCCGTTTAGCGTCACGGTATCCGATCGCGCGGGCAACACGACCACCACCGATGCGCAGCAAACTCCGGACGTCACGGTACACACTGCGCTGCCTGCACCGACAGTCACCAATCCGTTTGGCGATAGCATTGTCAATATTAGCGAAGCGGCAGGTGAGGTCACGCTGGCGGGTCTCACCGGTGCCACCGGGCCGAACCAGTATGTGACGGTGAAGATTGACGTCGATGGCGTTACCTATACCGCTAACGTCGATGCCAACGGCAACTGGTCGGTGGTGCTACCGGCCGGGACGCTGCAATCTCTCGCCCCGGGCGAGCATGAGATTTCGATCTATGCCGAAGATCAGTATGGCAACAGCAACACCAGCACCGTTGAGTACCAGGTCGCGCTGACGCCGCCGTCGGTCACCATCACCGCGCCGGTCTTCGCGGATGGCTATGTCAGCGCAGCTGAAGCGGCGGCCGGGACAACGCTGAGCGGAACCTTCTCAACCTCTTACCCTGCTAACGCGCAGGTCAAAGTGACCATCGGCGATCAAACCTTTAACGCCACGGTGAACGGCAACCAGTGGACGCTGGCAATGGATGCTGATGACTGGAGCAGCATTACCGCGCGCGGTCAGCAAAGCATCACTGTCAGCGTGACTGATGGCGCGCAAAACGTCGGTACTGCCAGCATCACCACTACGCTGCTGCTCGACCCACCGACGGTCAGCGTGACTGCGCCGTTTGCAGGCGATAACCTGCTCGATTTTGCAGAAAGCCAGACCAGCCAGGCGATCGGCGGCACCTCAACCGGCTTAGCCACCGGCGATACGGTGCGTGTCACCTTTGCGGGAGGAAATGTCTTCGAGACCACCGTTCTGGCCGATGGCAGCTGGGAGCTGGTATTAACGCCAGGCGATCTTGCACAGCTGCAGGCTGGCGCCATTACGGTTGAAGGGATTGATAAGGCGGGCAACGTCGGCACGGCGAATAACGGCGGCACACTGACTATCGATCTCACGCCGCCGCAATATTCGGTGAATATGGATCTGGTCGCTGGCGATAACTATGTCAACGCCACCGAGTTCAGCAGCGGAACGCTGCGACTCTCCGGTCAGGCTTTTAACCTCAACGGCACCACGTTGACCATCCTGAATGGCCAAACGACGCTCGGCACGGCGACGGTCAACCCCGACGGCAGCTGGACGCTGGATGTGCCGCGCGCCGCGCTGCCGGACGGTAACTACACCTTGACGGTGCAGAGCGATGCGCAGGCCAGTGCCACGGCCTCGCAGACGGTGATCGTTGATACCGTCGCGCCGACGCTGGTGATGACGCAATTTACCAGCGATGACGTGATCAACAGCAGTGAAAAAGCGGTGGCACAGACTATCAGCGGCACCTCGGATGCCAACGGCAGCCAGGTCACCGTTACGCTGAATGGCAAAACCTACACTGCGCTGGTGGCTAACGGCACATGGTCGGTCGACGTACCGCAGTCAGATATGGCGGCGCTAGGCGACGGCAGCTACACCATTACTGCCACCCTGAGCGATGCGGCGGGCAACGCGACGAACGCCACACAGGCATTCACCGTTGATGCCTCCTCGCCGTTGCTGGCGGTGGATGCCCTCGGTGTCCCGGCGGTGCTGAACAGCGTTAACGCTGCTTCTGGCGTGGTGTTACAGGGGCAGGGCGAGCCGGGCAACAGCGTGACGATTCAGCTTGGGCCATTGAGCTGGACCGGCACGGTCGATCAGCAGGGTAACTGGAGCCACACCTTCCCGCAGCTCGACCTCACTACCCTGACCGACGGGCCGCAGGTGGTGACCATCTCCTCAACGGATGCAGCGGGCAACACCTCAAGCAACACTCTCTCCCTCAACGTTGCGCTGAACAAAGGCCTCGGCGTGGCCATCGACCAGGTGTTTAACGATGGGATCCTCAACGTTGCTGAATCACTGGTCACACAGCTGCTCACCGGTAAGGTGAGTGGCGATTATCGCGGCGCGAAAGTCTCGCTGACGGTGATTGGCACGGACTTCACCATTAACGATCTGGCGGTAGCGCCGGATGGCTCCTACAGCTTCTCACTGCCGCCTTCTCTCTGGCAGGGATTGATTACCGATACCTTGCAACTGCAAGTTAGTGTCGTTGATGCCAATGGCAATACCCGGTATGAAACGGTGGATGTCGGGCTGGCGCTGACCGACCTGCCGGTGGTTAACGATGTGGTGATCGCGGGCGATAACGTGATTAACCTCGTCGAAAGCACAGTGGCGCAGACCCTTTCCGGCACGGTGAGCAATGTCGCCAATGTCACAAGCGTGGTAGTGAACTTCGGCGGCCGGGCGATTAACGCTACCGTGGATGCGCTGGGTAACTGGAGCGCCGCGCTTCCCGCTGAACTGCTGAGCACACTGCCGGACGGCACGGCGACTGCCAACGTGACGGTGACCGATAAGTTTGGCAACGTCATCAAGAGCGATGCCAGCTTTAACGTCGTCAGCCATAACCTGCCGGCTATCTCTCTCGATCCGCTGTTTGGCGATGGCGTGCTGAGCATTCCTGAACTCGCCAGCGGCCTGCTGAGCGGTACGGCGACCAACCTTGCCGGGCGCGCACTGACCATCAAGATTGGCGATGCCACCGCCTTCACCACCAATGTCGATAATAGCGGGCGCTGGTCGGTGAACCTGCCGGATGCGGTGAAAGCCGCGCTGCAAGGGCTGGGCAGCGGTACGCAAACCGTCACCATTACCGCTACCGATCAGTATGGTAACCAGGCGTCGCAGAGTGCGGGGCTGAAGGTCAACCTGGTGGCGCCGGTACTCAACACTGTGACGCTGTTTGGCGATGGTTTGCTGAACGTGGCCGATTCGCTGGTCAATCAGACCATCAGCGGGGCCGCCAGCGGTGCGCCGATCGGCAGCACCGTGCAGGTGGCGATTGGCGCGAAAGTCTTTAATGGCGTCGTGAATGCCGACGGCACCTTCGCCATCGCCCTGACGCCGACGGATCTTGCCGGGCTGGCGGATGGCACCTTTACGCCGTCCATTACGCTGCTCACGCCGGACGGTAACAGTTCAACCACGGCCGGTAGCCAGGTGATTATCGGCGTGAAAAATGTGCCGACGGTGGCAATCACCTCCCTGTTTGGCAACGATGGTTTCCTTAACCAGAGCGAAGCGCTGGCGGCGCAGACTATCTCCGGTACTGTTACCGGGCTGACCTCCGGGCAGGTGACGGTGAATGTCGGCGGCACGGCGTATCAGGTACCGGTCACCGACGGGCGCTGGTCGCTGGCACTCTCTGCCGGTGCGCTGGCTTCAATCGCCGATGGCACCCTGAGCGTGACGGCAACGGTAACCGATGCGGTGGGTAACACCGCGACCGGCAGCCAGCTGGTGAACGCCATTGTGCAGGCGGTGCCTTCGATCGGTATCAACATGCTGTTTGGCAACGGGACGCTGGACCTTAACGATCTGCTCTCCAACCCGATCCTCTCCGGCACCAGCAGCAACCTGGCAGCGGGCACCCAGATCACCGTGAAGGTCGGTTTGCTCTCCTACACCACCACCGTCGGTGCCAATGGCCAGTGGCAGTTGGCGATCCCGGCGGTGTCGCTGCAAAACCTGCAGGATGGCAACAATGCGCTGCAAGTCTCTGCCAGCGCGACGGATGCTGCGGGCAATATCGCCAATGTGGTACAGAGCGCCAGCGTGGCGATCCAGGCCCTGCCGACGGTGGCGATCACCTCGCTGTTTGGTGATGGCGCCCTGAGCCTCGCGGATATCACCACCGCGCAGGTAATTTCCGGCACCAGCCAGAACGCCGTCGGTTCGCAGCTGACGGTCACGGTTGGCGGTAAAAACTACCTCACCACCGTGGCATCGAACGGCAGCTGGAGCGTGACGGTACCGAAAGTCGATCTCAGCGCACTGGCTGACGGTACCCAGGCGGTGAGCGTCGCGGTGACCAACGCCGCCGGGAAAGTGGCGAACATTACCAGCCCGCTGGATGTGATTACCCATAATCTGCCGACTATCACCCTCTCTTCGCTCTTCGGTAACGATGGCTATCTGAACATCAGTGAAGCGGCGAATGGTCAGGTTATTGGCGGCAAAATTGGCGGGGTGGTCAGCGGCTCGAAAGTGGTAGTGACCGTTGGCGGCACGGCAATCAACGCCACCGTCGATGCGAACGGCAACTGGACGGCGACGGTGAATAAAACCTTGCTGCAGGGGCTGAGCAGCGGCGCGGCGAAAGTGGGTATTTCGGTGACCGACCGGGTGGGCAACACCACCGCGACGGAAGCCGATGTGCAGGTGAAACTGACCCAGCCGACGCTCAGCACTAACCCGATTACCAACCTGACCAGTGTCCTCGGCAACGTCCTGCTAGGGTTGGTAGGCTCAGCAAAACTGACGATCAGCGGTGCGTCAACTAATCTCAATCAAGGGGCGATTGTTCACGTTAATTTACTCAACCTCGCCATGGCGACGGCGATTGTTGGCGCGGACGGCAAGTGGTCGACGCAGCTTGATGTTGGTCTCGACCTGGCGAAAATCCTCTCGCTTAATACGGTGGTGAACCTCTACACCGCGGATGTGGCGGGTAACCTGGCCTATCTCAACGTCGGCCTTAACGGCAGCAACCCGACCACCACACCACCGGCGGGCACCAGCGCGTCGCTGATGGCCGAGGCCAATACCTTCTCACTGCTGGCAGCGAGCGCGAGTGAAGAGTCGAACTCAACCACCAGTAGTGACAGCCTGAATGCGCAGCATACGGCCACGGTGGAAACGGCGCGTCAGCCAGAGAAGGAGACGGCGGCTGCCGCCACGGCAAGCGACGAGAGTTATACCATTGGCGGGCTGAGTATCGATCTTGCCGATGGCACCAGTGAAAGCGGTGCAAGTGTGGAGGGGAGCAGCGGCAACGACACCATTCACCTCTCTTCACTCGGCTTTGTGCAGATCGATGGCGGCGCGGGGACGGATACGCTGGTGCTTGACGGTGCCAACCTGCTGCTGAACCTGATCGAACTGGGGAGCAAAGTCAGCAATATCGAGATAATTGATCTCGGTAAATCGGGCAGCAACAGCGTCACGCTGGATGTCAACGAAGCGCTGAGCATCACCGATAAACCGGAAGATGATCTGCTGATCAAAGGCAGCATCGGGGATGAGATCAACCTCAAACATGGCGTCAGCGATACCTGGGCTATCAGCGGGCAGCGCGACGTGGATGGCATTCAGTTCGACGTTTATCACAATAGTTCGCAGGCCAATACCCTCAGCGATGTGCTGATCCAGCATGGCCTGCACGTCAATATGGTCTGACGGTCTGCCGCCTCAGGGATGAGGCGCATTAAGGAAGAGGTCATTACGGGCGCACCAGGGGTGGATGAATGAAAAGAGCGGTAGGGTTGTTGTTGTTGGTTATGCCCGTTACGAGTTTATTAGCAGCACCCGGCGAAGAGCAGGATTTTCGCTGGCAGAGGGCGCCGAGCGAACAGCGCGCGGCGCAGCTTACGATCAAAGACGCGATTTTGCGCGCCTTTGCCCGTAATCCAAAAATTGCCCAGGCGGCCGCACAGATCCGCGTGGGTAAAGCCAATTTAACCGAAGCGGAGAGCGCCTGGTTCCCGCAGCTCTCTTTGCAGGGCAACCTGGGGCGCTCGCACCGCACCGACTCGTCGGGGTCATTAAATAACAACGGTTCCGGCGGCGTCACCTTACGCCAGTTGCTCTACGATTTTGGCAAAACTGGCGGCAGCATCGATGAGCAGCACAATCTCTCTGATGCCTGGCGCTACGATCTCTTCAGCACGCTCAATGAGGTAGGGATGCAGACCCTGCAAGCCTATTTGCAGGTCAAGCGCTACCAGGCGCTGGCTGACGCGGCACGCAACAATATCCACTCGCTGGAGAGCGTGCTGGAGATGGCGACGCTGCGCTCCGAAGCAGGATTAAGCTCGGCTTCCGATGGCCTGCAGGCGCAGTCTCGCATCGCCGGGATGAACGCTACGTTGGCGCAATATGAGGCGCAGATGCGCTCCGCCCAGGCGGCGCTCAGCGTGCTGACCGGCGTGGTTGCCGATAACCTGCCCGACCTGCCTGAAGATCTCCTCAAACAAAATATCACCCTCGATGCGCTGCCCTATGAGCGCAACAACAGCGTGCGCAGCGCGCAGGCGAAACAGCAGGCGGCAGAGCAGCGTATTCGCCAGGCGCAGGCGCAGCACTGGCCGACGCTCTCGGTGCAGGCGGGGCGCACGCGTTATCAGAACGATCAAAGCAGTTACTGGGATGACCAGGTACAGCTGGTGGTCGATGCGCCGCTCTATCAGGGCGGGGCGGTGAGCGCCCGCGTCGATGCCGCGCAGGGCGATCGCGCCAATGCGCAGGCGGCGGTAGAGGCCAGCAAGCTGGATGTTAACCAGCGGGCGGCCACAGCGTGGGCCGATTTGACCGGCGCGCAGCTGCGCCAGCAGGCGGGCGAGGCGCAGGCTAACAGCGCCGGGCGCGCGCGCGGCGTCTACCGCGATGAGTACCGGCTGAGCAAGCGCAGCCTGAACGACCTGCTCAGCATTGAACAGGATGTCTTCCAGGCAGATACCGCGTCGATCACCGCGCGCTATGACGCCTGGGATGCCGCCGTGCGCTATGCCGCCGCGGCAGACAACCTGCTCGATATGCTGGGGGTTGAACGTAGTCGTACCGTGGGCGATGACCTGCCCGCGCTGTAAGCGCACAACACAGGAGTGGTAATGCAAGAGCCGGATACCGAAAGCTGGATTAATGTGATGGTGCGCGCGGCAGGACGCTTTGGCCTGCCCGCCGATGCGCCCGCGGTGCGCCAACAGATGCGCTGGTTTGAAGCGCTGCCGCTCAGCGCAAAGCTGGAACGCCTGAGCGGATTAATGGGGTTGCAGGTGCGCAGTGTGCCGCTCGCCCGCATGCGCTGGAATGGGCAAAACCTGCCGGTGATTGTGCAACTGGAGAGCGGTGAGCTGCTGCTGCTTGAGTCGCTCGATGCCGACGGGCTGGCAACCTACTGGCTCGATAACGGCGGCGATCTGGTGCGCGAAGAGCCGCTGGAAACGCTGCTCACCCGTGTGAAGCCTGAGGTGGTGATGCTGGGCATCGCCGCGCGTGGGCGCGATTCGCGTATTGATGATTTTACCCGCCCGTGGGAGGCGCACTGGTTCTGGAAGCACTTTCGCCACAGCGGGCGCAAGCTTACGGAGATCGCCCTCGCCTCGGTGGTCGGCAACGTGCTGGCGCTGGCCGGTATTCTCTTCTCGATGCAGGTTTACGACCGGGTGATCCCGGCCCAGTCGCTGCCGACGCTGTGGGTGCTGTTTTTCGGCGTCCTGCTGGCGGCGGCGCTGGAGTTCTTTATCCGCCTCGCGCGTACCCATGTCTCTGACATTATGGGTAAACATATCGACCTTAATGTCTCGTCGCTTTTTTTCGCCCGCGCAATGGCGATCAAAAACGATGCGCGGCCCAAATCGACCGGATCGTTTATCTCCCAGTTGCGCGAGCTTGATCAGGTGCGCGAACTGCTTACCTCCACCACCGTCGGCGCGGCGATGGATATCCCGTTTGTACTGCTGTTTCTCGGCATTATGGCGCTGGTCGGCGGTCCGCTGGTGATCATCCCGCTGGTTGCCATTCCGCTGATTATCATCCCCGGGCTGCTGGTGCAGTGGCCAATGTCGAAGCTGGCGAAAGCCGGGATGCGCGAAAGTGCGATTCGCAACGCGGTGCTGGTGGAGTCCATCGAAGGTGTGGAGGACATTAAAGCGTTACAGGCGGAGCCCTACTTCCAGCGTCAGTGGGAAAACACTCACGCCGTGGGGGCCAATGTTGGCATGAAGCAGCGCGTGTGGGGCGCACGGCTGAGCGGCTGGGCCTCGACGGTGCAGCAGATCACCTATGCCGGGATGCTGGTGTTTGGCTGCTTTCTGGTGATCGATGGCGACATTACTACCGGGACGCTGGTGGCCTGTAGTTTGCTCTCGTCACGCACCATTGCGCCGCTGATGCAGCTCACCATGGTCTTCTCCCGCTGGCAGCATGCCAAATCGGCGATGAGCGGCCTCAACGATTTGCTTAAAAAGCCGCTCGATAAAGAGGCAGATAAGAAGATGGCGCACTGCCCGGTGCTGGCAGGCCACTTTCAGTTGCAGCAGATGCAGTACAGCTATGACGAAGAGAAGGGCGATGTGGCGATCAATATTAACGAACTGGAGATCAAACCGGGTGAGCGGGTGGCGATCCTCGGCAAGACCGGTGCCGGGAAATCAACGCTGTTAAAACTGCTCTCCGGCCAGGCGCAGGCCAGCAAAGGGAAAGTGATTATTGATGGCGTCGATATGGCGCATATCGATCCGACCGACGTGCGCCGTCAGGTGGGTTATCTGTCGCAGGATTCGCGCCTCTTCTTCGGTACGCTGCGCCAGAACCTGATGCTTGGGCACCCGCATGCTACCGAGGCGGAGCTTATTCAGGCGCTGCGCATCAGCGGGGCGATCAACCTTGTGCAGCAGGATGCCGCCAGCCTCGATCGGCTGATTAATGAGGGCGGACGCGGGCTTTCCGGCGGGCAGCGGCAGATGGTGCTGCTGAGCCGTTTGATTGTGCGCAATCCGCAAATAGTGCTGCTGGATGAACCGACGGCCTCCATGGATGAGCAACTGGAAGCGTGGGTGATCCGCCAGCTGCAGCAGTGGCTCACCGGGCGCACGCTGGTGCTGGTAACTCATCGCCCGGCGCTGCTCAACTTAGTGGATCGGATTGTGGTGATGGAGAACGGCAAAGTGGTGGCCGATGGGCCGCGCGATACGCTGCTGAAACAGGCGGCGCGCAACAGTAACGTGGCGTCCATCGTCTGAGGAGCGGGAAATGAGTCAACTCTCAATGCAGGATGAGCTGGCGCGGCAGGGGCGCTTCTACTCGTCGGTGATCTGGCTGACGCTGCTTGGCCTGGTGGTGTTTATTGCCTGGGCGACGTTTGCCATTCTTGATGAGGTAACGGTCGGCACCGGCAAAATCACCCCCTCAACTCATGCGCAGGTGATTGAAAGCCTTGATGGCGGGATTGTCAGCGCCCTGATGGTAAAAGAGGGGGATATTGTTGAGCGCGGGCAGATGCTGGCGCGGCTCGATCCGACCCGTTTCCAGTCTAACTATGGCGAAGCGGCGGCGCGGGTGCGGGCACTGCGCGCCTCCAGCGAACGTCTGCGCTCAGAGCTGACCGGCGAGCCGCTGCGTTTTAGCGCTGAGTCGATGCGCGAACCGGATCTGGTCGCCCGCGAGCGGCAGCTGTATGAGTCGCGGCGGCGCAACCTCAATGAGACGGTGGCGAATCTGCAAAAAACGCATCAACTGGTGATGTCGGAGCTGCGCATGACGCAGCCGCTGGTGGCAAAGGGCGCGGCGAGCGATGTCGAGGTGATCCGCCTGCAACGCCAGGCGACGGAGCTGAAGGGAAAAATCGACGAGGCGCGTAACCAGTTTGCGGTGCGCGCCCGCGAAGAGCAGGTGAAAAATAATGCCGATCTCGATGCGCAGCTACAGGTGATGGCGGGCAAAGCGGATCAGCTGGATCGTGCGGTGCTTAACTCACCGGTACGCGGGATCGTTAAAGATGTGCAGATCAACACCGTTGGCGGGGTGGTGCAGCCGGGCGGTAAGCTGATGGAGATTGTACCGCTGGAGGATCAACTGCTGGTGGAGACGCGCATCAACCCGCGTGATATCGCCTATATTCGTCCCGGTTTACCGGCGACGGTGAAGGTGACAGCCTATGACTCTTCCATCTATGGCGATTTGAAAGGGACAGTAGAGGTGGTGTCGCCGGATACCTTGCAGGATGAGGTGCGGCGCGATCAGTTTTACTACCGCGTTTATGTTCGCACGCAGAGCGCGGAGCTGAAGAACCGCAGCGGCAAAAGTTTCCCTATCCTGCCGGGGATGATCGCCAACGTGGAGATTAAAACCGGGCAAAAATCGGTGATGGATTATCTGATCAAACCGTTGAATAAACTTAATGAGGCGCTGCGGGAGCGGTAGGGCGGGGAGTTGGTGCCCTCTCCCGGGGTGAGAGGGCAGCGCGGGCGAGCACTTAGCGGCCCGCGTTTTTCATGATGCGTGCTTTATCGAGCTGCCATTCGCGCTCTTTCACATCGGTCCGTTTGTCGTGCTGTTTCTTACCTTTCGCCACGCCGATCTTCACTTTACACCAGGCGTTCTTCCAGTAGAGGGAGAGCGCAACCACGGTGTAACCTTCGCGGTTGATGCGGCCGTAGAGTGAATCCAGCTCGCGCTGGTTCAGCAGCAGTTTGCGCGTGCGCGTCGGGTCACAAACATAGTGGCTGGAGGCGACGGTCAGCGGCGTGAAGTTAGCGCCGAAAAGATAGGCTTCGCCATCTTTAAGGATCACGTAGCTATCACCAATGTTGGCTTTACCGGCACGTAAGGATTTTACTTCCCAGCCCTGCAGTGAAAGCCCGGCCTCAAACTCCTCTTCAATGAAGTATTCATGGCGGGCGCGCTTGTTCAGCGCAATGGTGGCTGAACCTGGTTTATATGCTTTTTTCTTCGTCATAGTATCGTGGAGCCATCCGGTAATCTGATATCTGAAACTGACCTCATTGCGTCCTGTGAGGCTGAACGGGTTATCTTAGCATGAGTTAGGGCAACGCGTTTTCCTTTCAACCGGGGGAGATGTTATTATTTAACGATTGTGTGAATGCGGAAAACCTTATGCCTCAGATTAGCCGTACTGCGCTGGTGCCCTATAGCGCTGAGCAGATGTATCAGTTAGTGAACGATGTGGACTCCTACCCGCAGTTTCTGCCGGGGTGTACCGGCAGCCGAATTCTCGACTCCGGCCCGACGGAGATGACGGCGGCCGTGGACGTGTCGAAAGCGGGGATCAGTAAGACCTTTACCACGCGCAACACGCTGGAAGCTAACAAAAGTATTTTGATGCACCTGGTGGATGGTCCGTTTAAGTCGCTGAGCGGCGGCTGGACCTTTTCCCCGCTCAGCTCGAATGCCTGCCGTGTGGAATTTCAGCTCAATTTCGAGTTTACCAATAAGCTGATTGAGCTGGCTTTCGGCCGCATCTTTAAAGAGCTGGCCGCGAACATGGTGCAGGCGTTTACCCATCGCGCGAAAGAGGTTTACCGTGCCGGGTAAGATCGCCGTTGAAGTGGCCTATGCATTGCCGGAGAAGCAGTATCTGCTGCGGGTGAAGCTGGAGGTGGGCGCGACCGTCGAAGAGGCGATTCGCGCGTCCGGGCTGCTGGAGCTGCGCGAAGATATCGACTTAAAGGTGAACAAGGTGGGTATCTACAGCCGGACGGTGAAGCTGCACGACAACGTCAATGACGGCGATCGCGTGGAGATCTACCGCCCGCTAATTGCCGATCCGAAAGAGCTGCGTCGCCAGCGTGCTGAAAAAGCGGCGAACGAGAAGGCGGCAAGCAAGTCATAACTGCTTAGCCTGGCGCGAGATACAAAAAAGGTGCTCACTGAGCACCTTTTTCTTTTACAGGCGGTTAAACCAGCTGGTGTTTAACCGCGTTTTACAAACTTAGCGCTGGTTGGTCAGTGCCGGTTTGTTGTCGATATTGGTTAACACGCCGTTGCTGTTGAAGGTCAGAGTCAGCGTCTGCTGAGTCACATCTTCATGGCCTGGCTGCTGACGGAAGATATAGAACCAGGTATTGGTGCCAAACGGATCGCTCATCATCGGGGTTCCCAGTGCATACGCAACCTGCTGTTGCGTCATACCTACACGGATTTTGGCAACGTCGGTGGGCGTCAGGTAGTTCCCCTGGTTGATATCCGGACGGTAAACCACGCGTTCCAGAGTGGAGCAACCAGCGGTCAACATCAGAAGAACCGCTGCGGCAGCAGTCAGCATTTTACAGCGCATAGTGATTTGATTCCTTTTCGGGCCCGAACAGTACGTGGCTCATATGTAATATGCCGATAATAATAGACCTTTCGCCAGTTTAAAACCTTTGTGGCCGGGTCTGTTGTCGTTTTGTCGAGAAGTCAGACCGTCATATTACCGAAAAGTTTACGCTGCCAGCAGCTCTTTGGCATTCGCCAGCGCGTTACGCGTCACTTCGCTGCCGCCCAGCAGACGGGCCAGCTCCTGCAGACGCGCACGTTTATCCAGCGGCTGCATATGGGTTTCTGTCATGGCGCCATCGGTCTCTTTGCTGACATAGAAGTGGTGATGCCCACAGCCGGCCACCTGCGGCAGGTGCGTCACGCACATAACCTGTGTTGACTCGCCCAGTTGGCGCAGCATTTTACCAACAACGGCAGCTGTCGGGCCGCTGATACCCACGTCCACTTCATCGAAGATCAGCGCCGGGGTTTCCATCTTACGGGCGGTAATCACCTGAATCGCCAGCGCAATACGCGACAGCTCACCGCCGGAGGCGACTTTGGCGATCGCCTGCAGTGGTTGCCCTGGGTTGGTGGTGACACGAAACTCGATACGATCCGCACCGTCTGCCGTCAGGGTATGGTCATTGAATGCCACATCAATCTCAAACACGCCGTGCGGCATGGAGAGTAAGTGCATACTTTCGGTGATCAGCTGGCTGAGCTCCTGCGCATACTTCACGCGCTGCGCATGCAGCTGCTGTGCGCTCTCCAGCGCCAGCTGGTGATGATGGCTAACAGCCAGCGCCAGCGTCTCCTGTGAATCTGCCTGATCTTCAAGCAGCTGCTGCTCATCCAGCAGAGACTGGTGGAACTGCGGCAGCTCTTCCGGCGCGATATGGTGCTTGCGCGCCAGCGATATCTGGCGGGAGATACGCTGCTCCAGCTCATAAAGGCGGTTGGGATCGAGATCTAAACGGTCGCAGTAGTGGCGCAGCTCATCGCTGGCTTCACTGATCTGGATTGCCGCCTCTTCCAGCATCTCCAGCACGCTGGAGAGACGCGTATCCATCCCGATGAGCTCTGTAAGCAGCTGGCGGGCGCTGTAGAGCTGGCTCTGCAGGTTAACGTCTTCGCCATCGGCAAGCACGTTCAGCGCATGCTGGCTGGTGGAGAGCAGCTGTCCGCTGTTAGCGAGACGCTTGTACTCTTCATCGATCTGTTCAAATTCGCCCGGCTGCGGGCTGAACTCGTTAAGCTCTTTTAACTGATAGTGCAGCAGCTCAGCGCGCGCGGCGCGCTCCTGGCTCTGCTGCTGGTGCTGTGCCAGCTCACGACAGCTTTGATGCCAGGCGCGGTAGCGCTCCGCCATTTGCTGAGTGAGCACATACTCACCGGCATAGCCATCGAGCAGGGTTTTCTGGTGTTCGGATTTAATCAGCAGCTGATGTGCATGCTGACCGTGGATCTGGATAAGCAGTTGACCCAGTTCGCGCAGCTGGGAAAGGGGAACGGCAGTGCCGTTGATAAAGCCGCGGGAGCGGCCATCGCTGCTGATGACGCGGCGAAGTAAACACTCACGTCCATCTTCAAGCTGATTCTCTTCGAGCCAGCGCTGCGCGGCAGGGGTATCTTTCAGAGCAAAGCGGGCGCAGAGATCGGCGCGCTGTGCGCCGGCGCGTACCATGTCAGCTTCAGCGCGACCGCCAAGGCAGAGCCCGAGCGCGTCAATCGCGATGGATTTACCTGCGCCGGTTTCGCCGGTAATAGCCGTCATCCCGCTATTAAAATCGATCTCAAGCTCACGAACGATAGCAAAATTACTGATGGTGAGTTGTGCCAACATGGTTGCTTTCCTGTATGAAAAACCATAACTGTGTTTTCGTACAGTATAAACTGGAATTATATACAGTAAAGCCCCGCAGCCTCTTTTCAGAACAATTTTTTCGACCAGCCAAGCTTGGAGCTTAACGTGTTGAAATAGCTGTAATCTTTAGGGTGGATGAGATTCAGATGATAGTCACAGCGGCGGATAAGCACATCTTCACCCTCCTGAATCGGCAGCGCGATCTGGCTGTCGCAGCTCACTTCAAGGTCGCTACGGCGATGGGAAAAACGCAGGCGAATGGTGCTGCTGCTGTTAATCACCAGCGGACGCGCCGAGAGGGTATGCGGAAACATCGGCACCAGCGTAATGGCGTCCAGCGAAGGGGTGAGGATCGGGCCGCCCGCTGAGAGCGAGTAGGCCGTGGAGCCAGTTGGTGTGGAGATAATCAGGCCATCCGAGCGCTGGGAGAAGGCAAAGACTTCATCTATATAGACTTCAAACTCAATCATGTGCGCCACTTTGCCAGGGTGCAGCACCACTTCATTAATGGCAGTGCTGATGCGCTTCTGGCAATCCTGCTGGCACACCTGTACTTCCAGCAAAAACCGTTTCTCAGCGATGTAGTGACCCTCAAGCACATCGGCCAGCTGCTGCTGCGCATTATCGGGGTCAAGATCGGTCAGAAAGCCCAGATTGCCGCGGTTAATGCCAATCACTTTGATGTCGTAACGCGCCAGCGTGCGCGCCGCGCCAAGCATATTGCCATCGCCGCCGACCACCACCGCCAGATCCGCTTGTTGCCCAATGTCCGCCAGCGTACCGGTTCTCACATTCGCGAGTTTCAGCTCATGAGCAATACGCTGTTCAACCATCACGTCATAGCCTTTGGCATGCAGCCAGCGGTAGAGCATTTCATGTGTGGTGAGCGCGGTAGGGTGGCGCGGGTGCCCGACAATACCAATACACTTGAAATGTTGGGTCATTTTCTGCGGGTCCTTGTGGCGAATGAATGATGACAATCTGACTTGTTCCCTTGAATCCAGGAAACGGATCCCCATAATAATGCAGGTTAGCGAGATGATTGCAAAAAAACGCGGAGAAATTCATGAGTAGTGAAGAACAGAAAACGCCTGACGGGCAGTCCCCGGAAGAAATTATCAAGGAACAGCACGACGACGTTGAGGCGGTAGTTGAGCCTGACGAAGCGGCTGAGCAGGTGGATCCGCGCGATGAGAAAATTGCGAATCTGGAAGCGCAGTTAGCAGCAGCGGAAACCCGCGAGCGCGAGACGGTGCTGCGTATCAAAGCGGAGATGGAAAACCTGCGTCGCCGTACCGAACTGGATATCGAGAAAGCGCACAAATTTGCGCTGGAGAAGTTCATCAATGAACTGCTGCCGGTAATCGATAGTTTGGATCGCGCGCTGGAAGTGGCTGACAAAGAGAACGCCGAGATGGCGCCGATGGTCGAAGGTATCGAACTGACCCTGAAAAACATGCTGGATGTGGTGAAGAAATTTGGTGTTGAGGTGATTGCCGACACCAACGTTCCGCTGGATCCAAATGTGCATCAGGCGATTGCGATGGTCGAGTCGGAAGAGGTCAGCGCCGGCAACGTGCTGGGTGTGATGCAGAAAGGGTTCACCCTGAATGGTCGCACTATTCGCGCCGCGATGGTTACCGTCGCCAAAGCGAAAGCGTAAAACGAAAACCCTCTCATGATGAGAGGGTTTTTTTTACTCTGTAACGCTCTCCCGCAGCGCTTTAACCGGGATCACTTTTACCTGCTTAATCATGTTCTCCTGCACATCGAGAATATCGATATCATACTGCTCAATGCGCACGCGCGTGCCTGCCGCCGGGATCTCTTCTAACTCTTCAAGCACCATGCCGTTGATGGTCCGCGCTTCATCTTCCGGTAATCGCCAGTTAAAGGCTTTGTTCAGCTCGCGAACGCTGGCGCTGCCTTCAATAATTACCGAACCGTCGTTCTGCGGCGTCGCTTCATCTGCCAGCGCAGGCGACATAGACGTGGTGAAATCCCCGACAATCTCTTCAAGAATATCTTCGACCGTCACCAGCCCCTGAATATCGCCATACTCATCTACCACCAGGCCGACTTTCTTCTTATTACGCTGAAATTTCACCAGCTGAACGCTGAGCGGTGTGCCTTCCGGTACATAGTAAATTTCATCGGCGGCACGCAGCATCACTTCTTTGGTGAACTCCTTTTTCTCGGTCATCAGGCGATAGGCTTCACGCACGCGGAGCATGCTGATGGTGTCATCCAGCGAGTCGCGATAGAGCACAATGCGACCGTGCGGCGAGTGGGTCAGCTGGCGCACAATCGATTTCCAGTCATCATTGATATCGATACCGACGATCTCATTGCGTGGCACCATGATGTCATCAACGTTGACCTTCTCCAGATCGAGAATCGACAGCAGCATATCCTGATTGCGGCGGGAAATTTTCGAGCGCGACTCGTGAACGATGGTGCGCAGCTCCTCTTTACTGAGTGCGCCGCTGACCACCACATCGGCTTTAATGCCAATCATACGCATCAAAATACGCGTCACGCCGTTCAGCAGCCACACCAGCGGTAGCATGATGATTTGCAGCGGGCCGAGCAGCAGGCTGCTGGGAAAGGCGACCTTTTCCGGATAAAGGGCAGCGATGGTTTTTGGCAGCACTTCAGAAAAGACCAGCACCACGAAGGTCAGCACACCGGTAGCGATGGCAACCCCGGCGTTGCCGTACAGGCGCATACCGACAATAGTCGCCAGCGACGAGGCGAGAATGTTGACCAGGTTGTTGCCGATCAGCACCAGGCTAATCAGGCGATCGGGCTTACGCAGCAGCTTTTCGACGCGTTTGGCCGCACGGTTGCCCTGTTTGGCCATATGGCGCAGGCGATAGCGGTTGAGGGTCATCATGCCGGTTTCTGAACCGGAGAAATAGGCTGAAACCACGACCATGATGATAAGCGTAATAATCAGCGTCGTGGTGGAGATGTGTTCCAGGGGGAACTCCTTTGCTTTAACTTACGAAATGTTGCAGGACGCGGCTGCCGAAATAGGCGAGCGTTAAAATACCGGCTCCTGCGACGTTGAACCAGACGACGCGGCGACCGCGCCAGCCTTCATGATAATGGCCCCACAGCAGGACAATATAGACAAACCAGGCGATGATCGAGAGCACCGCTTTGTCGATATTTTCCATGCTGAACAGGTTTTGCATGTAGAACAGGCCGGTGCAGAGCGTCAGCGTCAGCAGCACCACGCCGACCTGGGTGATATGAAACATCTTGCGTTCAATCACCAGTAGCGGCGGCATTTCATTGCTGAAAGCCAGCTTTTTATTCTTCAGCTGATAATCGATCCACGCCAGCTGGAGCGCATACATGGCCGCGATAATTAAGGTGGCATAGGCGAACAGCGACAGGCCGATATGCACCATCATGCCGGGCGTGGTTTCCAGATGCGTGATGAACTCATTCGGCATGAAAATGGCGAAAGCGAGATTGATTAACGCGAACGTATAAACAATCGGCAGCAGCAGCCAGCCGCGGTTTTTCGAGGCGACAATGGTCATCACCGTACAGATCATCAGGCTGACCAGTGAACCGACGTTCAGCAGGCTGAGATTTTGACCGCCATCGTCAGGGAAGATGCGCTCTTTCAGCGCGAAGCCGTGGAATATAAGCGCAAGCACCGCTGAAAAGATGGCCATTTTGCGCCAGCCGCTATTTTTTTGTAACAAGCTGGGAACAATCAGCGCAATGCTGGTTGAGTAGGCAACAAGAGCGATCAGGGCAAAAACGGGCATAGGCGTGTCGACAGTTGACTAAGAGAGAAAGAGAAGCAGTATAACGTTACGTGACCCAGCCTCCAACAGTTCCATCACATACAGCCGCGATGTCTTCATGCTATACTGCGGCGAATTTCTGTTATGCGTCGCGCTGGCGGCCAATCGTATCACCTCAGGCGAGAGACAATGTTTGATAATTTAACCGATCGTTTGTCGCGCTCACTGCGCAATATCAGTGGCCGTGGACGCCTCACTGAAGACAACATCAAAGAGACCCTGCGCGAAGTGCGCATGGCGCTGCTGGAAGCTGACGTTGCGCTGCCGGTAGTGCGTGACTTTATCAACCGCGTGAAAGAGAAAGCGGTTGGTCACGAAGTCAACAAGAGTCTGACCCCGGGCCAGGAGTTCGTCAAAATCGTGCGCAACGAACTGGTTGCCGCGATGGGCGAAGAGAATCAGAGCCTCAACCTGGCGGCGCAGCCACCGGCAGTGGTGCTGATGGCGGGCCTGCAGGGTGCGGGTAAAACCACCAGCGTTGGTAAGCTCGGTAAGTTCCTGCGCGAGAAGCACAAGAAGAAAGTGATGGTCGTCTCCGCGGACGTTTACCGCCCGGCGGCGATCAAACAGCTGGAGACGCTGGCGCAGCAGGTCGAGGTCGATTTCTTCCCCTCTGACGTCGCGCAAAAGCCGGTCGACATCGTTAACGCGGCGCTGAAAGAGGCGAAGCTGAAGTTTTATGACGTGCTGCTGGTGGATACCGCCGGTCGTCTGCACGTTGATGAAGCGATGATGGAGGAGATCAAACAGGTTCACGCGGCGATTAAGCCCGTTGAGACGCTGTTTGTTGTCGACGCCATGACCGGTCAGGATGCCGCCAACACGGCAAAAGCCTTTAATGAAGCGCTGCCGCTGACCGGTGTCGTGCTGACCAAAGTGGACGGCGATGCCCGCGGCGGTGCGGCGCTCTCTATCCGCCATATCACCGGTAAGCCGATCAAATTCCTCGGCGTCGGTGAGAAAACCGAAGCGCTGGAGCCGTTCCACCCGGATCGTATCGCGTCGCGTATTCTCGGCATGGGCGACGTGCTGTCGCTGATCGAAGATATCGAAAGCAAAGTTGACCGTGCGCAGGCTGAGAAGCTGGCGAACAAGCTGAAAAAAGGCGACGGCTTCGATCTGACCGACTTCCTTGAGCAGCTGCGCCAGATGAAAAACATGGGCGGTATGGCGAGCCTGATGGGCAAGCTGCCGGGCATGGGCCAGATCCCCGATAACGTTAAAGCGCAGATGGATGACAAAGTGCTGGTGCGTATGGAAGCGATCATCAACTCGATGACCTTCAAAGAGCGCGCCAACCCGGACATCATCAAAGGCTCGCGCAAACGCCGCATCGCTGCAGGCTGCGGTATGCAGGTGCAGGATGTAAACCGTCTGCTTAAACAGTTCGACGACATGCAACGCATGATGAAGAAGATGAAGAAGGGCGGGATGGCGAAGATGATGCGCGGGATGAAAGGGATGATGCCCCCCGGTTTCCCTGGCCGCTAAAACAAGGGTATAAGGCTATCTTGTTTGCCATTTTGGCCCCGGGGTGTGCTCGAAATGCTCACGTACTACGTGTACGCTCCGCTTTCTGCGCGCACGCCGGAACCAAACTGGCTGCACCGACATACGCCTTATTTCCCCTGTTTGCTTTATCTTGATTGCAATTCCCCCCAAAATCAGTAAAATTTTCGGGCTTTTAATATGATACCAGGCTCCGTTCCTCGATGGGGCCGGGTGTTTTATTCACACAAGAGGATGTTATGGTAACTATTCGTTTAGCTCGTCACGGCGCTAAAAAGCGTCCGTTCTACCAGGTTGTTGTTACTGACAGCCGTAATGCACGCAACGGTCGCTTCATTGAGCGCGTTGGTTTCTTCAACCCGATCGCGTCTGATAAAGAAGAAGGCACTCGCCTGGATCTGGATCGTATCGCACATTGGGTTGGCCAGGGCGCTACCGTTTCCGATCGCGTTTCCGCGCTGATCAAAGAAGCAAAGAAAGCAGCTTAATCTGTCACGGTGGTCATGATGAGCAAGCAACAAACCGCATCGGCCCCTGCTGAGCCAATTATTGTTGGCAAACTGGGATCTTCTTACGGAATTCGTGGTTGGCTCAGAGTGTTTTCCTCCACCGAAGACGCCGAAAGCATTTTTGACTATCAGCCCTGGTTTATCCAGAAGGCGGGTCAGTGGCAGAGCATTGAGCTGGAAAGCTGGCGCTACCACAATCAGGATATCGTCATCAAGCTGAAAGGCGTTGACGATCGCGATGCCGCGAATCTTCTGACGAATTGCGAAATTCTCGTTGATTCCGCGCAGTTGCCGCAACTGGAAGAGGGTGACTACTACTGGAAAGACCTTATGGGTTGCCAGGTAGTGACTACTGAAGGTTACAGCCTCGGTAAAGTCATCGATATGATGGAAACCGGGTCGAATGACGTTCTCGTCATCAAGGCAAACCTGAAAGATGCGTTCGGTATCAAGGAGCGGTTGGTTCCGTTCCTCGATGGGCAGGTTATCAAGAAAGTCGATCTCACTACTCAAACCATTGAAGTAGATTGGGATCCTGGTTTTTAAACCTCCGGATATACGGTAAAAGACGGCGCTATGTGGATTGGCATAATTAGCCTGTTTCCTGAAATGTTCCGCGCGATTACCGACTACGGGGTAACTGGCCGGGCAGTAAAAAAAGGCCTGCTGAGCATTGAGAGCTGGAGTCCACGTGACTTCGCTCATGACCGGCACCGTACCGTGGACGAACGTCCTTACGGCGGCGGACCGGGAATGCTAATGATGGTGAACCCTTTACGGGACGCCATTCACGCAGCGAAAGCCGCGGCGGGCGAAGGCGCGAAGGTGATTTATCTTTCGCCTCAGGGACGCAAGCTTGATCAAGCGGGCGTGAGCGAACTGGCTACCAATCAGAAACTGATTCTGGTGTGCGGTCGCTACGAAGGGATAGATGAGCGGGTAATCCAGACCGAGATTGATGAAGAGTGGTCTATTGGTGATTACGTGCTCAGCGGCGGTGAGCTGCCAGCAATGACGCTGATTGACTCGGTTTCCCGGTTTATTCCGGGGGTACTGGGCCACGAAGCTTCAGCAACGGAAGACTCCTTTGCTGATGGATTGCTGGACTGCCCGCACTATACTCGTCCTGAAGTGTTAGAAGGGATGGAAGTACCGGCGGTTTTGCTGTCGGGAAATCATGCCGAGATACGTCGCTGGCGTCTGAAGCAGTCGCTGGGCCGCACCTGGCTTAGAAGACCTGAACTTCTGGAAAACCTGGCTCTGACTGAAGAGCAAGCAAGGTTGCTGGCGGAGTTCAAAAGCGAACACGCACAACAGCAGCAACAGAAACATGATGGGATGGCTTAAGCCCTCCAAATATCAGTTTACCCAGGATAAGAGATTAAATTATGAGCAACATCATTAAGCAAATTGAACAAGAGCAGATGAAGCAGGACGTACCTTCCTTCCGTCCGGGTGACACCGTGGAAGTGAAAGTATGGGTTGTTGAAGGTTCCAAAAAACGTCTGCAGGCATTCGAGGGCGTGGTTATCGCTATTCGTAACCGCGGTCTGCACTCTGCATTCACTGTTCGCAAAATTTCCAACGGCGAAGGCGTTGAGCGTGTCTTCCAGACTCACTCTCCGGTAGTTGACAGCATTGCTGTTAAACGTCGTGGTGCTGTACGTAAAGCTAAACTGTACTACCTGCGTGAGCGCACCGGTAAGTCTGCTCGTATTAAAGAGCGTCTTAACTAAGATAGCGCACGCGCTACATCCAAAGCGTGTTATAGAACAAGGGGTTAGCGTAATGCTAACCCCTTTTTTATTGTCTGTGGCGGCAGAGTGGCGGCAGAAAAACGGGCGATCTACAGGCATAAAAAAAGCCTGCGGATGCAGGCTTAATGAGGTGCGACGTTAGCGCAGGCTGGCAGGCGAAGCGGTGGGCGCTGCCACAGGCCGGACAATATAGCGTGCCAGCGATTCATGGGTGACAAACGTACAACCACACTCAACGTTCTGGCACTGGTGATAACGCTCTTTGGTTTCGGTACTGAGGTAGCGGCTGGAGCGCGCATGCGCCGCCTGCTGGCATACCGGGCAATGCATCATAATGGGGTCTCCTTCGTGTTTATGCTAGCTATGATAGCCTCCAATCTTGCAAATACAAGTTAATTAATGCATTTGTGATTTTTATTTTGCATCATACTCAACATTATTAATGCGAACCTCCAGCTCCACACTGCTGACAAAACCCTGCGTGTTCATGGTATGGGTCACTTTTTTGACGACCCACATCCTGGCGTTAATCACATTTTTGAACCCAGTCACTATCACCGGCGTTTCGGGACGCAGGTCTGCTCTGCCCTGCGCAAGGGTAATTGAAAATTTCGCCGCGTTGCGCTGGATCTCGCTCCATTGGGCTTCAGCTGCCAGCTTCGCCTCCTCTTTATTCGCGAACGTGGTGGAGAGAATCAGAACGTTTTCTTTTGAGCCTGCTGTGTAGTCTGTCGGCTCGCTTTTCCCATTTGAGGCTGCCTGGCTACTGACCGCCTGCGGATGGGAAATCGGCGTGACCTTCTGTTGCGATGATGTTCTCTGTAGCTGAATCGTGTTCTGGTTTTTTGGCATGGCGGTATCTTGCCAATGCGCCGTGACGCCAGAGTAGTTGATGCGATCGGCAACCGAGAAATCATGGCTGTCGCCATCGCTACGGGCTATCGTGGCGGAGGGCATTGTTTCGCCGCCTACTACGCACATGCCCGGGACGATGAAAAACAGTTTGCCCGATTTGACGGCGATCTCGGCACCGTTACGCCGCGCCAGGCGCGTCAGAAAGTTTGCGTCGGACTCATTCGACTGATCGATATGCGCAATCTTAATCTGCGCCAGCGAGGGTGGCAGACTGGTGTCCAGCTTATTACGTTTAGCAATCTCCTCAACGATGGCGCCGAGCGTCGTATCATGCCAGGAGCTATCCTGTGGGCTGTTCAGGCTGCCGCGAAAATCTGCGCTTTTAGCGGTGACGCTAACCTGATCCGGTGTGCCTTTGTGGCTGACCTGGTCGACAATAAAGGAGCCCATTTCAGTCAGCGCAGCACCCTGCCAGCCGATGGCCAGCGTGATGACATTGCTCCGCTCTGGCATCTCGATTTGCCCGTCAGCATCATCAAGTGTCAGCGTAAGCGTATCCGCTTCGAACCCCCGGTTATCCGTCACCGTCAGGGCAATCAACCGGGACTGAATATTGCCCGTAATATCCTTCTTCCCGAGCTTTAATGAAAATGCCGGCGTTTTTACCCGTGCTAAGCCGTTTGTGAATGCATTAAGCATCAGAACCTCTCCAGCATGTTGGTCGCCAGCTGCTTACCCTGGTCATAAATATCGCCAAACATCGCTTTCAGCGACTCATCGACGCGGGTCAGCTTCAAGGTGAAGTTGATTTTGCGCGGTGATCCGTCCGGGTAAAAAAGGGTGCCGGTTTCGCTGACGCTATTAATCACAAACATCCCGTAAATCATGCCCGTACCATCAATCAGCGGCCAGGCTTTGCCCTGTTCCGCCATCAGACGTACCGCCGAAAGTGACAGCGTGCCGCCGGTAATCTCCGGGAAGAGTTCGCCACTGATAGTGATGGTGTCGTTTTCCGGCCCGGTGTACTGAAAGGCGTTGCGTTTACCCATGCGCGCGTTGCTGGGCCATCTGAAGGTGCTATCGCGTTGCATGGTTTGATAGGGCAGCGTCTGCCGCATAAATACAAAAAGCCCAAGTGCCAGCATCATGAGGCAAATCCTCCTGCCGCGCTGAATTGTGAAAGGGAGTTAGTGCGTTTCTCCTGCTCGTGCTGCGCCAGCAGATCTCTTAACTGGCGCGTGCCATCGCCGCCGGATGACATATCTCCCTGCAGAGTGATGTTGTATTCGCTCTTGCTTTGATCGACATAGGATCCGCCGGTCGCAGGGCGCGCCGCCTGATAATTGTCTAAGCGTGGAGGTTGCACCATGCCAAACGCTGCACCGCCAGTGGTCGGTTGGGTTTGCTTATCCGGGCTGGCATCAGCGGATTGTTTGTTAATAACGCCAAGCTTATCCAGCAACCAGGTGACGCCCTCGATCAGCAGTTTTAGCGGTTTGAAAGGCAGTGTCAGTGCCTCAACCAGCAGTTGACCGAAAATCTTTCCGGCGTTACCGAAGCTCTCAAGGGTTTGCTGGCTGGATTTGACGGGGGTGAGCAGATCGCCGAACCACCCTGCAATGTTACTTATCACCTGGCCGATACCTTCGAAAAGCGGCTGGAACGGCGCAAACAACTCGGCGATGGGGGCAAACGCCGTTTTGATGCCTTCAATGACACCGCCAAAGAAGGCGCTAACCGGCTCCCAGTACTTATATATCAGCAGCGCAGCTGCCGCGATGCCGGCAATAGTGGCGACAATCGGTAGCGTGAGTGAGCCAATCACTGCCGCTATCCCGCCGAAAATAGTGGTAAATACGCTGCCGAGCGTCGTCGCGATGGTGATAAGCGTGCTGATGCCGGTGAACACCGGCGCGATAACGCCCGCTACGGTGCCGACAGCGCCTGCAATGCCCACCACGACCGTATCAATAAGCCCAAAGCTCTGCACCAGCCCCTGGTTGTTTTGCACCCACTCTTGCAACTTCCCGACGTAGCGGGTCGCAGTCTGCACCAGCGAGCGCAGGGATGACTCCTGGGTACTGAAAATATCAACGCTCAGGGACTGATAAGCCGCCTGCAGCGCCTCAAGATCGGTACCCAGGTTGCCGACACTGCCCTGCATCGCCGCGGCGGGGCCGGCAGCGCTATTCTGCAATGCTGCGACCGCCGTTCCCGGAGCACCGGTACTGTTTTGCAGGGTAGCAACGGCTGTTCCCGAGCCGTTTTGCAGCGTAGCGACCGCTGTTCCGGAGGCGGGGGTACTGTTCTGTGCACCGGGCTCTGCGTTATCGGACGCCGCAGCCGGCGCAAGCGGGCTGTTTTTCAGCGACGCTTCATAGCCCGGCTGCATAATTTTTTTGCCGAGTTCAAAGCCGGTGGTGGCAATCGACTTGCCTCTCTCGCCAATGGCGGAGACCTTTTCGCCCGCACCCAGAATGCGCTGCTGCACGGCCTGGATTTTTGCCGCACGCAACTGGCGCTTCTGGTGCTGCTCCTGTTTGAGCGCCTGGCGCTGGGTGATCAACTGTGCCGACTCATCGCTGATACGGCTATTGAGCTGGAGTCGTGCGGATAACGGCGTTCTCGCCTCAATACCGGCTGTCTTCAGGGAGGTCTTATTAGCTTTGATCGTTCTGCGCAGGGTAAGACGTTCCTTTTTGAGCGCTGTCTCCGACTTAGGTTTTCCGCTCCAGGGATCGATAATCGCTGGCGCTGCTGTGCCGTTGGCGGCATTTTGCCTGTTCTGTTTGATGTCGCTCAACTGCGCATTGACGGAGGCAAGGGCTTTTTCCGCGCGCATGATGTCGTCGACCTGCGCAAGCTGGGTGTACAAGCCGCGCAGGTTTTTCTCCGTTCCTTTCACGCTGTCAGACAGAGAGAGACTCTCTGTCTGCAACGATTGAAACGGGCGCGTCGCCTGATCAACAGCCGTGAGCAATTCCTCTAATTTTGCGCTGTTACTCATATCTGTTTCCGCTTCGCTGTAGCGCTTTCTCGCGCCAGGTGATGAGTTCTGTCAGGCTCAGGGGGTAGAGTTCTGACGGCGGCCAGTGAAAGATCACCGCGATATCCGCCATCAGATCGTCAACCGACAGAGAGGCCGGAAAAGTTACTGTGCCGAAGCCGGTGACAAAAAACCGACCACCTTGCCCGCCAGCGCGACCATATCGACCAGGTCGAGGGCGCCCACTTCCTGCTCCGTCAGCGACGGGGAGGTGATGCGCGGCAGCACTTTGATCAGCGCATCGACATCGGCATTCGCCACCGACGCCAGGCTCAATCCGCGCAGCGTACCGGCGTTGGGTTTCATCAGCGTCACGCTGTTAATCAGCTGCTCACCGCGCTTAATCGGCGTTTCCAGGGTAATCACGTTGTCAGTTTCGTTGCTCATGGCATCCTCACTCTCTTCTTCGCGGGAAAAGGTACCCGGCCAGCAGGCTGACCGGGCGGTTATTACAGGCCGATGTTACGGCGGTGCTGCTCAAGGCGATCGACGCCGTTCACTTTCTCCACCATGTTGACGGTGTCGATTTCCACCAGCTCCTTGCCATCCATCGTCAGCTTGAAGTAGCTGCAGACCACGGAGATTTTGGACTCGGTATCTTCGCCCGGTTTGTTCTCGCCGGTGTCGATCTCTTTCTGACGACCACGCATTACCACTTCAACAGCAACCGTCTCGCCGGTGTCGTCGCGCTGGTAGGAGCCGGCAAAGCGAATCGGAACCGCATCCGCGGTGGTGGCACCATAGAGTTCCCAGATGGCGGCATCAGGGAAGCCGCCCAGCGACCACTCCATCGACAGGGCTTCGTCATCGAGACCCATATCAATCGGTGCTACGCCGTTCATGCCTGCGCCACGGTAGTTCTCCAGCTTGCGGGTCAGCTTCGGCAGCGTGATGGATTTGGCGATCCCCTGATAGCTAAAGCCATTGAGGAACACGTTCATATATTTAAGTTTTCGCGGCATTGCCATCTATCTGTTCCTTACTTGCTGTTAACTGAGGAGACCAGGTTCGCCAGATACTTATCCGTGATGCGCTGGCGCAGGGTCAGGTTTTCCAGAGGCGGCACCGGCGTATAGTCGTAATCGATATAGAGCTTGCCCGCCTTCAGCGATGCGGCGTCGTTAGCCTCTTCATCGAACCAGCAGGTGGCATCGATGATGTAGCCATTGCTTTTCAGCTCGCGGAATTTGGCATTGATGCCGTCGATGATGTCGCGAATCAGCGATGCGGTGATCGGTTTGTCCACCGCCCACATATGCGCATCAGCCATGGTGTCGGCAATCACCTGCGCGGTACGGGTGTAGTTTTCAAACAGGAACAGCGGATCGTCGGAGCAGGTGCGGTTGCCCCAGAAACGGAAGCCATCTTTGCGAATCAGCGTGGTGACGCCCGCTTCGTTCAGCAGATCGGCATCGGTGCCCGACTCCTGCAGATCCCAGAACACCGGGGTGCTGATGCCGGTAACGCCATTGACGCCGACATTGGAGAGGGTTTTATGCCAGCCGGCGGACTGGTCGATCGCCGCACGCATGCCCAGCGCGCGAGCCGTTGAGTAAGCGACAGAAGAGCTGTTGCTGGCGGTATCCCAGGCGAGGAAATCCGGCCAAATGACCATCAGTTCGCGCTGGCTGAAGTTTTCGCGATACTTGATCGCTTCAGAAATGGTTTTACAGCCCCAGGCGCTGACATAACCAAAGGCGCGCAGCTTCTGGCAGATCGGTGCCAGCGCGGTAGCGACTTCGAGGCTATCGAGACCTGGTACGCCAAGAATGCGCGGTTTCACGCCGGTCACCGCTTCGGCGGTCAGCAGCGCTTTCAGGCCGGTATATTTACCGTTTTCGTCGGTGGTGCCGATGATGTTGGAGAGGGTCTGCGCCTGCGCATCCTCACCGCTGCCTTCGGCAACACGAACAACAACAATCACCGGTTTCGCCTGGTCGGCAATCGCCTGCAGCGAAGCCGCCAGCGTGCCTTGCTTGCCCGCTTTGGCAATTGCGCTCTGCACGTTAGTGATCAGAACCGGTTCATTGAGGGGGAACATCCCTGCGTCTGCATCGCTGGCGGTACAAACCATGCCGACAATGGCCGTTGAGACTGTGGAAATGACGCGCGTGCCATCGTTGATTTCGACGACCTGAACGCCATGATGATAATCACTCATCCGTTTAACTCCGTGGTGTTGGGGTGAGTGCTATTTTCGAGTGTGGCGTCGCGGCGCGCTATTTGTCCGGGTTGGAGAGAGGCTGATACAACAGCGGAAATTAAAAAAACGGGCCGCAGCCCGTTTGATTTATGCTGGCTTTGCCGGCCAGTCGATATTTTTGTAATGATCCTCAGTCGTCACATCACTAACATCAAGCGCTTTCAGTTTATTGGTATACTCCAGCCAGCTTATAAGCTTCGCCTTATTCTCTTCACTGAGGGTGCCGAGCTGCAGTTCCGCTTTCCAGTCACTAACAATGCTGTTAACGTCCAGAATCCGATTCTTAAGGTCTGACTTCGCTTTTCCCTGCCAGTTAATAACCGGCTCTTTCAGTACGGGGAAGCCGTTATTGTCTGCGGCGATCACTTTTCCGAACGATTGCGCCAGGATAATAGGCTGATACTCCTCCTCCGGAATTTCAACCAGGTCGTCAGGCCATGTGCCGGCGCGTTGATACGCCTCTTTTAATTCTTGCGGATAGAAAGCATTATTTTTGGCACTGTAAAAATAGATCATATTAATATCCTACCGCCCAGTAAGTAATCAGGCCCGTACGGGCATCAGAGGTTCCGTCATTTGACTGGAAGACCAGGTTAGCAGAAGCATTACTCATCGCCTGTCCCCATACAGAGAGCATTCCCAATGTGTTCGACGTTGTCGTGCTTCGTTTCAGCGTTGGCAAAAAAGCCACGCATGCAGAAGGAAATGCAATCGGGAACGTGATGGTTTTCAGCGTGTCGTCATAGACAGCATCAGTGGTTCCCCATTGATAAATCAATCCTGTGCTGGCGTCTTTAAACCAGCCATTGACCGCTTTCGAGGCTGCATTTTTTAACGGATAGCGCGAATCAAAGTTCGCATAGTCTGAAGGAATAACCATGCCTGAAATATTGGTCTGACTTCCACCTAAATTGAGCTGTTGGCCTGTTTTCGGTGACAGGAATACTGCGCCACTTTCAGAAAGGAATAGTCTGTTTTCACCTTTATAGTTGTAGAGGGCTACGTCGTTGGAATCATTGCTGCCCTTGCCGACATACCATTGGTTCACATTTGACGCGTCCCGTGAAATAACGTAACTGGCTGCCTCGTTGACGGTTCCCTTTATTGCAACAGCTTCACCATCAGCGTTAATAGCTAATCTTCCTGACATCACATCGCCGGCCTTTGACACAGCTCCCACCTCTGCTGCCGTGAGGCTGTTTTTAATTGCCAGACTTCCAAGACCCAGGTACGCACGAATATCTGTTACGGCTCCCTTTGCAATCAGTTCTCGCCCGACCGCAGTGAGGTCAGTCAGCGTGACGGTATCAACACCGGAGAAATAGGGAAGTTTGTTAGCGCTGGTTGCGAGAGCGGCAATTGCGGTTAAAGCCGCATCGAGAGGTTGCTTGCCGGCCAGTTCGCTATTTATTGTGGCGCTGAAATTGGGATCGTTATTAATAGCCGCAGCGATCTCTTTGAGAGTATCCAGTGTGGCAGGAGCACCATTAACCAGCGCAGTAATAGCTGTCTGAACAAACGCTGTGGTAGCGATCTGCGTAGTGCTGTTACCTGCTGTCGGAGTAGGTGCCTTCGGCGCACCGCTGAATGTCGGGCTGGCAAGGGGGGCATACTGCTTGTGTGGGTTTGCCACATCAATATGCTCTTTCATCTGGTTATCGGTGTAGGCTTTCACCTCAATAACCTTGTCATCGACATACTTGCGCGTCGCCAGCACCACAGCCGGATCGATTTTCAGGCTTACCGCCGAGGTAGCAGAGACCACCAGCGCCATACGCAGGGTTTGTGTGCGGGCGCTGCCCTCCAGCAGAAGCGGTTTATAGGTCTCCGGGCAGTTAGCAACGGCAATCAGCGTGCCATCGGCGTCATAAAGGCCGATTTCGCGGATCCAGAAACCGCCTTCGTTCTCGGGGATGACCTGCTCGGCGATAATCTGGTTCGCGTCACCAGGGTCGACGAACAGCATATTCAGTGGCGCAATACGTTTCTGGTTAACCAGCTTCGTTTGTGCGGGATCGGGCGTTGGCAGGCTGCCGTTACCGTCACCAGTGGCCATATGGGTCAGCTTCAGCTGCGTGCCGAGCGCGGTGGCGTTCGCAAGCTTCGCGGTACCCTGGTTAGTCAAAATGGCAAAATATTTCATAGTCAGGCGTTCACTCTCAGGTTTGCGATTGAGTAAACGCTATTGTCGTGGGCGCTCTGGGGAAGAGGCTATCGAATGCGGTTGGCTGCCAGGCGGGACAACCCAACGGAGAAAGCCTGATGCGGCGTCGCGTTATCAGGCCTGAGGATGTTGTAGGCCGGGTAAGCGCAGTGCCACCCGGCAAAACGGGCCGCAGCCCGTCATCTTTTATTGCGGTTGTTCAGGCCAGGCGATATCGGGCGCGGTTGCCGTATCGACTTTCTGCAGAGCCTGAATATAGCGCATCCAGGCGATAAGCTGCGCTTTATCATCATCGCTGATGATGCCGAGTTGCAGTTCGGTCTGCCACAGGCTGATGGTGTTTTTCGCATTGTTGAGCAGACGGGTTTTGGTCTGCTCTGCCTGCGCGATTTGCGCGGCCTGCTGTGCGGCCTCATCAGTTACCCAGGCACTGCCGTTCCAGACGTCATAGGGGGTGGCGGGGGCAAGCGGGGTGACATCGTCCGGGTAGTCGCCCAACTGCGTCAGCGTCCTTTTCACGCCAGTGGTTTTTTCATACACGTCGCTGCCGCGGTAGTCGGGGGCATACTCCCAGCCATCCAGCGCTGTGTTACGGCGCACCGCAAAACCCGGTTTCGCCGCTAAAGGCTCATCAAGCGCCGAGTTCGCCGGAATACCGACGCCTACAGCAATATACTCGACGGTGCTGCCGAGATATTCACGGCTTCCCCCGTCAAAGTTATAGACGGTGACAGTCCCTGCCTGGATAGCTAAGTGGTTTTCGTTAAAAATTGCGGTTGTCATTATGCGGCTCTCACGATGAAGTTAAAGGCAACGTTGCGTGGGCGGGTTTCGACACCACCCGTTTTTTCCATCAGGATATAGGTCTGAGCCCGGAGTCCTACTTGTTGTGTGGTCTCCAGACTTTCACTGTTTTCATCGGTATAAGCGATTATTCGATCTGTTCGAGTGTCATACTCGTTAATAAAACGGTGATTGTGCGCCCGGAACTCATCCGCCTGGGCGGAAAGCATAATTCGCAGGGGATCCACATTACGCCCTGCATCCCAGCCGCGAATAAACTCGCCGCGCAGATCCGGCAGTAAACCGGCCGGATACGCTTTCGCCAGACGTGGATATTTTGACTTATCGAACGTGGCGCCATTACAGACGAACCAGCCTGATGGTGGCTCTACCTGTGGCCAGGCGACCGGCACACCGACCGGCAGAATGTAGGCATCATTTGCCACCACATCACGCACATATTTGGTATTGGCAATCTGCTGACCGTAATTACTCACCAGCGTGTCCGGAACCGTCGGGATCCCCGTGAACGCTGGGCTGGCGAGCGGCGCATATTGCGGATGTGGATTGGCGGCCTTGAGATGATTACTCAGCAGGTCATCAGCATACTGGCGGGTGGCCAGTACCACCGACGGATCGATTTTCAGCGTCACCGCCGCCGTTGAGGAGACGACCACCACCATACGGATGGTCTGCGTGCGTCCGCTACCCTCCTGCAGCTGCGGTTTATAGGTTTCCGGGCAGTTCGCCACCGCAATCAGCACGCCAGCATCGTCATAGAGGCCAATTTCACGGATCCAGAAGCCACCTTCGGTTTCCGGAATCACCTGTTCAGCAACAATCTGGTTGCCATTTTTCGGGTCAATCGAGAGCCGGTTTAGCGGCGCGATACGCTTCTGGTTAATCAGTTGGGTTTGCGCCGGGTCGGGCGTAGGCAACTGGCCATTGGCATCGCCAACGGCCATCTGCGTCAGGCTGATTTGCGTGCCCAGCGCGGCGGCATTTGCAAGCTTTGCCGCCCCCAGGTTAGTCAAAATAGCGAAATATTTTGCGATCATGCATACGCTCTCAGGTTGTTTGTTGAGAAGTGAACGATGGCGATATTTTCCGTTCAGCCGCAGGCAAACACCATGAAGGGGCGTTGGTTGCGAACTCACACAACAGGGCGGGCAAAAAAAACGGGCGATGCCCGTTGGGATATAGAGAGGATTACGCTGCTCTGATGATGTAGTTAAAGGCGACGTTGCGCGGTCGGGTTTCCACGCCACCGGTATTGCCAACTCGTCCTTTACTATGAAGCGTTGGCGAGGGGATTAAATCGCCTACAGAAGATGATGCATCCAGGCCGCGGCCCTGCGTATAGGTCGAATTATAGATAACACCGATATCCCACTCTTCGGTTTCCTCATAGCGTGTATTAGCGACAATAAAATGGCGGTGTTTTTCTAACATCCCGAGTTGAGTACTGAGTAACGCACGCCCGCTATCCACTGCGCGTCCATCATCCCACCCGCGAATAAACTCACCGCGCAGATCCGGCAAATTGCCTGAGGGAAACAGGGCCGCCAGCTTTGGATACTGCCCTTTATTAAAGGCCGCGCCGTTGCATTTTAGCCAGCCGGCGGGCGGAGTGGCAGACGGGTAGGGCAGCGGCACGCCGACCGGGGTGAAGGAGGCGATATCGGCAATTTGCAGATACTGTGGATGGGGATTTGCCGCCTTCAGGTGTCCGGCCAGCAGATCGTCGGCGTATTTACGCGTTGCCAGCACCACCGACGGATCGATTTTCAACGTCACGGCTGCTGTTGAGGAGACCACCACCACCATGCGAATGGTCTGTGTGCGTCCGCTACCTTCCTGTAGCTGCGGTTTGTAGGTCTCCGGGCAGTTCGCCACCGCAATCAAGACCCCTTCGTCATCGAACAGACCCAGCTCGCGGATCCAGTACCCACCCTCATTCTCCGGGATAATCTGCTCCGCTACTATCTGGCTTGGGTTCTCCGGGTCGACCGACAGGGCATTGAGCGGCGCGATGCGTGTCTGATTGATAAGCCGGGTTTGCGCCGCGTCCGGTACCGGTAGCGTGCCGTTGCCATCCCCGATGGCCAGCTGCGTGAGGTTAAGCGTCGTCCCAAGCGCGGTGGCGTTCGCCAGCTTTGCCGCGCCCTGATTGGTTAAAATCGCGAAATATTTTACAGACATGGGATTCTCTCAGGTTTGTTGAGCAGTGAACGGTAGCGATATTTTCCGTTCAGCACCTGGCGGACGCCACGTGGCGACGTTGGACTGAGGGGCACACAACAGGCCAGACAAAAAAAACGGGCCGTAGCCCGAAGGGGAGGATTAAACCGTGATAGTGAGGCTATCAATCAGGTGGATCGCCGATGCCGCATAGCTTTCACCGCCGACAACAATCTCTTCCGGGCTGTAAGGGTAGACCGTCAGCTCCTCGCCAAGGTAGCAGGCCGCGCCAACGTAGCACTCGCCCTGGCTGCTGAGGCTGATATTCAGCTCCGTCAAATGGCGGCTTGCCGGTTTGGCATCGTTAATCAGCCGCTCCAGCTCCTGGTACGTCTCCTCGGTAATGCCGTTCTCCTGGACGCCAATCACCAGCCGGAAAGTGCCGGGTTCGGCGTTATCCTGCCACCACTCACGCAGCTCAATCAGGAAGCCGAGCGGCTCAACCACCCGGTGAATGGCGCTGCGTGTCCCTTTATGTTGATGGACGAAAAAGGAGGAGGCGATCACCTTACGTTTGGTCGCTTCCGGCCAGTTAAAATCCCAGCGGTCAACGGAGAGCGCCCAGGCGAGATAGGGCAGCAGCTCGGCCGGGCAGGTTAGCGGATCCCACAGCGTGCGCAGCGGCACCGGTACGCGTTCAATCTGCGCCGCCGCGTGTGCTGTCGCCACCTCAAGAACCGATGAGCCAACAGGCAACAGACGGTCGTCACTCATCGGTACCTCCGGTGGTAATTTTCCACGCCGTACACCAGGAGGCCTGGCTCTGATCGAGCACAATATCTTGCTGCGGTGCGTTCAACACCACCCGCTGCACGCCCTCAACATGGAGCGCGGCGTAAATAGCCGACAGGCGAATATCGCGCCCCAGTCGGCGCTGGGCAGTGATATAGGCTTTCAGCTTCTGCTCAGCCGCCTGGCGAATCGGCTCCGATTCAGGCCCGGGGTAGAGAAAAAGCGTGGCATCAATCTGGTAGGGCACAATTTTAGCGCTCTGTACCGTCACGCGATCGCCGACCGGACGCACATCCTCCGCGTTAAGCGCTTTATCGATAATCGCCAGCAGTTCAGGGCTGGCGGTACCGTCGCCTTCGCGGGAGAGCACGGAGATGGTGACGCAGGCGGGGGACGGGCTGACGGCAGAGATATCCGCCACGCGACCATCGGCGCTGCGGCCGTGATACTCATAAGCACCCACCGGCCCGGCCACGCTTAGCCCTTCAAAAGCCTGCTGCGCGCGCAGGCGTAAATCGGTATCGGACTCCATTACTGCCGGCGTGGGCGGTATGGTGCTCTCATCAGCAGGGGCGATCACCAGCCGCGCGGTGTTGCTGTTCGCCGCGATGGCATCGAGATCGCTGCGGGAAGCATACGCCAGCATCACCGCGCGGGCCGCTTCGTTGACGCGCTGGCGCCAGATCACTTCGCGGTAAGCATTCTCCTCGAGAAACTTAGTCAGCGGTTCGGACTCCAGCGCCAGCGTACGGGCGATGGCCTCCTGCTGATCGGCGGGAAAGAGTGAAACAAGGGTCGTTTTGCGCTCATCCAGGATGCGCTCATAATCCAGCGCCTCGACGACATCGGGCGCGGGCAGTTGGCTCAGATCGATAATCGGCATGGTATCAACTCACAGGAAGGGTTAAAGAGAGGGACTCGCCGGTGCTGGCAAGCTGGCCGGTCAGATTGACCACCATCTTGCCGTCGAACTGACGTTCGGCCGTCACCGCGCTGAGGGTGATGCGCGGCTCCCATTGCAGCAGCGCCATATAGCAAGCCACCTGAATTTGCAGCGCCAGCGCCGGGGTCTGCGGCTGATCGAGCATATCGAACAGCAGCGAACCGTAATCGCGGCGCATCACGCGCGAGCCCACCGGCGTGCGCAGAATATCGCTGATACTCTGGCGGATATGGTCGACGTCGGTCAGGCTGCGCCCGCTGGTGCGATCGAGGCCGAAATAACGTGCTGTCATAAAGGTGCTCCTGTGGTGGTGCCGCTGTCGCCGGGGTGTTGGTGGCTATGCAGCACTTTGCCGTTCGAGGTGAGCGAGCCGCCGCTGTGCGTCATATTGCCGCTCATCGTGCCGCCTTTTTGCACCTCCAGCGTGGCGGTGATCAGCTTATTGGTGCAGACCACTTCCGGCGTATCGAGGGTGATGCGCGTCGAAGCTTTCACCAGCACTTGCGGCACGCTGGCGGTAATCGACTCGGAGGCGGTGATATCGGCGGTTTTAATGCCGCTCACCTTCAGAGCGCTGGTCTGCGGTTCATATTCAAACACCGCGCCATCGGGAAAAGTGACGTGCCAGGCGTCTGCCGAGGCGGAGGGTGCCGGATGATCGTTGGCATAAATCCCCGGCATCACGAAGGCGGTCTCCAGCTCGCCGCCGACCGCAAGCAGTAACACCTGCTCATCGACGGAGGGCGCCCACCAGCTGCGCGAACGCCCGGCGCGGTGGGTTAACCACTGTAGCCAGTCGGTCACCATACCGCCGGTCTGCACCCGGCAGCGCCCGGCTTTCAGGTCGACCTCAACGATAATTCCGGTGCGGATCATATTGCGGAGCTGGCGGGCCAGCTCGTGAAGCGAAAGTTGTCTGTTCATAAGCGAAATGATGCTATGCGTCCCCGGTTTTGAAAATTGAACAAGGCTGTCCGGCTTTTGGCACAACGCAGCCCGTGGCGTATGGCGCAGGCGATCACGCCTGCCAGCGGCTCACCAGCTCGCCGTTGATATAGAGCTCTTTCGGGCGGGTGACGAAGGCCGGCGGCAGCGGCTCTGGCAGCGTTTCGGCAATCAGCGCGCCGTTGAGCTCTTTCACCTGGGTGCGCTCGGTCAGCTGGAGCACCATCGTCACATCCTGGGTACCGTCGGCGTTTGTCAGCAGCGTCCAGCTAAAGCCGCCTTTCTGCCCCGCTTCGACGGAGAGAATGTCGGGCTGGTTATCGCGCAGCCACGCCATTACCGGCACAAACAGCGTGTCGATATCGCCGCTGAAACCGGTGATGGTGACATTGAGGCTGAACAGTTTTTCAAACGATAAGGAGCTGGCGAGCGTGGCGATATTGCTGCCTTTATCGACCCACAGGCGCAGCATCGAGGGGGTATCGTGCAGCGCCGGGACGGCGTTAATCAGGGCGCTGCGCAGAGAGTTGGGTTTTAGCATTGTTCTCATCCTGGCAATGTTTAAGGGTTTCAACTTGCAGCGCGCACTGCACCAGCGCGTGCTCAAGCTGGCGGATATCGGCGCTCAAATCGCCGTTAGTTTGCGGCGCGCTTGCCGGCATCGGGCAGAGACTGACCTGCGGGCAACTGTTGTAAACAATGAGCGGCGGAGGGGCAGGCGGGGCGCTGGTGCACCCGGCGCACAGCATCAGGTAACTCAGTGCGATACCAGTGGCGAAAAGCCTCGTTCTCATTTAATAACCTCGCGATCGCGTTTTCTCGTTGCAGCGCCTGCGCGCTGGCGGCATCGAGCTGCTGGCGTAGCGTGACCTGCGCCTGCTGGTTCTTTGCCGCCAGTTCGGCGGTGGCATTGAGGGCAGTTTTAAGGCGCGTCAGCGTGGCGTTCTGCTCCTGCGCCAGCTGCTGCGCGTTGGCTAAAGACGCACGCAGAGCGTGGTTTTGCTCAAACAACCACAGCCCGGTCAGCGTCGCCAGGAGCGCGGCCACTATCACCAGGCGGGTGCTCATTTCACCCCCCGGAGGCACCAGTCGCGCTCGCGCTGGCGGCGGTTTTCCAGCCCGCGGTTGCGTACGCCATCGACATAGACCCAGCGCGGCAGCTGATCGCAGGCCTGTTTCCACGCCTTCTGGCGCAGGTGCCAGGCAAGCGTTGAGGCGCACGCCGCGCCGCTGCCGACGTTAAAGGTGAAACTGACTACCGCGTCATAGACCGGTTGCGGCATCTCCACCGGCACGCAGTGCGCCAGGCGGCGCTCAACGTTCAGCACGTCGGCAACCAGGTTGACGGCGGCCTCTTTTTCGCTGATATCGCGCGTGGGAATCACTTTCGCCGTGTGGCCAATCCCCGAGGTCCAGACTCCCGCGCTGCACTGATAGGGGCGCAGACGACAGCCTTCGAGATCGGTAATCAGCGCCAGCCCCGCCTGTGAGGTGTGCAGCAGATGAAAATCGGGCAGCAGCAGCGCCAGCGCCAACACGGCCGCCGCGCTACAGCGTTTAACGGGTAAGCCCATTGACCACCTCCTGGCTCACCGCACAGGATTTGAGGAACAGATAGCTTTTACGGCGGTAATACCAGTTCACGCCGACGGTCATGGCGACGCCGAGCGCGCCGAAGTAAGCAGCAAAGTCTTGTGGCGTCATGGCGCCAAAAAAGGTCAGGGCGACGCTAATCCAGTAGGCCAGCGACGAGCTGATTCTCTCGATACTTACGCCCATAGATTTACCGTCTCCTGCATGGTCTGCACCGCGACATCGGGCAGGGTGATGGCGGTGCCGTGCGGGAGAACCACCCCCAGCCCGGCAAGTCCAGGATTGGCGGCCAGCACGCGTTCGACGACGCCCGCCGTTCGCCCGTAGTAGCGCAGACAGATCAGATCGAGGGTGTCGCCCTGTTGTGTTATCGCATTCATCGTTTTGCGTCTCTTACCATCCGGAAGGTTTTTTCCATGGTTAAGTTTCCGCAACAGAGAGGCTAAGGGCTATGAATTGGTGCTGGCGCGTGGCTGGTACAACAACGGGGAGGAAAAAGCGACGCACCGGGCGAGGGAAACGCTAGCCGGTGCGTAAGAGTACGGTAAAGAGAGTGGCCGGAATGGCGTTCGGCGGGCTATTCGGCTTTGTAATAAATATCCTCATCATCGGGAGTAGTGTTCTCGCTCTCTGCCAGATCCGCGATCAGGCTTAAGGCCAGCTTCAGGTCGGAAGGCTTGCAGTTGGCGATAAGCGACACCTCGGCAATGAATTGCACGCATGCCCATTTGTGCTGAGTCTTATTTAGTCGTTCAAAGACCATGAATTCCTCTCATGAATTCTCTTACTGTATGTATATACAGTATCATAGGCTGGATATTTATGGGAAGCGAAGATTATTTTGTCTAATCACTATGTCGCTGATAAAAAAACAGTATTGTGAAGTGACAAATATTCTGACCATCTATTGCTTGCCAAAAAGTCATTATTCTTAATGATGTTGAGATCGGTTTTTAACCTCCCGTTTCGTTCACTGAGGATCCCTTCCCGCAGCCGGTGGGTGAGTTGCCGCCGCTGGTAATCTGTTAGCGGTTTACCCGGCTCGAAGGGCGTACAGTTATTGACAGAACTCCAAGCGGGCGCAGCCGCGCCCTGAAAAACCGCCGCCGCGCGCTTCGGCACGATGGTCCACTTCTTCAGGCGCGTCAGCACCGGCGAACCGCTACCGATTACCGTGTCATACACGCCGCGAATACGAACCGTCGGTTCGCCGTACTGGTTAAATTCACCCTCTGCTTCATACAGGGTGCGTACCTGCAGATCGTCACGGCGGACAAACGGGCCGCCCTGAGCATTGACGTAGCCAGCCCAGTCGCCGTTATCGGCGGCATCGTGGACGTCGGCGAACTCCACGCTCAGCCCTTTGGCCGTGGCGCTGTCGGCCATTTTGCGTAATTCCCGGTAGACGGTGACCGGCGCGCCGCCGACAAACTGAAACTGGCGGATATGCCAGCGCGCCGCCCAGGCGGAGACCGCGCAGGCGCTCTCTTTCAGCGGCGTGTCCGTTTCGTGGTCGGTTTCATTATCCAGTGCGTAGCCGTCAATATTCTTGGCGATATACTTCGCTACATACCCCGTTGCGCTCCCTTTTTGCGCATCGATCGCTTCGGCATGAAAACGGGCTTTTCGCGCCTTCTCGTTGCGTAACTCTTCACTATCTTGCTGGTGGGCAAAATCGCGCAGGATCTCGCGCACCTTCTCTCGGTTCTGCGGCTGCATAAACAGCAGCAGATGCCAGTGCGGGGTGCCATCGTGATGCGGCTCCGCAACGCGGATACCGAAAATGCGCAGGCCGTCGCGGTGCAGCCTGGCGCGAATGCGCGTCCACAGACGAGTGAAGTAACCCTGGGTTTGCGCCGGGCTGGCGCCGTTCCATTTCAGGTTGCGGTGCCCGGTATGGGAGGTGGCGTGAAAGGCGGCTGGGGCGGTCAGCGTGTAAAACTCGCCGACATAGCCAAGGGATTGACAGATAGTTTCGAAACCGCGGATGCGCGTCATCAGCTCGCAGCGGCGGATCGCCGGGTTGGCTATCGACCCGTCATGCTTATCAATCAGGCTGATGCGGTTTCCCTCTTCATCCTCCAGCTCCATGCTTTTGAGAAACGCGCGGTGGCGGCGCTTTTGTTCGCGCCAGGTGGTGATGCAGTCCCGGCTGGCGTAGGGCTGCGTTTTACGGCTGACCACGCCCAGCGCGATGTGCAGATGCTCGCGCCACTGAGCCGCTGCGCGGCGAAGATGACCGCGCCACCACTGCTCGCTGAAAAGACGGATCACCGCCGGGGCGAGATCCTCCGCGCAGACGCGGTGTTGCGTCACGCGCTGCCAGTGCGGTGGGGTGACGTTAAATTGCAGGGCGATAAGACCAGCGTGGTGATACCAGCGGTGCAGGGTTTTCAGCTCGGTCTGCTCATCGACATCAATATCCGCCAGCTCGCTACGGATTAAGTGGGCGATATCTTCCGCCAGCCGGTCGACGCTGGCCCGGTTGCAGTCCGCGAGCTGGTTGTAGCGGTTAACCAAATCGACCAGCCGGCCAGCCAGCGCCTGCTGGAAAGCGGTATCAAAATGGCCATTGAAAAGTGCCTTTGAGACGCGTGATTGCAAACAATCGATCTGGTAGCGGGCATTCACGGCCTTCAGGCGTGGCAGGGTTTGCCTGGCGAAGCGCAGCAGAAAGGCGTGCGCCCGCGCCGCGCCATGCGCCTTTTCCAGCGCTTGCTCTGTGCGGCTGATGGAGAGGCGCACGCAGGCGGGTTGCAGCGCCAGTGCGTGACGCGCCTGCAGCACCGCCGCAATATGCTGATTGCGGCGGTGCTGTTCGGCGTGAGTCAGGTAGGGGCTGGCGATAGCGCTGCGCGGCGCGTTCCAGGGGTAAGCCAGGCTGACAGCCACTTATGTTCTCCTGAAGTGCTTATCTTTCAGTTCGGCGATCTGCTGGCAGCTGACGCAGCAGGTCACGCCCGGCAGCGCCATGCGACGCGCCTCGGGGATCGGCATGTCGCAGCATTCGCAGGTTAAGCGAGAGGGGAGGAGTAAACGGCGGCGGGCGTGCAGGATATGCCGCTCGCGCTCCTCCATTTCGCGTTGTTGAACGCCATCCATTTCATCGGCCATCAGTGCAGCTCCAGTGCCTGGTTATCGATATGAGTCGCCTCCTGGCGCAACAGCTCGGCGGCGTCGCTCCAGTCGAGGCGCTGGGAGGCAATAAAGCTCGCCAGCGTATCAAGGCGGGCAGAAACGGCACCGGCGCAGCGCAGGCGTTCGTTATTGCGGGCTTCAGCCAGCAGCAGCGTGACTTCATCGCCACTGCGGGCGGGGGAGTGAATCGCGGTCTTTCTCATGGTAATTCTCCTGAATTTGGGCAAAGGGATGCCCGACGGGTTGACGTCTTGGTTTGAAAGTTGGGGTTAAAGCGGCATGGTTAGCCGTTTCGGAAACAGGCTGACAACGACGCGAAAGTGGTTCATGGCGGCAATCAGCGCGCGCTTCTCCTCGAGGGTGAGCTGCTGCGGGTCGAGCGCCTGGCGGGCAGTGGGGACGCGGGCGAGAAAGAAGATCGCCGCCAGCGCCCGGGCATTTGCCTCATACTGCTCGTCGCGTCTGTCGCGCATATCGTCGATAAAGCGCGCCACCTCGCTCCAGCTGTCCCCCCAGTGGCGACCGCGAAGCTCGCTGATGTGGTTTAACCCGGTAAGCCGCTCGCCGGCACTCAGCGGTGCGCTGGCGGCAGGTGAGGTGATCGCCATAGATCCTCCTGCGTGAGCGTGAACTCGCAAATGCAAAATTAACCGAATGAGGTGGCGGAGCGCCGGTCGATGTAACGGCAGTCGATAGCCTGCTGCGTTAATTTATCGCGCCAGGCTTTGACGTTAATCAGCGTGCGGCTGCGTTTACCGGCGTCGGTATGCTCGCGGGTTGGCGCTTTGAGCAGCACCCCTTCATCGAGCCACTGCCACACCAGACGCTCGCTGATACCGCGCATTGCGGCGAAATCCTTCACCGTCATCGCATCGGACATCGCCGAGCGGATCAGGGTTTGCAGCGCCGGCAGCAGGGCGGACATCAGCTCATCCATCTGCCCATGTGAAAAGGTGCTGAATTGCATTTGAGAGCCGGATAACGGATGCGACGGCATTGATTTTGCATCTGACATATCGCATTATCTCCTGTTGTTTGAAATGTAGTGCACTGCTGTGCATTTTGGTCGATGAACAGCAATATAAATCGCAAATGCGATTGTGTAAATCACTTTTTCGATGTTGGTGTCCATGAGTGAAAACAAGATGAGTGTTCAGGATGTGGTGGATCGCATTGCAGCGTCCTACTCCGTATCCAGTCAGAAAGCGCTTGCCGAGGCGCTGGATGTGCCGGCGAACAATATCAGCAGCTGGATCCAGCGGGAAAGCGTGCCCTATAAAGCGGTGGTCAAATGCGCGCTCGATACCGGCGCGGATCTGCACTGGCTGGTGAATGGTGAGTTTGCAAATGCGAATCTGGTTGAGAAGCCGCAGGTAAAAGGCAAGGCATTGTATGAGGAGATCCTCTCGGCGGGCGGACGCCCGGTGCTGCGTCGCATTCTTGATGCCTATGGCTTCCAGATGCAAAAAGATCTGGGCGATTTGCTCGATATCTCTTCAGGCACCATCAGCACCTGGGTGCGCCGCGACTTCTTCCCCGGTGATGTGGTCGTCACCTGCGCGCTGGATACCGGCGTCTCCCTGAAGTGGCTGGCAACCGGGCAGGGAGAGATGTACCCGGCACCGGCTGCTGCGCAGAACGATGCTGTTATTACCATTCCGAAATTCCGCCATGAGTCGGGCGAGCTGAAAGAGGCGGGCGTCTGGGTATTGGATCCGTCGCTGGCACCTGCCGCTACCGATAGCCTGCGCTTTATTGACGGGCTGCATGCCGGCTGGCTGGTGGATACCGCTGCGCAGAAGATTGGCAACGGGCGCTGGGTGATTGCCATTGATGACGCGCTGGATGTCTTTGATGTCGTGCGCTTGCCCGGTGGCAAAGTGCGCCTGAGCAATAACGCGGTCGATTTTGAGTGTGGCGTAGCGGAGATCGCGCCGTTCGGCGTGGTGCTCTTTACGCTGGAAAAGCATGTGTAAGCGGCAATGACGGTCAGCAAACAGAAGAGCGGGAAGTGGCTCTGCGAAGTCTATCCCCAGGGGCGCGACGGCCGGCGCATTCGCAAGCAGTTCGCCACCAAAGGCGAAGCGGAAGCCTTTGAGACGTGGGCGAAGCGGGAAGCGGAGGAGAAACCCTGGCTCGGCGAGAAGGCCGACCGCCGCCGCTTAAGCGAGCTGATTGCGCTGTGGTACAAGCTGCACGGTCAGTCGCTGGCGGCGAGCAAATCGCGGCTGGCGAAGCTGGAGATTGTCTGCCGCGGGCTGGGCGATCCCATCGCCGCGCAGCTGACGGCGAAAGCCTGGGCCCACTACCGTGATAAGCGCCTGAGCGGTGAGATCGACAATGGCTATACGCCGGACCCGGCAAAGTGGAAAGTGAAGCCCATCACCGTCAACCGCGAGCAGCACTACCTTAGCGCGGTGTTTAATGAACTCACCCGGCTGGGTGAGTGGTCGCTGCCCAATCCGCTGGAGAGCGTGCGTCCGTTTCGCGAAAAAGAGCGCGAGATGAGCTGGCTGACGCAGGCGCAGATCGCCGAACTGCTGGCGGCCTGTGTTCGTTTCGGCAATGTCGATTTAACGCGGGTGGTGAAAATTTGTCTCGCCACCGGCGCGCGCTGGCGCGAAGCTGAATCCCTCACCCGCACGCAGTTGTCACCCAATAAGCTCACCTTTGTCAAAACCAAAGGCGGCAGGAACCGCACCGTGCCGATCCCGCAGTGGCTGTTCGACGAGCTGGCTCCGCTCGAGGGGGCGCTGTTTCAGCCCTGTTATCCCGACTTCACCCGCATGCTGGCCACCACCTCTCTGGCTCTTGCCGAGGGGCAGAAAACCCACGTTCTGCGCCACACCTTCGCCTCGCATTTTATGATGAATGGCGGCAATATCCTCGTGCTGCAGCGCATCCTTGGCCATGCCAATATTCGTGAAACCATGCGTTATGCCCACTTTGCTCCCGATCATCTTGAAGAGGCGGTGACGCTCAACCCGCTGGCGGCGTTTAATGGCGGCAATGTGGCGGCAGAAGATGCATAACCCTGCATTTCACTGCACTTAACTTGCCTGGCGTGCCGGGAAAATCAGGGCGCAGGCCAGATGGCGTGGTGGGGCCTGCAAAAGCGGCTTAACTAACTTATCTGGCCCTTTACGCCACGCCGTTTTGCCTCTTCGGGTAAAATGATTAACCTTCTGGTGATGTTTAATTTACAATGCCGCTTCGACCTGAAGGAGACGCGGTGAAGCACGTTTTTCATCCTACGAGAGCCCAACGCTCAGCCCTGTGGCTGGCGCTGTTTGCGATCCTGCTGATCCTTGTCGCTCCTCTTATCTCTACCGCGCTGCAAAAAGATCCGATGAGCGCGATGCCCGGTATGCATCATGAGATGAGTATGCCGATGCCCGCGCAGAACGATCATGCACACCACGATGTTTCACACCATGAAATGTCGCCGCCGGAGAGCCCGCCGCCTGCCATGCCGCTCGATCACGCCGAAGCGTGTGGTTACTGTGTGCTGCTGGCCCATGTTCCCGGCCTGATTTTCCTGCTTGTTCTGCTGCTGCTGGGACGCGTGCTGCGCGTGACCTGCCCGCCTGCCCGCACGCGCCCTCGGCTGTGGCACTTTATCCCCTGGCTTTGGCCGGACACCCGCGCGCCGCCATCTTCACGCTTTTCCTGACCCCAAAATAGTGTTCCGCCTGCGCGGAATGGCACACCTTTGCGCTTTTTGAGGAAAAGTATGACTTCCTGCACCCCTCGTGCGGCGTGGCTTAACCTGCTGCGACGCCTGCATTTCTATATTGGCCTGTTTGTCGGCCCGTTTATCTTTATCGCCGCGCTGAGCGGCACGCTCTACGTTGCGACGCCGCAGCTGGAGAGCTGGCTTTATCACGATGCGCTGTATGGCGTGGAGAGCGGCGAGCGGCAACCGCTGGCTGACCAGCTTCGCGTCGCCGAACAGGTGACGGGCGGCCATCTGCGCTTGCTGGCTGTGCGGCCTGGCCTGAGCGATAGCGAGACGACACGGGTGATGTTTGCTGACCCACAGCTTGGCGTCTCGGAGAGCCGGGCGATTTTTGTCGATCCGGTGACGTTACAGGTGAAAGGGGATATGACCGTTTACGGCACCAGCGGTATTTTGCCGCTGCGCCAGTGGATTGATTACCTGCACCGCTCGCTGCTGCTGGGCGATACCGGCAGGCTCTACAGTGAACTGGCGGCATCGTGGATGTGGATCGCCGCGCTCGGCGGCACTGTGCTGTGGTTTTTTACCCGGCCGAAGCGGCGCATCAATAACCGCGTGCAGAACCATCGCCGCCTGCACGTCACGCTTGGCTGGCTACTGCTTGCCGGGATGCTGCTCTTCTCCGCCACCGGCCTGACCTGGTCGCAGTGGGCGGGCGGCAACGTCGATAAACTGCGCGCTGCATTTAACTGGATGACGCCGCAGGTTAATACGCAGCTCAAGGGCGAAGCCGCACTGGCCGATCCGCACGCTGAACACCATATGCATCACGAAGGGATGGCGATGCCCGACATGACGCTTAACCCGGCACAACTTGACGCGGTGCTCGCCCGCGCGCAGGCGGCCGGGATCGCGGCGATGAAGGTTGAGATCCGCCCGCCGCGCGATGCTGAGCACGCCTGGACGGTTACGGAGATCGATCGCCGCTGGCCGACGCAGGTAGATGCGGTCGCCATCGCGGGGAGTTCGCTGGCAGTGATAGATCACGTGCATTTCGCCGATTTCCCGTTGATGGCGAAGCTGACACGCTGGGGCGTTGATTTCCATATGGGCGTGCTGTTCGGCATCTTAAATCAGCTGGTGCTGATCGCCTTTGGCAGCGCGTTGTGCGTGATGATTATCGTCGGCTATCGTTTGTGGTGGATCCGCCGCCCGGCGGCGAGCGAAACGCTGCTGCACGCTTGGCTGCAACTGCCTATTGTGGGCCGCTGTGTGGTGCCAATCATCGCCCTGCTGCTGGGGTTGGCAATGCCGGTCATGGGCGGCAGCTTACTGCTGTTTATGCTGGTCGATGCCCTGCGCTGGCAGCGGAAAACGCAGCCGGTTCGCGCGGCGTAAAGTGCCAGTGGTTGCTATCTGTAAATTTATAATTACAGCTAGCAGCCATATAAGCGCTATTAAAGTTGGTTGTGTAACGATATATGTACGTTTTGTGGATTGAAATGTTTACCTGATGTGATATGGTGTCAGCTCCCTCGCTTGAGGAAACCTATCGCACACGAGCCATACAGGATTTGATCATGCAAAAAGACGCGCTGAACAACGTACACATCACCGACGAGCAGGTTCTGATCACTCCGGAACAGCTGAAAACCGCTTTCCCGCTGACCGGCGAACAAGAGGCGCAAATCGCGCAATCCCGCCAGACCATCTCCAACATCATTGCCGGGCGCGATCCGCGCCTGCTGGTGGTCTGCGGTCCTTGTTCGATTCACGACCCGGAAGCCGCGCTGGAGTATGCCCGTCGGTTTAAAACCCTTGCCGCAGAGGTCAGCGATAGCCTCTACCTGGTGATGCGCGTCTATTTTGAAAAACCCCGTACCACCGTTGGCTGGAAAGGGCTGATTAACGATCCGCACATGGATGGCTCGTTTGATGTGGAAGCTGGCCTGAAGATTGCGCGTCGTCTGCTGGTGGAATTAGTCAGCATGGGCTTGCCGCTGGCGACCGAAGCGCTCGATCCGAACAGCCCGCAGTTCCTCGGCGATCTCTTTAGCTGGTCGGCGATTGGCGCGCGCACCACGGAGTCACAAACTCACCGTGAAATGGCCTCCGGTTTGTCGATGCCGGTCGGCTTCAAAAACGGTACCGATGGCAGCCTGGCTACCGCCATCAATGCGATGCGCGCGGCTGCGATGCCGCACCGCTTTGTGGGCATTAACCAGGCCGGACAGGTCTGTCTGCTGCAAACCCAGGGCAACCCGGATGGTCACGTGATCCTGCGCGGCGGCAAAGCGCCGAACTACAGCCCGGCAGATGTGGCGCAGTGTGAAAAAGAGATGCAGCAGGCGGGACTGAAACCGTCGCTGATGGTAGATTGCAGCCACGGGAATTCCAATAAAGATTACCGTCGCCAGCCTGCCGTTGCTGAATCCGTTGTCGCGCAGATCAAAGATGGCAACCGTTCGATTACCGGCCTGATGATTGAGAGCAATATTCACGAAGGCAATCAATCATCCGAGCAGCCGCGCTGTGATATGAAGTACGGTGTTTCTGTTACCGATGCCTGCATCAGCTGGGAAGCGACCGAAGCGCTGCTGCGCGAAATCGACAGCGATCTGCGCAATAGCCTGGCGGCGCGTTTTGCATAAGAGGGTGTTATGGTTGCTGAACTGACCGCGCTGCGCGATCAAATTGATGAAGTGGATAAGGCGCTGCTGGGGCTGCTGGCGCGCCGGCTGGAGCTGGTGGCGCAGGTGGGCGAAGTCAAAAGCCACTACGGGCTGCCGATTTATGTTCCCGAGCGTGAAGCTTCAATGCTGGCCTCGCGGCGTAAAGAGGCCGAGGCGCTGGGTGTGCCGCCCGATCTGATTGAGGATGTGCTGCGCCGCGTGATGCGCGAATCCTACTCCAGCGAAAACGACAAAGGGTTTAAAACGCTCTGTCCTGCGCTGCGTCCGGTGGTCATTGTTGGCGGCGGCGGCCAGATGGGGAAACTGTTCAGCAAAATGTTGACGCTCTCTGGCTACCAGGTGCGTACGCTGGAGAAAGAGGATTGGGCGCAGGCTGAAACGCTGCTGGCGGATGCCGGCATGGTGATTGTCAGCGTACCGATCCACGTTACAGAAGCGGTGATTGCGAAGCTGCCACCGCTGCCGGAGGACTGCATTCTGGTCGATCTGGCGTCGGTGAAAAGCGGCCCGCTGCAGGCGATGTTGTCGGCGCATAACGGCCCGGTGCTTGGTTTGCACCCGATGTTTGGCCCGGACAGCGGTAGCCTCGCCAAACAGGTGGTGGTGTGGTGTGATGGCCGTAAACCGGAAGCCTATCAGTGGTTCCTGGAACAGATTCAGGTCTGGGGCGCGCGGCTGCATCGCATCAGTGCCGTCGAGCACGATCAAAACATGGCCTTTATCCAGGCGCTGCGCCACTTTGCCACCTTCGCTTATGGCCTGCACCTGGCGGAAGAGAATGTGCAGCTTGAGCAGTTGCTGTCGCTCTCATCACCGATTTATCGTCTTGAGCTGGCGATGGTGGGGCGTCTGTTCGCCCAGGATCCGCAGCTCTATGCCGACATTATTATGTCCTCGCCCGATAACCTGGCGCTGATCAAGCGTTACTATCAGCGCTTCGGCGAAGCAATTGGCCTGCTGGAGCAGGGCGATAAGCAGGCATTTATCGACAGCTTCCGCAAAGTGGAGCACTGGTTCGGCGATTATGCCCAGCGTTTCCAGAGCGAGAGCCGTACCCTGTTACGCCAGGCCAACGACAGCCGGGCGTAACTTCAAAAGCCGTTTATACTGAAAAGCCAGTGGTCACCCGCTGGCTTTTTTTATTTAAGGGATGCGCAATGGCTGAGTTGCAGAGACTGTTTGATTACACCGGACATTTACCTGAGTGTCCGACCTGGAGCGAAGCCGAACAGGCGCTCTACTGGGCTGATATTCTCGAAGGTGAAATCCACCGTTACCGGCTGGAGACGGGCGAGCATACGGTGCTCTCGTTCCCGGAAGAGGTGGGCTGCTTCGCGCTGCGTGAGAAGGGCGGTTTTATCGTCGCCATGCGGCAGGCCGTCTGGCTGACTGACGAGCGCGGGCTGCTGCGACAGAAAGTATGCGATAACCCCTCTAACCCACAACTGGCGCGTTTTAACGATGGCGGCACCGATCACCATGGCCGCTTTTATGCTGGCACCTTCTGGGCGCCGGGGGATTATAACGGCGCGCTGCTGCTGCGGGTGGATAACGATCTGACGCCGAAAGTGGTGCAGTGTGATATTCACGGCGCAAACGGCCTGGCCTTCAGCCATGACAAACAGTGGATGTTCACCTCTGACACACCTCACGGCGTGATTTACCGTACACCGCTGGATGAACAGGGCGAACCTGGGCGGCGCGAGCTGTTCCGTCGCTTCAACCCGGGAGAAGGTATTCCGGACGGTGCGGCGATGGATGTCGAAGGGTGCTACTGGAGCGCAATGTATGACGGCTGGCGAATTGCCCGTTTCTCACCACAGGGCGAGCAGCTGGAGGAGTACCGTTTGCCGGTGCGCTGCCCGACGATGGTCTGCTTTGGCGGGGCGGATATGAAGACGCTGTTTATTACCACCACCCGCGAAAATATGGATGAGCAAGAGATTGCTGATTATCCGCTTTCCGGGGGAATCTTCACCCTGCCTGTTTCGGTGGCAGGGATGAAGAAAGCGCTCTTTATCGAGCGTTAAACCGGGTCGACCGGCACGACGTTTTCGCTGGGGTAGCAGCCCAGCACTTTCAGCGAGCGGGTGATGCTGCCCAGCTCGCGCAGCGCTTTTTGCATCGCGCTGGCGTGCAGGTTGGCCTGAATATCCAGATAGAACATCTCTTCCCACGGGTTGCCGTGGATCGGGCGCGACTCCAGCTTGGTCATGATCAGGTTGTGGTTGCGCAGCACCAGCAGCGCTTCTACCAGCGCACCCGCCTGTTGCCCGGTCGCCATCAGTAGCGTGGTTTTCGCCGGTACCTGCTCAGACACATCGATCGCTTTACGCGCCAGCACCACAAAACGGGTGATGTTCTGCGTCTGGTTTGCCAGGTTGCGCTCCAGCACCTGTAAACCATACAGCGCGCCACCCGGTTCATTGCCCAGCGCCGCGACGTGCGGTGAGTTCAGTTGCGCGACTTTCTCCATCGCCGCCGAGGTGCTTTCGCAATACTCAATCTTCCAATGCGGATAGCGGTTCAGGAACTGGCTGCACTGCTGGAACGGTTGCGGATGGCTGTAGACCGTCTGGATCTGCTCAAGAGTTGTGGTACCTGATACCAGCACGCAGTGGTCGATTGGCACAGTCAGCTCGCCGACAATCGACAGGCTGGTGTGCTGAAGCAGATCGTAGACATCGTTAATCGCGCCCGAACTGGTGTTCTCCAGCGGCACGACGGCATAATCCGCCTGGCCGGTTTCGACCTGACTAAAAATATCCTGAAAACGTGCGCAGCCGCTCTCGATAAACTGCTCGAAATGACGCGCGGCATACTGGCGCGCCGCAAGATGCGAATAGGAGCCTTTCGGGCCAAGAAACGCGATACGCGCAGAGCGTGGGTTGATGTTGTTGAGGTGGTGCTGGAGCAGTGCTTGCTGGGTGAGAACAGAGTCTTCAATGATGAGCTGAAACAGGCGGGTGATGTAGTGGGCATCTAAATGATGCGTTTTGCCAAGCTCGATTAAATGTTCCAGCAGGGCCCGCTCTCTGTCGATATCGCGTACCGGGCGGTGGGAGGCGAGTTTCGCTTTGCCAACTTCAACGGAGAGCTGGCGGCGCTCGGCCAGCAGTGTCAGCAACTGCTCGTCGAGCGCGCTGATCTTCACGCGTAAATCCAGTAAGGGGTTTTCAGCCGTCATGTTGTTGCCTTTCATTGTTATCAATAAAAAAGCCTCCCGGCTTGGGAGGCTTTATTGTTCGTCTTCGCACTTTTTCTCACAAAACGAATCGCCTCCCTAACTGGGGAAGGTAAAAAAGAGTGCGAAGAGAAACGGGGTGGTTTTCATCATTTTTCCTGTTGAGCGAGGGGGTTAAAGTAACTGCTCTCTTTTCGCTCTGTCAATAAAAAACGCGCCCGTAGGCGCGTTGGAAACTCAATGTAGAGACTACTCTTCTTCTTCTTCAACGAAGTTGGCATCTTTCACCGATGTTGCGGCGCGACGCGCTTCGCCTTTGTGCTGCACTTTATTGAGCTGCCGTTCCAGCTTGTTGATCAAATCGTTGATGGCGATATACATATCATCATGTTTAGCGCTGGCGACAAGCTGCCCGTTAGGCGTGCTGATGGTCGCATCGGCGGTAAAACCCTGTGGCTCTTTAGAGAGGACGATATGGGGATTAATCAGCTGAGTTTGCCATTTATCCAGTTTGGCGAGACGGTCGGTGACATGCTGGCGGATTGCCGGAGTAATTTCCATTTGTTTACTGGTAATGTTCATTGTCATACATCTTACCTCTCTGTCTTTCCGTCTAAGTCACTTCAGCATAGCGCGCCTAATGTCAAAATGTGTGATTAAAATCACGTAATTTTGTCACTTTTTGTCAAAGGCGAGGGGTTTGTGAGGCAGGGCAGGAAGAGGGGAAATATAGCTTGTCGGATGAGAAGTTAGCGGTCATAGTTGATAGGTTGCATTGGCGTGAAAGCACGACAGCCAGGCATTCAACGGATAAAAAAACGGCAGCCCGCGGGCTGCCGTTTTGCGTTTACAGGCGTTATGCGTTGCTGTTATTGGCGGCGATAATTTTCGCCACTTTGTCAGCCTGCGCATTGAGCTGCAGCTCGCGGTAAGCGTGCTCCATCAATGGCAGCGCATCGCGCGTCGCTTTGGTATCCGGGAAATCACGCAGCATGCCTTCCACGCGATTGGTCACCGCAACCCAGGCACCGCGATCGGTGTAGTACTGCGCGACGGAGTATTCATACTTCGCCAGGCGATCTTTCAGGTAGACCAGACGCTTGTTGGCATCAGTCGCATACTGACTTTGCGGATAACCGCGTACCAGACGTGAGAAGTCATTGAACGCATCACGCGCATGAGCCGGATCGCGATCGCTGCGGTCAACGCCGAAGAAGCCCTGCAGCGCACTGTCATCAAGGGCCATGTTGGTCAACCCGCGCATATACATCACGTAGTCGATGTTCGGATGCGTTGGGTTAAGACGAATAAAGCGATCGATGGCGGCCTGCGCCAGCGGCAGATCGGCGTTTTTGTAGTAGGCGTAGATAAGATCTAACTGCACTTGCTGGGAGTAAGGACCAAACGGATAACGATTATCCAGAGCTTCCAGTTGCGTTATTGCCGCCTTCCAGTTACCGTCTTGCAGCTTTTGCTGGGCGGTCGCGTAGATTTCGTTTGGTGGATTATCAGGTACCTCTTCCTTAGAACCGGAGCAACCTGCCAAAGCCAGACTTAACGTGGCGGCTGCCACCAGATATTTCAAGCGCGTCATAACGTTTAGACTTTCCTCAGAATGTTCATGCGGGAGATTCTTTACTCCTGCTCCCGACTAAGACCAGCTACAATAGCACACTATATTAAACGGCGAAGCCGTAAAACCCAACGTTAACGAAGAAGCTGTATATGGCACAACTGGTACAACTCACCGCAACGGTATCCGAGAATCAACTCGGTCAACGCTTAGATCAGGCTTTGGCCGAATTGTTCCCTGATTATTCACGTTCGCGTATAAAAGAATGGATTCTTGATCAGCGCGTGCTGGTCAACGATGTCGTTAGCGACAAACCGAAAGAGAAAGTGTTGGGCGGTGAGCGCATTGCTATCAATGCGGAAATTGAAGAAGAAGCGCGCTTTGAGCCGCAGGATATTCCTCTCAATATCGTCTATGAAGATGACGATATTCTCGTCATTAATAAGCCGCGCGACTTTGTCGTACATCCCGGCGCCGGTAATCCTGACGGTACCGTGCTGAATGCGCTGCTTCACTACTATCCGCCGATTGTCGACGTACCGCGCGCTGGTATTGTGCACCGTCTGGATAAAGACACCACTGGCTTGATGGTCGTGGCGAAAACCGTTCCGGCGCAAACCCGTCTGGTTGAATCCTTGCAACTGCGTGAAATCACCCGTGAATATGAAGCGGTTGCCATCGGTCATATGACCGCGGGCGGTACGGTGGAGGAGCCTATCAGCCGCCATCCGACCAAACGCACCCATATGTCCGTTCACCCGATGGGTAAACCGGCCGTCACACACTACCGCATTATGGAGCATTTCCGTATCCATACGCGCCTGCGTCTGCGTCTTGAAACTGGCCGTACACACCAGATCCGCGTCCATATGGCGCATATTACCCATCCGCTGGTGGGCGATCAGCTCTACGGCGGTCGTCCTCGCCCGCCGAAAGGCGCATCGGATGAGTTCATTGATGCGCTGCGCAAGTTTGACCGCCAGGCACTGCACGCGACCATGCTGCGTCTCTACCATCCCATTACCGGTATTGAAATGGAGTGGCATGCGCCAATTCCACAGGATATGGTCGATCTTATTGCCGCGATGCGCGCGGATTTTGAAACCCATAAGGATGATGTCGCCTGGTTATGACCAAACTGATCGTCCCGGACTGGCCGTTGCCGAAAGGCGTGGCGGCCTGCAGCTCAACGCGTATCGGCGGTGTAAGCCTGCCGCCCTATGATGCCATGAACCTCGGCGCGCACTGCGGTGACAACAGCGAGCATGTCGAAGAGAACCGCGCGCGCCTGTTTGCGGCGGCGGGTTTGCCTTCAAAACCGGTCTGGCTCGAGCAGGTGCACGGCACGGCGGTATTGAAGCTCGACGGCGAGCCCTATGCCTCAAAACGCGCGGATGCCTCATACAGCAATACGCCGGGCACGGTGTGCGCGGTGATGACCGCGGACTGCCTGCCAGTGCTGTTTTGTAACCGGGATGGCAGTGAAGTGGCGGCAGCGCACGCTGGCTGGCGCGGGTTGTGCGGCGGCGTGCTGGAAGAGACGGTAGCCTGTTTTGCCGACAAACCTGAAAATCTGCTGGCGTGGCTTGGCCCGGCGATTGGTCCGGAGGCCTTCGAAGTGGGCCCGGAAGTGCGTGAGGCATTTATGGCTCACGATGCTGAAGCCGAACGCGCATTTCGCCCGCAGGGTGAGAAATATTTTGCTGATATTTATCAGCTGGCGCGTCAGCGGCTGGCAAGCGTCGGCGTCGAGCATATCTACGGCGGCGAGCACTGCACCTTCAGCCAGCAGAGTGATTTTTTCTCATACCGTCGGGACAAGACGACCGGGCGTATGGCAAGTTTCATTTGGCTGATATAACCTAACGAATCAAGACGATCCAGTACGCGTGAGTTTTCTTCACATAAATCAGGTCAATCACCTTGAATAATTGAGGGATGACCTCATTTAATCTCCAGTAGCAAATTTGACCTGTTATGGGAGGAGTTATGCGTCTGGATCGTCTTACTAATAAATTCCAGCTTGCTCTTGCCGATGCCCAGTCGCTCGCACTGGGGCACGACAACCAATTCATCGAACCACTTCATTTAATGAGCGCCTTACTGAACCAGGAAGGCGGTTCGGTTCAACCTTTATTAACCTCTGCTGGCGTCAATGCTGGCCAGTTACGTATTGCCATTGAACAGGCGCTGAGCCGCTTACCGCAGGTAGAAGGTACCGGCGGTGATGTGCAGCCTTCGCAAGATTTGATGCGCGTGCTTAACCTTTGCGACAAGCTGGCGCAAAAACGGGGTGATAACTTTATTTCGTCAGAGCTGTTTGTTCTGGCTGCGCTGGAGTCACGCGGCACGCTGACGGATTTGCTGAAATCCGCTGGCGCAACGACTGCGAACGTGACTCAGGCTATCGAGCAAATGCGTGGGGGAGAGAACGTGAACGATCAGGGGGCTGAAGACCAACGTCAGGCATTGAAAAAATTTACCGTCGATCTGACCGAACGTGCCGAGCAGGGCAAGCTTGACCCGGTCATCGGCCGTGACGAAGAGATCCGCCGTACCATCCAGGTGCTGCAGCGCCGTACCAAAAACAACCCGGTATTAATTGGTGAGCCGGGTGTCGGTAAAACTGCCATTGTTGAAGGGCTGGCGCAGCGCATTGTGAACGGTGAAGTGCCGGAGGGGCTGAAAGGCCGCCGCGTGCTGGCGCTGGATATGGGTGCACTGGTCGCTGGGGCAAAATATCGCGGTGAGTTTGAGGAGCGCCTGAAAGGTGTGCTCAACGATCTCTCCAAACAGGAAGGTAACGTGATCCTGTTTATCGACGAATTGCATACCATGGTCGGTGCCGGTAAAGCCGACGGCGCTATGGATGCGGGGAACATGCTGAAACCGGCGCTGGCGCGCGGTGAGCTGCACTGCGTCGGCGCAACGACGCTCGATGAATATCGCCAGTACATCGAAAAAGATGCCGCGCTGGAGCGCCGTTTCCAGAAAGTGCTGGTGGCTGAACCCTCTGTTGAAGATACCATTGCTATTCTGCGCGGTCTGAAAGAGCGCTATGAGCTGCACCACCATGTGCAGATTACCGACCCGGCGATTGTCGCGGCGGCATCGCTCTCCCATCGCTACATCTCCGATCGCCAGTTGCCGGATAAAGCCATCGACCTGATCGATGAAGCGGCATCCAGCATCCGTATGCAGATTGACTCTAAACCGGAAGAGCTCGATCGGCTTGACCGACGCATTATCCAGCTCAAGCTGGAACAGCGCGCGTTAATGAAAGAGTCTGATGAGGCGAGTAAAAAACGTCTCGACATGCTGAACGAGGAGCTGGAAGAGAAAGAACGTCAATACTCCTCCCTTGAAGAGGAGTGGAAGGCCGAAAAAGCCTCTCTTTCCGGTACGCAGACGATTAAAGCAGAGCTTGAACAGGCGAAAATCGCCATGGAACAGGCTCGTCGTAATGGCGACCTGGGCAGAATGTCTGAGTTGCAGTACGGAAAAATCCCCGAGCTGGAGAAACAGCTGGCGGCGGCGACACAGAGTGAAGGCAAAACCATGCGCCTGCTGCGTAACCGTGTAACCGATGCTGAGATCGCCGAAGTGCTGGCGCGCTGGACCGGTATTCCCGTTTCGCGAATGATGGAGGGTGAGCGTGAGAAACTGCTGCGCATGGAACACGATCTTCACCACCGCGTGATTGGTCAGGATGAGGCTGTCGATGCAGTCTCTAACGCCATTCGCCGCAGCCGCGCAGGGCTGTCCGATCCGAACCGCCCAATTGGCTCCTTCCTCTTCCTTGGTCCGACCGGGGTTGGGAAAACCGAGCTGTGCAAAGCGCTGGCGAACTTTATGTTTGATAGCGACGACGCCATGGTGCGTATCGACATGTCCGAGTTTATGGAGAAACACTCTGTGTCGCGGCTGGTTGGTGCGCCTCCGGGCTATGTCGGATATGAAGAGGGCGGTTATCTGACGGAAGCCGTTCGTCGCCGTCCCTATTCCGTCATTCTGCTTGATGAAGTGGAGAAAGCGCATCCGGATGTCTTCAACATTCTGTTGCAGGTGCTTGACGACGGTCGATTGACGGACGGGCAGGGCAGAACGGTAGACTTCCGTAATACGGTAGTCATCATGACCTCTAACCTTGGATCCGACCTGATTCAGGAGCGTTTTGGCGATCTCGATTACGGCCATATGAAAGAGCTGGTGATGGGCGTGGTGAGTCAGAGCTTCCGCCCTGAATTCATCAACCGTATAGATGAAGTCGTTGTGTTCCATCCGTTAGGTGAAAAACACATTGCTTCTATTGCACAGATCCAGCTGCAGCGGTTGTATAAACGTCTCGAGGAGCGTGGCTACAGTGTGACACTTTCCGACGAGGCGCTGAAACTGCTTAGCGCCAATGGATACGACCCGGTTTACGGTGCGCGGCCGTTGAAACGTGCGATCCAGCAACAGATAGAGAACCCGCTGGCGCAGCAGATCCTCTCTGGCACCCTGATTCCGGGCAAGCCAGTGCAGCTTGTGGTGAAAGATGACCGCATTGTTGCTGTTCAATAAAAGATAAAAACTGAAAAACGGGCCTCTCGGGGCCCGTTTTTGTTTAATAAAAGAGCATAAATAGACTCTTTTCACAGTTTTCGCCTGGAAAGTGAGCGAACGGTAACTTTTTTCAAATTAAGGGTTGTCAGCAGGAATTAACTCCCTATAATGCGCCTCCACTGACACGGCACAACGGCAAACACACCGGCCTGTCAGGTGAAGAATTCTGAAAATAATCAGTTGACTTCACAGCGGGGAAGCGTAATATGTACACCCCGCGCCGCTGCGAAAAGCGAAGCGGCACTGCTCTTTAACAATTTATCAGACAATCTGTGTGGGCACTCAGGTGACATGGATTCTTAATGTCCTCGGACACTAAATGAATACCAAGTCTCACGGGTGAACACGTAATTCATTACGGTTTAATTCGATGAGCATCAAACTTTAAATTGAAGAGTTTGATCATGGCTCAGATTGAACGCTGGCGGCAGGCCTAACACATGCAAGTCGAACGGTAACAGGAAGCAGCTTGCTGCTTCGCTGACGAGTGGCGGACGGGTGAGTAATGTCTGGGAAACTGCCTGATGGAGGGGGATAACTACTGG